>JBEPYG010000237.1:0-7375 GCA_041641515.1 Roseiflexus sp.
ATTTCAGATTGTCACTGTTCACGATCAGGGGTTCGGGCGGCGGCGGCGGGATAGCTTTTGCAGGCGCCCTGAGACGTTGCCCCGCCGACGCAAAAACACCATGTTCACGATGCGTCTGAACACCAGCTTCAGATCGGAGTTTTGGATTGCAGATAGTCGCGCACGGCGTCCAGTTCTGCCGTTGCCCCCGGAAATGAGGTACAATGCATGCCTGGACGATCTGGTTGAAGGAAGAGTCCCTGTTCATGGTCGGGGGATGCCCTGAGAACAGGCGGCGGCGGCGGTGCAGATGTTGCAGGCGCCACGGCGCGTCGTCCCGCCGACGCACAAACCCTGGGTGCGACAGGGTGAAGAAGTACAGGCGTATATATGACCGACTCCGATCGCGAAGCGCGTCAGATGTTCGCCCTGGCAAGCATGGGGCATGTTGCATATCATCTCTGGGCTGAACGTGCGCGTCGGGAGCGACGTTTCAACATTGCGCGTCTGTTCGATGCGTTGAGCGCCGCGCGTCTGGCACGCGCGGGGAATGCGCTCGCTCGTCTGGGTTGGGTGCGATCGACGGCTGAGAATGTCACCGGTGCGTTTTCCGGTGTCGTCATTGGCGATATCGCCGCGGATCGGATCACCGGCGTAACGCCGTTTGCACGGGAACTGCTCGCAAGAGCGCAGCGCGCCATTGGTGAGGATCGCGACCTGCGCGCCAGTGAGCTTGGCGATCTGTTCGTCTGCACGACATGCGGCGAAATCTGTGAAGGCGCGCTCGAAGGCGCCTGTCGGAACTGTGGCGCAGTCCCCGAAGCGCACAAGGCATTTCGTGCCATTGAAGCGATGGGAACGCTTGGTCCGCATGCGATTATGGCATTTCTGGAACAGACGGAAGATGCGCTGCGCACCCTTGTGGCGGGTCTCGACGACGATATGCTCGCACGTCGCCTGAATGATGCCACACCGTCATTGAAGGAATTGATCGGTCATCTTGCTGACATGGACGCAATCTTTCGCCAGCGCGCCTGGTTGCTCCTCGAAACCGATCAACCGACGCTGCCGCCTGCGCATCCGCCGACGCTCGAATCTGCAGCGGTGTATCGCGATCAGCCGGTTGATGCCGTACTCAACGCCTACCATGCGACGCGCACACAGACGTTGAACCTGCTACGCGGATTGACCAGCGCCGCCTGGCATCGTGAAGGTCGCCATGAGGTGTACGGCATCATCAATCTGCTGCATCAGGCGAACTGGCTGATTTCACACGAACGGGCGCATCTCGTCGAGATGGCGCAGATCCACCATGATCTGATTGCCGCCGATCGTCGCTATCGCGAGGCAAACGTTGCTAGTATCGTTGTAACCAGCTCGAACGAAGGTGAATAAATAAAGGGCGCCTTCGCGTGACGTATGAAATCTGCAGACCAACGGTATGACATTGACGAAATCGCTCCGGGGCGATTCGTTGTGCGCGATACGCGCGCCAGTACGCTGCTGAAGCGTGAGGGCGACCTGGACGGGCGGTTGTTCACGCTGCGCTCGTGGCGGCGTGAGGGGTTGCTGGCGCGACTGCGCGAGCGTGGGTTTCGTGTGCGCACACTCGAGGATCGTATTCGCGCATTGCCCTCGCTGCCGCCGCCGCTTCCTGTGGGGAGCGCCTCCTGGCATCCGCTGCCCGGTGGCGAGCGCTGGAGCGTCTTTGATCCTCAGCGTCTCGACTGGGTTGCTGTACCGGTCGAAGCGCGTAATGGACTCGATGGATGCCTGGTACGTCAGGGACAGGTCATCCGGCGGCGGCGAGGACGTGGCGTGCCGCGCTATGCGCTGGTTGCTGCAGGCGCGACGCTGCATGCGATCGATGAGACCGAAGCGCTGCTTCACGGGTATGCACAGGCGACAACGCCGATCCTGACGGCGCGATGTGATGGAGAGCGCATTGCACTTCCGCGGCAGCCGTTGCCGCCGCCGCATCACCGTCTGCTGCGCAGTCTGACGGTTGATACTGTCGATGACCACCCGATCATCACGCCGGATGCCTGGCCGCTGGCACAGGCGATCTACGCGCAGCTGGGCGTTCGTCTGACGCTGGACTTTCAGGCGGGGGTCGGGTGACATCATACCGGATTTTAGATTTTGGGAAACTACATCTATAGGTTGCTTGTGGTACTACGCCTTTGGATTGTTGATGGTGGAATACTGCTTCTGGCATCACAAAGCCTGAAATCGCGTGCAGCGCGATCAACGGGAATTGGTATCACACGGGAGGAGCGCCGTTGCTCCGGTGCGTATGCGGATGCGGGCGGAAGGTGCGTGCCGTTTTCCTTCAGGCGTGACTGTGGAGGCGGGTGGGACGCGCGTGCCGTTGCCCCTAGAGGCTATCCGAAAAAACCGCCCCTTCGATACACGCTGCGCACTACTCAGGATGCGGTTTTTCAGTATCCTGCGTTATTCGGATAGGCTCTCACATTCCTTCTGGAATGTTCAACATACACCCTGCGCACAGGTGTACGACCGCGCGTCGCCGTGCATCCGCCTGCCACCTGCAACCGTCAGTCGTTTCCACCAGTCTCATCTCGGTCGGATCGTCGCGCCAAAACCCGACGGGTGACTTCCTGTGCTGCCGCTTCGGTTCCAGCGCGCCACTGCGCATCATATGTCGATCGCACAATCAGATCGCGCACTTCCTCGATCGAGTCACTGACGATCAGCAGATCGACGTCGGCAGCTGCGATTTTGCGTGCGGGTAGCACCGTTTCGCGTAGCCAGGTCAGCAGTCCGCTCCAGTAGGCGCTACCGAACAGGATGATCGGGAAATTGCGCACTTTCCCGGTCTGCACCAGGGTCAGCGCCTCGAACAGTTCATCGAGCGTTCCGAAGCCACCCGGGAAGATAATGAACGCCTGGGCATATTTGACCAGCATCATCTTTCGCACAAAAAAATAACGAAACGTCACCGAAGTATCAACATACGGATTGAGGTGCTGCTCGAAGGGGAGTTCGATGTTGAGCCCGACCGAGCGCGCCCCGGCTTCGCGTGCGCCGCGATTCCCCGCCTCCATGATACCGGGACCGCCGCCGGTAATGATGGTAAATCCCGCCTCGCCGAGAGTTCGCGCCACATCGACTGCCGTCTGATAGAGCGGATCATCAGGTCCAACGCGCGCTGACCCGAAAATCGTGACAGCCGGACCAACATCTGCCAGCGCCTCGAAGCCATCGACAAACTCTCCCATAATGCGCAGCACCCGCCATGTGTCGGTGCTCAGAAAATCGGTGTTGGCGCGAGGACGCGCCAGCAATCGCTCGTCTTCGGTTGGGCGCCGGTTGCGCCGCGCCCGTCCTCTGGTTGCATTGTCCATGAGTTGTGCTCCTGTGAACGTGGTCGTAGATGACATCTTTGTAATGTTTTGGTAATACACCGCCGTATACTGAAACTCGATACGGTGCTTATCTCTATAGGGAATCTAGTTGTTGTACAGCGTAAGGAGACGCTCATGGAGATCCTGGTGGCTGACGATGATCTGGCGAGTGTCAAGCTGACCTCCTTTCTGCTCGAAGATGCCGGATACAGAGTCATTAAAGCCTACGACGCAACAGGGGTGTTGCAGGCGATCGAGCAGCGTTCACCTGATCTGGTGTTACTCGATGTAGGTATGCCGAAGATGAGCGGCTTCGACATCTGCCGCCAGATCCGCCGGATGTCAGATGTGCCGATTATTTTTGTCACAGGCAGCGGGCAGTTGCAGGATCGCGTCACCGGTCTGCAGATCGGCGGTGACGATTATCTGGTGAAGCCCTTTGAACCAGCCGAGCTGCTGGCGCGCGTCGAAGCGGTGCTGCGGCGGCGCAACAGCGATATGGTCAACCCCGTAACCCGAATTTCGCAGGGACCACTGACGCTCGACCCGATCGAGCATACCGTTCTGTTCGAAGATGGTCGCAGCATTGTGCTCACGCCGATTGAATTTCGCCTGCTCTACTACCTGATGCAGAACTCAGGGCGCGTATTGAGCCCGAGCCAGATTCTCAACAAGGTGTGGGGATACGACTACGAAGGCGAAAGCAATCTGGTCGCCGTCTATGTTCGCCGGTTGCGCGCCAAGATCGAACAGGACGGCGAGTCGCCGCGTCATATTATCACCGTGCGTAATCTGGGCTACAAATTCGTCGCCTGACTGCACTGTTCTGGTCTTCTGATGGAAAGCGCGTGGGAGTCATGCCACATCCATACGAACTTGCACAAACCTATGCGCCGCGTCCTGATTTTGAGGTGCGCATTGCCGCTATTGCTCCAACGCCGAGCGAATTCTGCCGGCTTACTGGTCTGCCCTACGCTACCTATATGCGGATTCTGCGAGTCGGACGGACGAGCAAACGAACGGCACTGCGGATCGCCAAGATATATGCTTTGGTGAACGATCAGGTGACGGTCCGTGAAGCGCTCGATCTCCTGTTTATGCCACGTCCTCGCGTGGTGATGGAACCGATCCCCGGCACGAACCGCTTTCGACGCCGCGTGGAAGAACCTTCCAGCAGCGCGCAATCGTCGATTGGTGGTTGTGCCGGTGAGTGATCGGTTCCGATGAGCCGCACATCAGCGACGGTCATGTCTACCCACACGGCGCCAGCGCCATGCCGTCATCTCGCACCTCTTGCGTAACTGCCGCCTTCGCCCTTATCAAAACCCCACGTCGCCGGTGTGCACTGCGTGCAGAACACCATCTGCATCGCGCAGCAGCAGCGAGCCGTCGGGAGCGACGTCTTCAGCGATGCCGCGCAATTCGCCGTCGGGCAGCGTCACAGTCACCGGTTCGCCCATGCGCGCCAGGCGCGCGCGCCAGGCATTGAACAGCAATCCGCGTTCCCCTGACTGGAGTTGCGCATAGCGTTCATCGAACGTCGTCAGGAGTGTTTCGAGCAAGCTACTACGGGAGATGCGTCGACCGGCTGCAGCACTGATGCATGTCGCCGTCTGCTGTAGATTGCGCCCGTTCACTGCGCCAGCGGGCGCCTGGTTGACATTCACCCCGATCCCGACGATCGCCCACTCGATCGTATCGCTGGTGACGCTCACCTCGGTCAGAATGCCTGCGCTTTTGCGCCATTCACCATCGACGAACAGTAACAGGTCATTGGGCCACTTCAGTTGAACCGGCGACGAAACGACGCGTTCGACCGCCTCGCACAGCGCCACGCCTGCCATCATAGTAAGCGCGAACGCTTCACCTGGCGGCAGCCAGACCGGGCGCAACAGGATTGATAGCAGCAACGCATCGCCATATGGCGACACCCAGCTGCGCCCGAGGCGACCACGCCCCGCTGACTGTTCTTCTGCCAGTACGACCAGCCCTTCGGGATAGCCGTTGCGTGCACGGTCTCTGGCGATGTCGTTCGTCGACGCCACGCGCTCATAGCGCATGATCGTGACGCCAATAATGCGGGTGTCGAGCTGGCGCCGGAGTGTGATGAGATCAAGATCTTCAGGAAGCGGGCTCATCGTTGTTCCTTCAATAGCGTGCTTTTCAGTATATCATGCATCAGGATCGACGCCATCGCAATTCTTGACCGGTACGTGTTCACTCTTCGAGCCTATCTGAAAAACCGCCCCTTCGATACGCGTTACTCAGGATGCGGTTTTTCGGTATCCTGCGTTATTCGGATAGGCTCTTACCGCAAACATAGTGTTTCTGCGTCGGCGGTGCGACGTCTCATAGCGCTTGCGAAAGCTATACCGCCGCCGATTCTTGATTTTGGGAGCTTCATCCGAACCCCCAATCGTGAGCAGTTACCTTGACCGTCGCTCTTCCAGTATGCTATACTCTGACACTGCAACAATACAGTGCGGTTGAGAAAATGCTAGCTGCCTCCTGTTCCATGCTGGCAGCGGATGCTAACATAGAGGAGAGGACCGATGTCTCAGCAGTTGCGCCTGGTGATTGCGGATGATGAGTCGATTATCCGAATGAACCTCAAAGAGACGCTGGTCGGCTTAGGGTATCTGGTGGTTGGCGAAGCAGGCGATGGCGTCAGCGTTATTAATCTGGCGCGCGAATTGCGCCCCGATCTGGTGATCATGGACATCCGAATGCCGAAACTCGACGGTATTCAGGCAGCTAGGGTTCTGACCGAGGAGAAGATTGCCCCAGTTCTGTTGTTGACTGCCTATTCGGACCGAGAACTGGTTGATCGTGCGCGCGAGGCGGGCGTTGTCAACTATGTGGTCAAACCGTTCCATGAGGGCGAATTGCTGCCGGCTATCGAGATTGCACTGGCGCGCTACAACGAGTTCCGCGAGATGGATAAGCAGATCAACGATCTGAAAGAGACGCTGGAAACGCGCAAACTGGTTGAGCGTGCGAAAGGCGTCTTGATGGATACGCAGGGGCTCAAGGAACACGAGGCGTTCCGCAAGATCCAGCAGCTTTCGATGAATACCCGCAAGTCGATGCGTGAAATTGCGCAGGCGATCTTGCTCACGGCGCAGATCGAGAAGTAACCGCGATTCGTGTCTGACCCTGTTACGAGTGCTGGCCCCGATGTCTCTCCGCCGTCAGGCGCATCGCGCTGGAGTGTAGTGCGCCTGCTGCGGGCAGCGTTACCCCATGTAATAACTGCGCTTGCTGCAGTCTTCCTGACCCTGGGTGTTCAGCGCTTCCTGCCGCAAACAACACCTCCTTCGGGACAACTGCCATCCCCAACAGCGGTCGCGACATCGGAGCTCTCAACTGCGCCAACCGTCGCTTCATCGCCGACCGCTGGCCTCTCGCCTTCCCCGCAGCCGACTGACGCGCCGTTGGCGGCTGCGTTAACGCGCCAGGAGGTGATCGATCTCCGCACTGAGGACGACCGTCTGTGGGCCGCGATTTACCTGATGCGCGCGCTCAACCATCTGGCGGATGCTGAAGCATTGCTCCGCTCGAACGAGCTGACGCGCGTCGAGCAGACCCTGACATCTATTGATGATGCGCTGGCGCAGGCATATGCGCGCGCTGCCGATGCCGATCGCGATCCTATCGCGCAGATCCGCCGTGATGTCGGCATTATTCGTGAGGATCTCTATCTGCGACCGGAGGGAATGGACGTGCGATTGTCACGGTTGCGCCAATCGATCATGACACTGATAGAAGCGCGACGGTAATGAAACGTGGAACGTGGGAACGTGGGAACGCGGAATGTGGGAACGTGAGCGCAGGCGCGCGAGGGCGGAGACAGTGGTGCACGGAGCGCGACCGCATTCGTTTATGCGTGCTCCAATCGTTGACAGCGGGGATGGCATGGGCACAGGGAACGTGGGAACGCGGAATGTGCAAATATGGGGTGTGGAATAATGTGACGTGTGAGATGTGCGAATGAAGCACACGATAATCTCGTAATCTCATAATCTCAT
>JBEPYG010000238.1:0-7363 GCA_041641515.1 Roseiflexus sp.
ATCCTGAGTGTCCCATCGAGCGCCTGCCGTTGCTGAGTGAATGGGAGCGCCGCCAGGTTCTGGTTGAGTGGAACCGGACAGACGCACCGTTGCCCGATCAGTGCGTGCATGAACTGTTTCAGCAACAGGTTCGGCGAGCGCCCGATGCACCTGCGCTCATCCACGGTGAACAGCAGCTGACTTATCGTGAATTGAACCGGTACGCTAACGGTCTGGCGCACCGGTTGCGGCAGGCGGGTGTTGGTCCCGAAGTTGTTGTTGCAACTGTATGCACTCGTTCGGTGGAGTTCGTGACAGCGTTGCTGTCCAGTCTCAAGTCGGGCGGGGTCTTTTTGCCGATTGACCCGGCTACACCGGCAGTGCGCCTTCGCTATATGCTCAGTGATGCACGCCCTGCTGTTGTGGTCGCCAACCGCAGCGCAATGACGGCGGAGATCGCCGCTGTTTGCGACGAGCTCGGCATCCTGGTCATGCTCATCGATGCACAGTCGCTCGAAGAGAGCGCCGTACTCGATGATCCTGCAACCAATGTCCAGCTTGAGCATGCCGCCTATCTGATCTACACCTCGGGCACGACCGGCGCACCTAAAGGGGTTGTGGTGACGCATCGCAGTCTGGCAAACCACAACCTGGCGATCATTCGCCTGTTCGGATTGACGCCCGATGATCGTCTGTTGCAAGTAGCCAGCCCGGCGTTCGATATGGCGCTCGAAGAAATCCTACCGATCCTTGTGGCTGGCGGAACGCTGGCGCTGCGACCCGATCCGTTGCCCGAAGCGCAGCAATTGGGTGCGTTGATCGATGCCTATGGCATCACCATTCTCGACATGCCCACTGCCTACTGGCATCTATGGGTCGAGGCAATGGAGACGTCACAGTTGCCATTTCCCGCCTCGTTGCGACTTGTCACCCCTGGTGGAGAAGCAGCTTCCGGCGCGGCTTATGCCGCATTTCGACGTCGCGCCGGTCCTCGTGTGCGCTGGCTGAACAGTTATGGTCCGACCGAGGCGACGATCTCGACGACATTCTTCGAGCCAGACCCGCTGGCGGATGGTCCTGCGCCTGCGGTGATGCCGATTGGACGCCCCATCGACAATGTGCAGGTCTACATTCTCGACCGACATCTGCAGCCGACGCCGATCGGCGTGCCAGGCGAATTGTGCATTGGCGGTGCTGGTGTGGCGCGTGGCTACCTGAATCGACCCGATCTGACGAATGCACAGTTCGTCCTGGTCGAGGGACTGCGCGAAGGCTGTTGCCGTATCTACCGGACAGGAGATCGGGCTCGCTGGCTGCCTGACGGTCATGTCGAGTTTCTGGGGCGAATCGATGATCAGGTCAAAATCCGGGGCTACCGTATCGAGCCGGCTGAGATCGAAGCGACGCTCCGCCAGTGCCCTGCGGTGCACAATGCTGCAGTGATTGCGCACGAGTCGCGCGCGAGTGAACGTCAACTGGTAGCATATGTGGTAGTCGAGGAGGGATGCACGGTTGACAATCTGCGAACGTTTCTGGCTGAACGACTGCCGGAGTATATGATCCCTTCCGCTTTTGTCCTGCTTGCTGCGCTGCCGCTGACGCCGAATGGCAAGATCGACCGGCGCGCCCTCCCTGAACCCGACTGGTCGGCGCGTCCATCCGATGCCGCGTTCGTGGCGCCGCGCACTCCTGCAGAAGAAGTGCTGGCAGGCATCTGGTCCGATCTGCTCAGTGTAGCGCGCATTGGTGCGCAGGACGATTTCTTCGCGTTGGGTGGGCATTCGCTGCTGGCGACCCAGCTCGTCGCGCGCATTCGCGCTGTGTTTGGGGTAGACCTGCCGGTGCGCACGGTGTTCGAGGCGTCGCGTCTGGCGGACCTGGCGCAGCGCGTCGAGCAGACACGGTGCGCCGACCGCCACCCGCCTGCGCCGCCGATCCGTCCGCTTCCGCGCGATGGACGCCGCTTCCCGCTCTCGTTTGCGCAGCAGCGGCTGTGGTTCCTCGACCAGCTGGAGCCGGGGAGTCCATTCTACAACATCCCGGAGGTGGTGCGGCTGCGTGGACGACTCGACCTGGAGGCGCTGGAACAGGCATTGAATGTGGTGGCGCGCCGCCAGGAAGCGCTGCGGATGCGGATCGTCGCCGGCGACGGGCAGCCGGCGCTGGTCATCGAACCGCCAGAGTGGATCGACACTCATCCCATTCGCGTTTGTATGCACAATTTGGGCGTGCTGCCCGTCGGTGAACGTGAGGTTGAAGCGTTTCGACTGGTGCGTGACGAAGCGCAGCATCCTTTCCGGTTGGAAGATGCGCCTCTCATGCGGGCAACGGTCATTCGCCTGACCGAGACGGAACACGTCCTGGCGCTGGTCATGCACCACATCATCGGTGATGCCTGGTCGAGCGGCATTCTGGTGCGCGAGGTGACGACTGCGTACACGGCGCTTACTGCCGGGCAGATGCCGGTGCTGCCCGATTTGCCAGTCCAGTATGCCGACTATGCTGTCTGGCAGCGCGAATGGCTGCAAGGCGAGGCGCTGGAGCAGCGCCTGGCATACTGGCGCACCCATCTCAGCGGTCTACCGCCGCTGCTCGACCTGCCGGTCGATCGCCCGCGTCCGGCGGTACAGACGTATAACGGCGCTCACACCATCATCACATTGTCGCCAGCGCTCAATCACGATGTGCGTGCGCTGGCGCAGCGCGAGGGCGCGACCCTCTTTATGATCCTTCTGACGGCGTTTGCAACCTTGCTGCGGCGCTACAGCGGACAGGAAGAGTTTGCGATTGGCGTGCCGGTGGCGGGGCGCAGTCACGCTGAGATGGAAGGGGTCATTGGCTTCTTTGTGAACACACTGGCGCTCCGCATGAACCTGACCGGGCATCCGTCCTTCCGCGAGGCGCTGCAGCAGGTGCGCGCCACGGCGCTCGACGCTTATGCCTATCAGGATGTGCCGTTCGAGATGGTGGTGGATGCGCTGCAACCGGAGCGCTCCATGAGTCACACGCCGATCTTTCAGGTAATGATGGTGATGCAACATGCGCGCATGCCCGCCATCGATCTCCCTGACCTGGCCCTGTCGCCGATAGAGTATGTCGGCGCCACATCGCATTTTGACCTCACGCTCGTGGCAGCTGAGCAAGGCGCCGATCTGACGATCGCGTTTGAATACAACACCGACCTGTTCGATGAGGCGACGATTGAGCGCATGGCGCGCCACTTCCAGACGCTCCTCGAAGGGGCGGTCGCCAGCCCCGATACGTCGATCGACCGACTCCCGCTCCTGTCACGCGAGGAATATGACCGTCTGCTGATCGCATGGAATGCGACCGATACCCTCTACCCGACCGATCAGTATGTCCACGAACGCATCGCCAGGCAGGCGCAACGTACTCCTACGGCGACTGCCGTGATTACCGACCGCGAGCAGTGGACCTACGCCGACCTCGACCGGTGCGCCAATCAACTGGCGCACTACCTGCGCCAGCACGGCGTCGGTCCTGAAACGATCGTGGCACTGGCGCTCGAACGGTCGCCTGCGTGGCTCGTCAGCATGCTGGCGGTCCTGAAAGCGGGCGGTGCGTTCCTGCCGCTCGACCCGCGCCAGCCGCCGACGCGCCTGCGCCTGCTGCTCGCCGATGCCCAACCGCGCGTGCTGCTGACCACCCGCGCCTTCGCCGATGACCTTCTGGCAGCTATGGCATCGATTGAGGCAGCAACTGCGCCTGATCTGATCACGCTCGATGCGGAGGAGGCGTGGCGGCGGCAGCCCTCCGATCCGCCGGATGTGATGGTGATGCCGTCCAACGCAGCATATGTGATTTACACCTCGGGTTCGACGGGAATGCCGAAAGGGGTGGTGGTCGAGCATCGTAACCTAATCAACCACAATCATGCGATTGTAGCGTTGTTCGACCTGCAGCCGTCTGACCGGATATTGCAAGTCGCCAGTCCAGTCTTCGATATGGCGCTGGAGGAGACCCTGCCAGCGCTGACCGCTGGCGCGACCATCGTGCTGCGTCCGGATCCACTGCCGTCGGCGGAGGAGTTGCTGACGTTGATCGAGCGGTATGGCATCACGCTCCTCGATATTCCGACGGCAGTCTGGCAGGCGTGGACGGATGATCTGACCACGATCGGGGCGCGTGTGCCGGATTGTGTCCGACTGGTGACTCCTGGCGGCGAGGCGGCGCTCAGCCGTACCTATCGCGCCTGGCGCGGCGTGGCGCCGGTCAAGTCGCGCTGGCTGAACAGTTATGGACCGACCGAAACGACTATCTCCGCCAGTTTTTACGAACCGGAGCGTGCGGACGAGGCGATGTCGGTGATGCCTATCGGGCGACCGATGCCCAATACCTGCTTCTACGTGCTTGACCCGCAGCGCCAGCCGGTTCCGATCGGGGTGGCGGGTGAACTGTACATTGCCGGCGCCGGTGTGGCGCGCGGCTATCTCAACCGGCCGGCGTTGACCGCTGAGCGATTTGTTGATCTTGCTATCGCGACCGATTGCCCTGACATGCCGGTCATCCGCTGCCGGGCGTATCGCACCGGCGATCGGGTGCGCTGGCGCGCTGATGGCAATCTGGAGTTTCTGGGACGGTTCGATGATCAGGTCAAGGTGCGCGGTTTTCGGATCGAGCCGGGCGAAATTACGGCGACACTGCTGGCGCATCCGGCGGTGCGCGATGCGGTAGTGGTTGTGCAGCAGCACGAGACGCAGGTGCGCCTGGTTGCATATGTGGTCGGTATCGATGGTGTGCCGTCCGACCTGGATGCCTTTGTGAGCGCGCGCCTGCCAGCATACATGATACCTGCGGCGTATGTGGCATTGGAAGCGCTCCCGCGACTGGCAAGCGGCAAGGTGGACGTGCGCAGCCTGCCGTCCCCCGAAGTGTCAGTAGCAGGGGACGATGATACCGCGCCGCGTGGTGCGGTCGAAACACGACTGGCGGCGATCTGGGCGGAGGTGCTGGGGGTGGCGCGCGTCGGGCGCACTGACAACTTCTTCGCGCTGGGGGGCGACTCGATCCTGAGCATTCAGGTGGTGGCGCGGGCGCGTCAGGCGGGCATTGCCATCACGCCACGTGGAATGTTTCAGGCGCGGACCCTGGCAGACCTGGCGCAGCTGGCGGCGGGCGGCGCGACGCCGCAGCTGGCGGAGCAGGGGTTGGTGACCGGCACAGTGCCATTGACGCCGATCCAGCGCTGGTTCTTCGCGCAGCCGTGGTCCAACCCGCACCACTGGAATCAGTCACTGCTGTTCGAAACACGCGCGCCGCTGGATCAACGCCTGCTCGAAGCGGCGGTCGCACGATTGGTCGAGCATCACGATGCACTGCGCCTGCGATTCGCCCGCAATCAGGAGAGCTGGCAGCAAACGAACGCCGGCTTCGACAGCGATGCACCTCCTCCAGAGGCGCAGGTCGAATGGGTCGATCTTTCGGCATGCACGTCTGCGGAACTGCCGGCTGCCATCGAAGCGGCTGCAGCGCGCATCCAGTCCAGTCTGAATATCACGCAGGGTCCGATTGCGCGCGTTGCATACTTCCACTGTGGCGCAGCAGGCGCCGACCGTCTACTCATTGTCGTTCACCATCTGGCAGTTGATGGGGTCTCCTGGCGGATCCTGCTCGAAGACCTAAAGACGGCGTACCATCATCTGGCAGCTGGCGATCCGGTGCATCTCCCGCCGAAGACAACATCGTTTCGTGCATGGGCGGAGCGCCTTACGACATATGCATCATCGGAAGAGATATCGAGCGAACTCGACTACTGGCGGGCGCTCTATCCGTTGCCCGGAATTCCCGGGCTGGACCGCATGACGCCGGAGTCGAACCTCGAACGTCTGGCATGCCGCGTTCAGGTCGCGTTGAGCGCCGGTGATACCGAAACGCTCCTTCGCGAGGCGCCGACGGCCAGTGGCGCGGAGGTGCAGGATGTGCTGCTCACTGCACTTGCACAAACGCTCGTCCGGTGGATCGGCAGACGTCCTGTAGCTGTCACTCTCGAAGCGCATGGCCGTGAACCACTCTTCGATGATCTCGACCTCTCACGCACTGTTGGCTGGTTCACTACCATCTTCCCGGTGCTGCTCGATCCGGGTCCGACAGATGATCCGATTGCGGCGCTCAAGGCGATCAAGGAGCAGGTGCGGCGTGTGCCGCGACGAGGCATCGGGTATGGGGTGCTCCGGTATCTCAGCGCTGCTTTGCCGGAAGAACCGCTGCCGCCGATCAGTTTCAACTATTTCGGGCAGGTGGACCGGTCGTTTACTGCGGATATGCTGGTTGCACCAGCGCGTGAACGGCGCGGACCCGAACAGGACCCGGACAGTCCGCGCGCGCACCTGATCGATGTTACTGCGGTCGTCGTCGATGGTTGTCTCGATACCGAATGGACCTACAGCGCCGCCATTTACGACGAACAGACAATCCGGCATCTTGCGAACACATTCATTACCGCTGTCCAGACCCTGATCGAATCCATGCGCGGACCCGAATCTGCTGCATACACGCCTTCGGATTTTGCACTCGCTGGTCTCGACCAGCGCCAGCTTGACCGATTGATTGCCAGGATCGGTCGGTCGAAGGAGTCAATAGTGCGATGAACAGCCGACCTGTCGAAGACATTTACCCGCTTTCACCAATGCAGCAGGGCATGCTTTTTCACAGCCTGCTCGATCCTGAGGCGGGAACCTATATCGAGCAGACATGCTGCGTGTTGCGCGGGCGATTGCAGAGCGACATCTTTCAACGCGCCTGGCAGCAGGTCGTGGATCGTCATACGATCCTGCGCACCGGTTTCGTCTGGGAAGGCGTTGCAACGCCGCTTCAGGTAGTCTACCGGCACGTTGAGCTGCCGTTTCGGTACGAGGACTGGCGGACATTGCCGCTGGAGGAACGACAGACGCACCTGGAGGCAATGCTTGCCGAAGATCGTGCCAGAGGGGTTGATCTCGGATCAGCACCGCTCATGCGGCTGTCGCTCGTTCGGGTTGCCGATGATGCGTGGCATTTTTCGTGGGTGTATCACCATCTGCTGATCGATGGCTGGTCGCTGCCGTTGCTGCTCCAGGAATGCTTCACCTTCTATGAAGGGATGGTTGGCGGCGCATCGCTATCACTACCCCCTGTTCCCCCGTACCGTGTCTTTATCGAGTGGTTACAGCGGCAGGATGTGTCAGCAGCCGAGTCGTACTGGCGCCGTGCGCTGGCAGGGTTCAGCGCGCCGACACCGCTTCCGGTCGGGAAACCAGGCGCGCCAACGACGCGGCATACTGCGGAGCAGGAATGCTGGCTTTCCCGCGAATCGACTGCGCGCCTCTACGAGTTTGCACGCCAGTATGGCCTGACGCCTGGCGTGCTCGTGCATGCTGCCTGGGCA
>JBEPYG010000239.1:0-7294 GCA_041641515.1 Roseiflexus sp.
CCGCCAACACCGTCGGCGTGCCGTCCTCCAGAAAACTGCCGTCCCACGCGTGGCGGTGATCACCGTGGTCTGCCTGAAGAATGAAGCGCAGATCGTCATCAAGACGCGAACGCTGCAACACCTCCCAAATTTGGCGCTGGAGCAGCGGCAACTTCGCAGGATCGAGTTGTTCGGTGCGGTAGTATTCATCCACCAGCTGGGCAAGTTCCGCCAGGTCGCCATACGCTCCAGCGCTGGTCATCGGCGGTGTCAGGTGATCGACAATCACAGCATGCGCGCGCCGCTTTGCCTGTGTTCCTTCGCCGGGGTCGTTGATGATAAACGGGTAGATCAGCGGCAGATCGCTCAGGAACTGGTCGGGAAAACATGCGGCGCCGAGTCCCACGCCTTTGCCCGGCAACCACTCGAGCGTGCCATGTTTCCCCAAGTGCACGATTGCGTCAGCCTTCCACTCGTCGCGCAACCAGCGATAGAGGGCATAGTAATTGTGCGGCGGCGGCAGATCGGGCTGATGATAGATCGCGTTCGGGTCCATGTCGTAGCCGCGCGGCGGTTGCAGTGCGACAAACACATTGCCGAACTCCATCCCGGCGAGCGCCAGCGACCCATTGTGCACATACGCAGACCCTGGCGGCGCTCCCCACTGGCGTATCATCGCTTCCTGAAGCGCAGGCGGCAGGTCGGCGAACCAGCGAAGATACGTTGGAACGGGCACGCAGTACGCCTGCTCCAGTTGCCCGGTCGTCAGCCAGGTTTCGTCGTAAGAACAGCGCGCAATCAGATCGGCGATCAGCCGGTCGCCGCTCTCGGGCAGATCGCCTACGTGATAGCCGGACTCTTGCATAGCATCGAGCAGGCGCATCAGCGACGCTGGTGCGTCCAGACCGACCGCATTCCCGATTCGCTGTGCTTTCGCGCTGCTGTTCGTGAATACGAAGGCAATGCGCTTTTCCGCGTTAGGCTTACGTCGCAGTAACGCCAGACGATGCGCACACGCCGCAACCCGCGTCATACGTTCCTTGTCGGGAACCGAGCGGGCAGGCGCTTCGCCTTGCTGTTCCTTAAACGCAACCGGCACACCAATGATCCGTCCATCGAACTCTGGAATAGCTACATTCATCGCCGTGTCGAGCGGACCGAGCCCGCGACCGTTGCGCACCCATTCATCGCGTGATGTACTGCTGACGAGCGCCTGGATGACCGGCACATCGAGGAGTGCAAACGGATGCGGATCACGCTCGCCGATCGCAAAACTCAGGGTGCTGATCACCACATCTACCGCTCCGGTTTCGGTCAGCATCTGAAGCGCCTCGGGCAATCGGTCGCCGGCAGTCTCTTTGAGCGAGTGGGTGTAGACAGCGCGAACATTCAGCCCCTGTGCGTGTAGCGCATCGATGAATGCATCGATGAACGCAGTATTGCCACCGAGCACATGGGCGCGATAGAAGAGCAAGCCAGCAGTCGGAGCGGTTTCGCTGCGGACATCGGCACAGCAAGCAGGCGAAGTCGGCGTGTAGATGCCGTGCATCGGCAGTTCAACGGGCGGATCATACCCCCACCCGCTCAGCAAGAGGTGATCGCTGAGGCACTGGAGTCCGTTCGCAAGGTTCGACGGACCGCCATACTGGAAATAGGCGCTCACCAGCAACGCCAGAGGAACTCCCACCGTTGAACGCGCCATTAAGTCTGGATCGAGCGCCTCGACCGCCGGGAGGCAGAGCAAGAAACCATTCGTTGCAGCAGCCCATTCCTGAAGACGTTCCAACCCATATGCAAAGGAGTTGGCGCTGTGGAGACGCACTACAACAACCGCTGCACCAGGAAGCAGATCGTGCAGCAGTCGATCAACCGCAGCATCATCCGCCAGACGACCGACGTGTGCCACGCGCAAAGGTGCAAACCCCTCCGGCAGCAGCGTGCGCGCCTGCTCAAGCGCCAACAGATCGGTATCCGCCTGACTGAGCATCAGAATCCCATCGCCGACCATGGCGGGCAATGGTTCACGGCGTTGCTCGTCGGGAACAGCTCCATCCCACGCAAATCCGTTGAAGAGCAACGGCGCCAGCGCGGGAGGTGGCGGAACATGGCGATCGGTTGCCAGCAGCGTCTCGATGTAATCGTAGAGGATAGGAATGAGCGCCTCATCGTTGAGCGAGTGGAACCAGTATGGACGTCCGTCGATGAGCAGGAGCGCCACATTGGCGAGCGGACAGGGACCGAGACACCCGCCCTGACTTAGATGCACACGGTTGCGCAACTTCCGGCGCTCCCACTCGTGATGGTAGAGGTCCGTGGGAACGGGCGCAAAACCGCGTTCGGTGTGCCCGCAGCAGCACCCGGTAGCGCAGACAATCAGCATTCCCCGGCGCGCCCCGGCATTGACCATTCGTCCATCGGTGCGCAAGACCATGTTGCGCTTCAGGCGTTCATCCATAACCGCTTCTCATCGATTTCATCGCACACCGATATTGTTTTTCAGAACCTCAGTTGCCTGTGTGGTGCGCACACGCGACCGCAACAAGGTCGCGCACTCCTTCCGCAGAGGATGTTCACCTTAGAACTCTATCCCTTTTTGCGCGCGAATACCCTGATCACGAAATGGATGTTTCACCTCGCGCATCTCGGTCACCAGGTCAGCAAAGTCGATCAGCGCCTGAGGCGCGTGGCGTCCGGTAATAATCAGGTGAAGCATGGGTGGCTTGTGCTGACGCAGCCATTCGATGACTTCCTGCGTATCGACCCAGCCATAACTGAGCACATAGGTGAACTCATCCAACAGAAAAATATCGTACTTGCCACTGAGAATGCGCGTCTTTGCCGTTTCCCAGCCGTGCAACGCTTTTGCCTGCGTCTCATCGAGATCGCGACTGGTCCAGGTAAACCCATCTCCCATTGGGGTCAATTCGACTCCCAAGCGCTTGAGTGCGCGCAGTTCGCCGTAGTTGGCATTTTCGTGTTTGAAGAATTGAATACCACCGATCCGCATATCGCGTCCCCAGGCACGGAGCAGGATGCCCAGCGCTGCGGTGGTCTTTCCCTTGCCATTGCCGGTATTGACGATGACCAATCCTTTTTGCACTCGATTGGCGCGTGCTGCCCTGCGTCGCTCCTCTGCTTCAGCCGTCGAGCCGGGATGCGGCGTCTTGTCCGCGTCGTCATGCACAGCATCATCTCCTGGTACCGGCGTCTGTTGATCCGAAGCTTCATCTGACAGCATCGTCTCACCCTTTCAGTATCGGTTGTGCGCCCCATCTCGTCTTCCAAACAGAACGCCCCGGACCTCTTTCGAGAACCGGGGCGACAGAGCATGAAGCAATTCCTAACGGAATGCCAATTCTGTTCACCCTCCCTGGCTCGAGAAGGGTTGAACCACAAACATCGCGGCAGGCGTCCTGGCTTCCGGTTGATTAGACCGGTTACAGTTGCGGCACAGCGCTGGACTTGCACCAGCTTCCACCTTTATGCCCTGGCATCCGGGCCTGCGGGTCACCGCGACGGTCGTTACATTGAGCAGGTGCTAACTCTCGCCTACCGGCGCTTCTGCGATGGAAATATCGACGAGAGTGTATAACGCCGAAATTATACCATACCCTGACAATCTGGAGAGACAACGAAGACAGCATGTGTGCAGATGTCAAGGCAACAACAATCCGTGCCACCGACACGCGCCATGACGAGTTCGATGAGCGCTCTGATTCATAAGACTAACGTTACCGTACACAGATAGCGACGGCGCCTTCTAGCACAGTAACCACTTCTACGCCATTGCTAGGATCATCAAGGAGATCGACAGGCGGAGATAACGTCAGAACACGGTCATCAACGCATAATCTCACGCAGCGTTGCGCAGGTCGAAAACCACACGCGCCCGCACCTTCCCATGCTCGACTTCTTCGAAGGCCTCATTGACCTGCTCTAGATTACGCGTCTCATGATGCACCTTGGTCTTACCGGCAGCATGCAGATCAAAGGTCTCTGCCAGATCAACACGAGTGCCAACAATGGAGCCGACGATATGGATGCCATTAAGCACCGTTTCAAAGATCGGCAGCTGCATAAAATTGTCCTTAGGCAGCGCAACGAATACGAGCGTACCACCCCGGCGCAGTGACCGATAGGCATTCTCAAACGCCTTTGGCGAGACTGCGACCGAGATAGCGGCATCTGCGCCGCCGAGCTTCTTAATTTCCTCGACTGGATCGTGAGTGCTTGCATTGACGGTATAGTCAGCACCCAAATCACGAGCCATCTGCAGTTTCTCATCATTCAAATCGACCGCCACGACCGTTGCACCTGCGACTTTGGCATATTGCAGCGCCAAGTGCCCCAACCCGCCGATACCGTAAACCGCTACGAGGTCCGAAGGTCTCGCCCCAGAAACTTTCACCGCCTTATACGTAGTGACTCCGGCGCAGGTCAAGGGCGCCGCATCGAGTGGATCAACCCCATTCGGAACCTTGCATACGTATTTTGCAAAGGCTTTGGCATACTCGGCGTACCCTCCGTCAATTGAGTAACCGGTATTGAGCTGTCTCTCGCAGAGTGTCTCCCAACCCGAGGCGCAGTATTCACAGTCGCCGCAGGCATAACCGAGCCACGGAATTGCGACCCGATCCCCTTCTTTGACATTGGTGACCCCCTTACCCACATCTGTCACGATACCCACTCCTTCGTGTCCGGGTATCAGGGGAAGTTTTGGCTTCACAGGCCATTCACCACGAGCGGCGTGAATGTCGGTGTGACACAAGCCAGAGGTCTCGATCTTGACAACAATCTCACCTTCGCCTGGCTGTGGTTTGGGCATTTCCTCGATAACCAGGGGCCGGTCGAAACTACGAACGACGGCAGCCTTCATCATCATCGACATACGATGCCTCCTCTAGCACACCTTTTTAGATACAATATACCGGGGAAGCAAATAATAACATGGGCGTTCGTCATAGTTCAAGAATCGTAAAAACGAATTTTTACGATGTGTATACCATTTTCGTAACTGACAATAAACGTTCGGGAGATAAAACGTTCCCGCCAAGGTGTGGCCTGCAGTCCGTAGAGGCTGCCGCTTGTCCTGAACAGTGAGAGGTTCTATCTGATACTTGCCGCAAAACCGGTGCGAATAGCAGCTGCGAAATCTTCCGCCACCGATGCTTCCTCTGTCTCGAAGAGAGTGATACTGATGATGTCTGGAAGAGCGCGCATGGCATCGTCAGTTGCGGCAACAAACCCAGCGGCAATGCCGGACAGCTCGTCGATGACTGTTGCCCGTTCGCCTATCGGAGTGCTGTCACCTTCCTCCGCTGCACTACCATAGACCTGCGCCAGCGTACCAACAACCACTTCCTTGGCGACTAGACCGGTTACCAGCGCGCCACTGGTTTCCCAGCGACCAAAACCAAGTGGCGCAAATACCGGTGCTACTGTGTTGGAAACGGCAGCAAATGCACTCTGCTCGACCGGTATCTCGGCAAATGTTCCCTCGCCGTCGGCCGGAATGGCGAGTAATAGCTACACCACCATGCTGGTTACCAGAATAATGGTTCCCGCTTTGCAGATAAACGACCCCGTCCTTCCCCACATATGCTGCCAGATACTACGCAACGTGGGCAAACGGTATGGCGGCGACTCTAGCACGAACGGCGCCTGGGGATGGTTGCGGAAGACCCGCCGCGCCTCCTCGCGCAAATCACGGGTGCGTGGACGGGACGGATCGCTGGAGTCTCCGAAGTACCGGGCAGGATTTTTACCGGTCAGGGCGCGAATGGTCGCAATCATACCGCCGTGAAACTGGAGGTAATCATCGCTGTCGAAGATATCGTGCTCGCGATTGTCCTGGTTCTTGGTTGCGACCTGCACCCTGCTCAGCGCTGCCGCAAATGCGTCGTTTGCCGGCACGCCCTGTTCGTCTGCGGTATAGGCGTATCCGCCCCAGGTAAGATAGACCCTGGCAAAGTCGGTGTCGCGTTCCCAGTTCTGCGCGTCGATGAGCGGAAGAATGCCTGCACCATAACTCCCCGGCTTGCTTCCGAAAATCCGGTATGTCGCCAGCCGTTGCGCCTCGGCTTCAGATCGACCGGAAGCCTGCAGCGTTTGCGCGGTCGCCAGTGCGTGTTTTCGGGGAAAGTTCATCTCAAGCGGTTCATTGAGCACAATGACCGTCTGCACCGCCTGATCGATCAGTGCGATCAGGTGCGGAAAAGCATCACGGAAGAAGCCGCTGATCCGGCACACCACATCGATACGCGGACGTCCTAACTCCTCCAGCGGTACGACATCGATACCGGTCACGCGACGATTTTCGCGCTGCCAGCGCGGACGCACACCAAGCAGCGCGAGCGCCTGCGCGATATCGTCGCCTGCAGTGCGAATGGCGCTCGTGCCCCATATGCTGATCCCGACACTTTCGGGGAACGATCCGTACTCTCGCTGGTAGCGGGCAATCAGGTCGCGCGCCAGCTCCTGACCGGTCCGCCAAGCGGCAGTGCTGGGCAAGGCACGAGGATCGACGCCATAGAAGTTCCGTCCGGTCGGCAGGACATGCGCCATCCCACGGGTGGGAGCGCCGCTTGGACCGGGTGGAACGAACCGTCCTTCCAGCGCCGCCAGCAGATGAACGATTTCGTCGCACGCACTCTGCCGCAGGTTGGGAACCAGCGTCTTGCAGGCATACCTCAGCGCATATGCAATACGCTCGTCTGAACGTCCGTCCAGAACCTCCGGAATAACCTGATCGATCTCCGATGCACACCAGTCGCGCTCGTCCAGTCGCCGAAGCAGGGTCTTGCTCAGCGTCTCGATCAGGGCGATCACATCAGCGTTTGTCTGTAACGGTGTGGTATCGGGCAATCTGCCGGGAATGGGGTGCATCCGTCGGCTCCCCGGTCGCTCCTGTAACGCTGCCCAGTCTTCACCAAGCGCGGCGGCGACTGCTTCTGGCAAACTGGGAGCATCGAGGTTTGGTAGACGCAGCAGGTGATACACCAGTTCCACCAGCTGCTCACCGATCGGCATCACACCGAGAATGTGCAATCCATCGCGGATTTGTGCACCGGTCAACTCGCACAGATATCCCTCGATATCCTCGAGCAGGTGCGCCACTTCACGCCCTTCCAGTTCAGCCAACACCGTCGGCGTGCCGTCCTCCAGAAAACTGCCGTCCCACGCGTGGCGGTGATCACCGTGGTCTGCCTGAAGAATGAAGCGCAGATCGTCATCAAGACGCGAACGCTGCAACAACGCAAATCCGTTGAAGAGCAACGGCGCCAGCGCGGGAGGTGGCGGAACATGGCGATCGGTT
>JBEPYG010000240.1:0-7291 GCA_041641515.1 Roseiflexus sp.
CGCCGATCCGCCTCTGCCAGGTGGTCCTGCCAGCTTGGCAGCATGGACTCGACCGTCCGACAGCCGGGTTGTCTGGCGCTCTTGAACGGCGAATCTTCTATCCCGACCTGCACGTGGTCGATTCGATCAATGATGCGCATCCGCCGCCGCTCGCTATGAGCGCCGAACACCGTGCCGGGATCGATGGGCGACTGCGCGCAACTGGCGTGCGATCTGCAACGACGGTATGAAATCGAAACCAACACACCGCGTCGTGGTTACCGGTATGGGAGCGGTCACCCCTCTTGGCATCGGTGTGACGACATTCTGGAACGCCATGCTGGAAGGACGATCAGGCGTCTCATTTGCCACACGCTACGACATTACCGATATCCCCTACGTCATCGCTGCCGAGGTGCGCGATTTCGACCCGCGTGACTTCATGGACGCAAAGGCGGCGCGCCGTATGGCGCGCTTCGCGCAGTTCGCAGTCGCTGCAGCTGGTGAGGCGCTCCGCGATAGCGAGCTGAACCTCGATGCCATCGACCGGACGCAGGTCGCGGTCGTTGTCGGCACGTCGCTTGGCGGCACGGCTGAGGTGGAAGAGCAGACACTTGCATTCGAAGCCAAAGGACGCCGGCGGGTGGACGCCTTCTATATGCCGACGTTCATCTACAATATGGCATCGTGCCAGGTAGCGATGCAGTATCGGCTGCACGGTCCTACAACGACGCCGGTGCTCGCGTGCGCCACCGGAACGTATGCGATCGGCGAAGCGGCGCGCGCGGTGCATCGCGGCGATGCGTTGATTGCCGTTTGCGGCGGAACTGATGCCGGGGTGACGGCGCTCAATGCCATGGCATTTGGGGTAATTGGCGCGATTGCACCACCTGGCGACAATCCGGCGCGCGCAGTGCGCCCGTTCGATGCCAGCCGCAAGGGAACCGCCGGAGGCGAAGGATGCGGTATTCTGGTCCTCGAACAGCTGGAGCACGCCCTGGCGCGCGGCGCGCGCATCTATGCCGAAGTCGCCGGTTTCGGCGCAACCGAAGACGCTTTTCACCTCACAGCGCCCGCGCCCGACGGCGAGTTTGCCGCGCTTGCCATCAGCCGCGCGATCGAAGATGCCGGGTTGCGCCCGACAGATGTCGATCACATCAGCGCCCATGGCACCGGAACTCCGCTCAACGACGCTGCTGAAACCATTGCTATCAAGCGCGCACTTGGCGACCATGCCTATCGCGTAACCGTCAGCGGCATCAAGTCGATGATCGGGCACACCGCAGGAGCGGCGGGCGCACTGGCGGCTATTGGGTGCATCAAGAGCATCGAAGCCGGCATAGTCCCGCCGACGATCAACTACGAAACGCCCGATCCGACGTGTGATCTCGATTATGTGCCAAACCAGGCGCGCCGCCAGGATGTGCGGGTCGCACTTGCCAACGCATTCGGCTTCGGCGGACAAAACGCCGTGATCCTGTTTCGCCGCTATGAAGACGATCGGTAAACGCCAGTCACAGGTGGGGTTGACCTACTTCGAGCGTGTGTTGGAACGGCGGCGTGCTGCCGATCCGCTGGCGCTCGCCGCCTTCGGACGGCACGTTCACTTCGGGTTTTGGCAGGATCCGGCGCGCGCCGATGGTTCGATCGCCGATTTCGTGCACGCCGCCGATGCACTGACTCTGCGCATCATCGAGGCGGGCAACGTGCGCTCCGGTCACCGTGTGCTCGATGTTGGCTGCGGCATTGGCGGCACACTGGCGTTGCTGAATGAACATTTTGATCGGGTCGAGCTGTTGGGGTTGAACATCGATCCATTCCAGATCGAGCAGGCGCGCCACGTCGCCTGCGCCCGCCCCGGAAATCTGGTCGATTTTTCGATTGGCGACGCCATGCGCCTGCCCTACGCCGATGAGTCGTTCGACACGGTGCTGGCGGTGGAGTGTAGTTTCCACTTTCCCAACCGCGAGACGTTTCTTCGTGAAGCGCACCGCGTGTTGCGACCCGGCGGACGCCTGGCGCTCTCCGACTTCGTGCCGAGCCGGATGATGCGCGCTGCGCTCTGGATGCTTGGCGGAACGGTAGAGCGCATCATCGAGCCGAGCTTCGGACCGTTCGACCTGAGTTACACGCTCGACGTCTATCAGCGCACAGCGCGCCGCATCGGGTTGCAACCGGTTGTGATCGACGATATCACACGCGGTCTGCTACCCACCTTTCCGGTCTGGCGGAAACTGATCCTCTATCTGCTGCCGGATCACTACGGCATGGCGGAACTCTTCACCATCTTTGGCTGGCTGCACCGCCTGCGCCTGATGCGCTACATGGTGCTTGCATTCGAGAAGGAAGCGCAACAGAAAGTGAGCAACGCGACATGATCATCATTGGCAGCAGCAATGGCAGGGTTGGCATTGCCGCTGGATGGGCCATCCTGAAAGCGGGAGGCTCGGCGCTCGACGCCGTCGAAGCGGCGACACGGCTGGTAGAGGACAACCCTGACGATCATTCGGTCGGCTACGGTGGATATCCAAACCTGCTCGGCGAAGTCGAACTCGACGCCTCGATTATGGACGGAACAACGTTGCGAGCAGGCGCCGTAGGAGCGCTCAAGGGGTACCGCTACGCCATCAGTGTGGCGCGGCGGGTCATGGAGGACCTGCCGCATGTTATGCTGGTCGGCGAGGGGGCAGCGCGCTTTGCTGCCGAAACTGGCATGCAGCGCGAAAACCTGCTGACGGAAGAGGCCGAAAAGGCGTGGCGCGCCGGTCTTGAGGGGCGCTCAATGATCGACTGGCAAGGCGTATCCGAACTGGTCGCCACGCTGCTCCGACGGAGCGTCACACTGACGAAAGACCCCGAACATGTGACCGGCACGGTCAACTTCATTGCACAGGATCGCCATGGACGGATTGCATCGGCGGTCAGCACCAGCGGATGGGCGTGGAAATACCCCGGACGCCTCGGCGACTCACCGATCATCGGCGGCGGCAACTATGCCGATGATCGCTATGGCGCTGCGGCATGCACCGGATGGGGCGAGGCGGCGATCCGCGCAGCGACTGCGCGCAGCGTTGTGCTCTATCTCAAGGCAGGCTATTCACCGGAAGCAGCGTGCCGCGAAGCGTTCCGCGATCTTACCCCTGTCCTGCGTGGCACTTCCAACGTGATGAGTCTGATTGCGATCGACCGGCATGGCAATCACTGCGCCATGACCACGGCGGAAGAGCGCACCTACGTCTATCAAGCCGGCAGCATGGAGCAGTTCGTCGAACTGCCGCGCATCGTCGTATCTGTTGAGTGAGCGGTGTACCGGTCGGTATGCTATAATCCGGCGGATGATGAGAGTGTTTCGCCGGATCATGCGATGCAGTCTGGTTGCCGTTCTGCTGATGGTTGCGCTGCTCACTGCGTGTGAGTCAGGTCGCGCGCCCGAACCCTCTTCCGCCCCGACGATTGTCGCAAACGCTTCCGGCGTTGGGCCGCTCCTCCTCTGGCACGGATGGTCGGGCAGCGATCGGCAGGTGCTTGGACGTCTGGTCGAGCAGTATAACCGTCAGCATACTGACGGGCGCATTGTGCTGCAATCGGTGCCGCTGGCGAGTTTTGCGGCTGAATTGCGCGCAGCTGTCGCAGCAGGCAGTGGTCCTCACCTGATCCTCATTCCCAACACCTGGATCGGTGGGCTGGCGGAAGCAGGAGTGTTGCTGCCGCTCGATGAGTTCGCGCCGGCGCAGGAGATCAATACGCTCCTGCCGGTGACGCTGGCGGGAGCACAGGTGCGCGATGCCGCTGGAACAGCGCTGTACGGCGTCCCTGTACGCTTCGACACACTGGCGCTCTACTACAACACCGCCAATCTCACCGAGCCTCCCGCCGACACTGCAACCATGCTCGCCATTGGACGCGGGCTGAGCGACCCGGAAGCCCAACCGCCGATCTGGGGACTGGCGCTCAATCTGTCGCACGACAATATGATCGGATACCTGTACGCCTTCGATGGGCGGATTTTCGATGACGAAGGGCGGGTTGCGCTTGGCTCAACCGGTCGAGCTGGCGCAGAACAGTGGCTTTCCTGGCTGATCGATCTGCAAAACGATACACGCATCCTGGCGCGCAGCGAGAGCAGCATCCTGGTCGATCGTGAGTTGAAGGACGGACGCGCCATCATGACCTTCGATTGGGCGCATCAGATCGGCATCTATCGCGGCCTGTGGGGCGAGCAGGTCGGTATTGCGCCATTGCCGCGCCTGAGCGAAACGGGACAGGCGCCGCGCCCATATGTGCGCACCGATGTTCTGGCAATCAATAACCTTGCCAGCGCGAACGAGCGTGTGGCAGCAGCACGATTCATCAGGTTCATGATCAGCGAAGAAGCACAGACCATTCTGCTGCAAAGCGATATGCAACCAGCGTCACGCCTCCCGACGTTGACCGGCGACTCACCGCAGGAGATCGCAGCGCGGGTGTTCCGCGTGAGCGCAGAACAGGGGCTTCCCATGCCCAACTCGAACGCCCGCGTCCTGGTGGAACAGGAGATCAAGCGGATGCAGCGTCAGGCGTTGCTCGGTCTCACAACACCGGCCGACGCTGTGACCGAAGCTGACCGCCGGCTGCGCGAACGATTGGAACCCGTTGCGCCGGCGCCTTGATGGTTCGCTGGCGCTGCGAACGCACAAGCTGCTTTCCACATGGTTACGGTATCCGGTATATGCCCGACGCCGTCAGGGCATGGCGGACCGTGTCTCCGGAGCCCCTGTTGAACCTGGCACGCCTGCGCGATTCAGGGGAGAACCCCGTTGGCACGGCGGCGCCGTGCCCCAACCGACGGCAGCGCGAGCAAGAAAGGATTATTCAAGACCATCACCATCGTTGATCTTCATAACACTTTCCGTGCAGTAAATGCTTGTGTAAAGAGATTGCCTACAGTATAATAATGATTATACGGCTTACGCTTCATCCGTCGCTTTCTACAGGCGCCCCGGCAACCGCCGGAGGTTCGGTGCGCTTCCTCGAGCGCGTTTTTGTTCAGAACCCGGCACGAGGGCGAAGAACGGATCACATTGGGAGGACGGGGTGAGCTCAACCTCGATCGTGCTGGTCAACGCGCACGCACTGTTTCGTGAAGGGTTGCGCCATCATCTGGCAGGCTCAACCGAGTTTCACGTGATCGGCGAAGCAGGCAATGGTCAGCAGGCGATTCAAGTCGTCGACTTGCTCGAACCCGACATGGTCGTGATGGAGGTGGAGCTGCCAGGGGTCAATGGTCTCGAAGTCGCGCGCGCCATTAAGCGTTCGCATCCACATATTCGCATTGTTCTGCTCAGTTCGACGATGGACGGGCAGGAAGTGGTCAAAGCTATCCGCGCCGGCATCGCTGCCTGCGTCCCACGCAACATCGCTCCTGAAAAACTCATGCAGACGCTGCATCAGGTACGGCGCGGCAATTATCCGATCAATGACCTGGTGCTTTCCTCCCCCGATGTTGCGGCGCAGGTGTTGAGCGCCTTTCGCCAGATGGCGGCGGAAGAGGATACACAGAGCATCTATTCGCCGCTCTCACCGCGTGAGTTGCAGGTGCTCGAACTGGTCGCCGCCGGACACACCAATAAGGAGATCGCCAAATCACTCGATATCTCCAACCAGACGGTCAAGAACCATATCTCATCGATCCTGCGCAAACTGGCGGTGAATGATCGCACACAGGCGGTCGTCTACGCAATGCGGCGCGGCTGGATTAAGGTTGCGTTTCCCGGTGAACCGCTGACATAGTTGCGCTTTTCGGCAGACGTGTTATGCTGAGGGACGCGGTGGAACGTCGTTGCTGTCATTGTTGAGCCGCAATCTCATGGTTCCCGCCCACGCGACCCGTCGTCGCCCTGAAGCTTGGTGAGACGACATGATCCGAATTCGCATCGCCCTCTTGATCATACCCTTTGTGGCGCTGGCGCTCACTTCCTGTGAACAACTCTCGATCGCCGAACAGGAACGCATTCGCGAAATTCAAACGGTCGAAGCTTCAACGCCAACCACAACGCCTGTTCTGCCAACCGATACGCCGACGCCGCTGCCGCCAACGCCGACATCGACCCCTGGTCCGACGCCGACGCCGCTGCCGCCGACCCCAACGCCGCTGCCCTCGCCGACGCCGCTGCCGCCGACGCCGACTCCCAACCCGATTCTGGCGCAGTTCAGTCTGTGCAATCAGCAGGCAGGCGATCCGGCAAGCGGACGGTTCAGTATGCGGGTGACGACCATTACTGCCACCGTCGAACCGTTTTTTGAGCGGCTCGAACTTATGCTCGACGTTCCTGCCGACTCGGCGCAACCGCACGCTGCGGCGCGTTGCCGTCCAGCGCCCGCCGCACCCCAGACCATCGGTGAGGTCGAGGTAGACGGCGCATATCTGATCGAGGTTCAGTTCGACGGATGGCTGCACGATGATGCGTTTCGTGCATCGCTCGCGACACGGACCGTACCGCTGAGCGGTACGCAGGTCATTCGTGCTGCAGCGTTTCGTATTCCCCCCGGCGCAACGACAGGCGCACATCTGGTTCTTGGCGTCGATCAGCCGCTGCCGTTCCGTGTGCGCCTGGAAAACAATCCGCTGCGTCTGGTCATCGATGTCGCGACAGGCGGACCGGTCAGCCAGGCGAGTGACCTGCTGCGCATGCCGTCAGGCACATCAGCGTCGCCCGCTGTGCCACTCTTCTACCTTGCCGCCGGTGATATCTGGCGCATCAGCAATGGTGCACCGGAAAATCTGACCGAACCCCTCCGCGCCGGGCAGTTCGGCGATGTGACAGCGTTGGCCACACGCCCGAATGCGCAGATGATCGCTTTTTGCGCGACGGCGCCGGGAACGGTTGCAGCGGACGCCGCCGCTGCGGCGACCCTGTGGGTGCTGGAACTGGACAATGGTGCAATCCGCCAGCTGACGCCGCCACCCCGCGGACGTTCGTGCGCCGATCCGGTCATGTCGCCGGATGGAACAACCATCGCGTATGCGGTCGATGAGTCGGGAGTGTCGCCGCCGCAATTGCGTATTTTCTCGGTGCAGGTCTTCCCCGGCGCTCCAGCTGTAGCGTTGACTCCCTCCGGCGATGAGTGGAGTCGTTACGCCCCGCAATGGCTCGACAATGCGCGGCTGATCTACGCGGCGACCGCTGAGGATGGCCGGAGCACGTTGTTCCTGCGCGAACCCGATGGAACCGAACTCGATATCGGTATGGCGCTGCTGGTGTCGGGAATAGGTGGGCAACGCAGCGCCCGGTACGATGGATTTGGTCGTCCAATGGCGGCGCCTGACGGCAGC
>JBEPYG010000241.1:0-5141 GCA_041641515.1 Roseiflexus sp.
CGGTCAAGTGACAGGCTTGCGCCTGGCGTACCTGCCTCGTTCGGCGCGCCCACGCTCGTCAGGGGAGCATTCCATCGGGGCACGGCACCGCCGTGCCCTAACCGGGCAACGCCTGCCGTTGCAGCACCCCAACCGGGCAATACTCGTCGGCGTGAGATCGAACGGAATGATGCACGACCATCACCCGCCTGCCAGGATGTACCCCATCTAAATCTTCACGATGCCTGCAAGCAGGGCGACCACGTTCACCTTCAGCAACTGTTCACGATCAAGGGTTTCAATATTCGACGTTCGTTGCGTTACCGCATGACCACCGGCAATACTACGCGATGGATCGTCAGGTTCGTGTCGACCCGCACCGTCAATTCACGGACGGAACTTTCATTCCCCACTGCATCGACCGCCTGATAGCGCACACGGTATGCCCCATTCCCTGAAACATTAATGCGGGCGATCGGTTCGGCGATTGTCTGCCATGGCGATCCATTCAGGCTCCAGCGGATCGCTGCCACACCGCTGCCGCCACGGTCGTCCGCTGCGAGTGCAATGGTTGCCGGTTGAGCGAATGTTGCACCAAAGCGCGGCGTATCGCTCAGTCCATCGGAAATGAGATGAAACACTGTCGATCCTGGTAATCGCACATCGTACCCTGCCACTGCCATGCCGCGCCACTCGAAGAAGACCACTGACAGTACGTGCAGTCCTGCATCAAGGTATATGGTTCCGGTCATTTCGGTGCGGTCGTGGAGACCAGCGTTCGCAACCACGGTGCGTCCATTGACAATCAGCCACGACCCATCGTCGCTGACGGTGCGGAACGTATACTCTCCGCTCACCGGGGCATAAAAGGCGCGTGTCTGAACCACAGCAAAGCGATCGGTCAACCCGAGTGGACCACCATCGCCCCAATCAAGCAGTTCGCCATACCAGACGAAACTGCCGACTTCTGCACCCAACGGCAGCGACTCGGCGTCGCCTGCACGCGCCAGGAGACTATCAGGTGCAGAGCCGAGATGGTACACGCGCGCTGTGGGACGCAACCATTCATCGAAGGTTGCGACATCGGGCGGGACGCGCTCATCGGTGACAGTAATGGTCGTTGTACCGATGCCTTGCGCCAGATAGCGCACATATTCGTGGATCAATCCGGCGCGCAGCGTGTATGTTCCAGGAGTGTGAAAACGCACATAGCCAACGATAGTCTGCGCTTCGCCAGGCGCCAGTTCGCTGTTCAACCCCCAGCGCCACGGATAATCGGAGGTCGGACCGGCGCATCCGCTGCCATACAGCGCGTCCCAGCCCGGCATGCCAAGCGTGATGCGTATTCTGCCGGCTTCTTTGAGAAACATGGGAGATGCACCGGTTGGGCTGCCAGCAAAACACTCGTGTTGCTCGTAGACATAGGCGTTGGCAGGATCGTTCATACCGCCGCCTGCGGTCAGATCGACGCGCGGATCTTGCCCGAAGATTGTGGTCGATCCAGTGTTGCGCACCGTCACATCGACGCGAACGAGTTCGCCTGCAGCGATAGTATCGCGCTCGAAACGCACAGCGACAATCTGTGCCGATGCCTGCGAGTTTTCGGGAACCCATTTGACCGCATCGAACAGAATGACGCGCCGGGCAGCGAGTGCCTCACCCGTCAGATCGTTGAGTTCGACCGCACCGCCATTTCCTGACTCGAACGTGTAGACGCCGAGATCGACCCATCCCTCGACATTCTCCTGGCTGACAGGCACAACAATGCTTCCTGCAGCACTATGGACGACATACCTGGCATTCTGCGTCAATGAACCAAGTCCGCAGTTGCGCGGAATGTGCGCCAGCACGCGATAGGCGCCACGGTATGGCAGGTTCGGTCGCCAGACACCACGGTTCGCACTCTCTGCCGGGTTGTTCGTCGCAAAGGTATAGAAGGCGTGGTCGCCTGCACCACATGCTGCGCTGTACCAGTTGGCGGCGCTCCGGCTGAAACTGCTTTCGCGTTCGTCGATGACCAGATCGCCATTATCGTAGGTCCCGTTGTTGCCCCTCATCAACGCCAGCACCCGGTTGCGCAGATCGGGCAGGATCGCCATCGTCGCATCACCGGGACAGGTCGTGTGACCAGGAGTCACCTGGCGATGACCGGCAATATTCGGCACAATCGCGCCCGGATTGAACGGCAGACACCTGCTCGACCGGGAACACCCGTAGTAGTACGAGCGCCCAAGCGGGTCGATATCCTTCTGCGCAGTTTTCCAGGCGATCAGGCGCACCAGCGCCTCCTGCGCGGCAGAGGTTGGCGCCACGCCGGAGTAGGTTCCAATCAGGGCGATACCCATCGATCCATAGTTGGCGGTGTCGTGAAATCCGACGGCATCGTCGCCGCCCGCCCGACCTTCGTAGATCACGCCGTTGGGATCGATCAGGTAGTTGTAGCCGATATCGCCCCACTGGCGAGTAATGGCGTGGTATGACCAGATAGCGCGTACACGCGCCGCCCAGTTTGGCTGCCCTGGCGCCAGGGTGTTGCCATCGGCGGTGTGGTGGACGATGATATGATTCACGGGGTAGTATGCGGGTCTGGCGCGGCTTCCCTGACCATCAGGAGAACCCCAGGCAGTCCGCGATACGACTGGCGGCTTCGCCGTACTGCCGCCCTGCGGCAGCGCCACATCAGCGGCAGGCGGTGTGGCAGGACCGGACAGCGCATCGACGGTATGCGCTTCGATGTCGCCGACAGCCGGAAGTTCACCATCCGCAGCAGGCGTCGTCACCACCCGCACCTGCCAGAAGCGCATGAACGCTCCGGCGTCGATGATATCGCTCCATACCACATCGGGACTATCTTCTGGACGACGCATGTCATCACTGCCGACCACTTCAGACCAGCCGGTCCATGAAGCACCATCGACGGAAACGCGCACGAACAGGCTCAACGTTGCGCCAGCTGGAACCTGTGCTTCGTAGCGCAGCACCAGATGACTGAACTGGCGCGTCGTCTGCACTGGCGCCATGACATATTCCCCGGCAGCATGGATCGACGCCAGCATTGCGTCGTCTGCCGGTGATGCAACCGTTCGCTCAGGCTGCAGATCGCCGGTGTATTCCTGAGCGTCTGACGAGTATGACGGAAGAATCAGAGCAATGGTTGTGAGCAGCAGCGTGGCGATGGCAGTGAGACGTTGTAGTGTGATCATCCAGATGCGCATACAAACCGCTCCCTTCTCCAGGAGTATTCTCACTTCTATCGTAGAACGCAGTGCAATGGTATTGGTGATACTCCCCTGATAGACGCCTGACAATGATCTGATCGGTTCGCGGGCAAACGTTGATGGAAGGCGTCCTGATGCGTTCAAACCAACAGCCGGCCTGTAATGGAACTGTAAGACGCCTCACACGACGCCAGTACGGTTGAGTCTCGTAACTTTTTCTTGACGGATGCGGTAGCAGTGACGGGGGCACGACGTATGACCCTGATCGTTCTTGCGATTGCCTGGATGGTCGGCATATTCCTCGCCGACACATTGCACCTGCCACTCTGGCATCTGATCGGCGGCAGCGTCGGAGCCGGAGTTGCAGCGCTAGCACTACGGCAACATCCACAGTTACGCCTTCTGTGTCTCATCTTCTGTATGGCTGCTGCTGGAGGTGCACGACTGGCAGCTGCAGAGATACCGGTTTTGCCTCACAGCATTCGTCTTCTGAATGACAGTGGTGATCTCCGGGTGCGCGGCGTCGTGGCGGAGGATCCACGCCGTCTCGCCGACGGGCAACGTGTGGTGATCGCAGTAGACAGCGTTCAGATCGGGGAAGCCTGGCAGTCTGCCGAAGGTCTGGCGCTGGCGACATTACCCCGGTACCCGGAGCGGTTCTACGGTGATCGGCTGGAGCTGACCGGCGCCCTGACGACGCCGCATGCAGCAGCACGACCCGGCGATTTCGATTATCGGGTCTATTTGGCGCGTCGCGGCATTTTCTCCCTCATGAAACCGGAACAGGCGCGCCTGATTGCGTCGAATCAAGGGCATCCATTGATAACGGCACTGCTCAGGTTCCGCGATCAGGCGCGCCGAGTGTTGCTGCGCGAACTTCCCGAACCGCAGGCGGCGCTGGCAGTGGGAATTCTTCTGGGGCTGCAATCGTCGATCCCGGATGAGGTGCTGGACCACTTCAGCGCCACCGGCACCTCGCACATCCTGGTCATTTCCGGCTGGAACATCACGATCATCAGCGCGGCGCTCTACAGCCTCGCCGACGGGATGAAACTGGAGCGACGCAAAGCATTCTGGGCTATTCTGACGACCATCTGGATCTACACCCTGTTTGTCGGCGCAACGCCAACGGTCATTCGCGCGGCAGTGATGGGAAGCATTGTGGTGATCGGGCAACGCCTCGAACGTCCGGCGCACGCCTGGACGACTCTCTTTGCTGCGTGCTGGGCGATGACGTTGTGGAACCCACAAACGCTGTGGGATATGGGATTTCAACTGAGCGCACTGGCGACTGCATCGCTGTTTGCATACGGCAAGGGAACCGAGGCGCTGCTGATGCGCACACCGCTGCGCGCCGGGTGGCTCGATTGGGCGCGTGAGGCGCTTACAGCGACGCTGGCAGCGCAGATTCTGGCGCTGCCGCTCATTCTCTACGCCTTCGGCAATTTATCACTGATTGCGCCGCTGGCGAATGTGGTCATGCTGCCGATGGTTCCGTCGGCAATGTTGTTCGGCGCAATTGCGCTGGTCGGCGGGATGATCTGGCTGCCGCTCGGACAATGGCTTGCACTGCCGGCGTACCTGTTCCTTGCCTGGTTGACAGAGGGCGCGCGTCTGTTTGGGCAATTACCCTGGGCTGCGGTGCAGTTGCCGTCGTTTCCGCTCTGGCTGCTGCTGGCGTACTATGCGATTGTAGTAGGGGCATGGCTGTGGAACGTGAGCCTGGAGGAGACGCACAACACCGAAAACCGGTAGCGACGTTGCAGTGCAACGTCGCTACGATGGATGAACCGTGTATCATCGAGCGCCGGTGCGCCTGTCAGCGCCGTTCTGGAAAGAAGGGGAAGAGGCGGTGCAGATTCGCGGGTGTGAGCCGACTGCCGTATTCACACCCCTCGAACGCCTCGGCGTAGACGACGCTGCGCCCACGTTCAGCGCCGTACA
>JBEPYG010000241.1:5151-7257 GCA_041641515.1 Roseiflexus sp.
ATCGCGGAACCGGTCGGCATCCTGCCGCATTCGTCCATCGAGGCGGGCGCGCAGCCAGGCGAGACGTTCAGTATCCCCTGCCGGAACCTCGTGCAGGACACCCTGGTTATACGGCAGCCACTCATACATTTGTGAGGTATGGGCGTGCAACATCGCAAATTTCAGGTCGATCACCTCATCGATGGCGACAACCACATCAGCAGTAAACGGGTATGGCTTCTGGAACGTATCACTGACGTACACAATCACCGGCATCGCATCGAGGTGCGGCGTATCGGCGCAGACATTCGGAACCGTCACCATGTATGCGGCATCCTGGATCAACTGCGCCGTATAGCGGTGATCGGGGTGGTAGTCGTTTGGGCGCGGCGACATGATCAGGTCGGGCTTGAACCGGCGAATCAGGCGAATGATCTGGCGACGGTTCTCCAGCGTTGGCAACAGTTCGCCGTCGTGGTTATCGAGCGTCACGTACCGCACACCGATAACCTGCCCGGCTGCCTCGGCTTCAGCGCGGCGACGACGCGCCAAATACGCTCCGGCTTCGGTCTGATGCCCGGCATCGCCATTGGTCACCGACACGCAGAGCACCTCGTGCCCCTGGCGGGCGTAGAGCGCTGCGGTTCCGCCAGCGGTAAAATCGACATCGTCGGGATGAGCGCCAAAGATGAGTACGCGCAGTTGCTCACCGATCATTGGAAGACTCCTCATGGCCGATACAGATTGAGGCGATATGCAGCTGGTTCAGTTGTGAAATAGGTTCCGCCGCTGATGACCAGAATAGCGCGTTGCCCGGCAGACAGTTCAATGACCGCTCGACCTTGAGGGTCGATGACTGGTGCGCTCACTCGGGTCTCATCGCCATCGAACAGTGCCAGACGCACGATCCAGCGCTGCGGAAGGAGACCGGACGTGCGCACAAACCCGACCGCCTTCCATCCGCCATCATCGGTTTCGGCGCCATCGGCAAAGCCAATCTCTGGGATCTGCAGATCATCAAGCAACAGACCAGGACCGTTGATCGCAGCGTCGGAGATGACCCAGAAGCGCAGCAGAACCTCCTGACCGGCGAAAGGCGTCAGGTCGATGCGCTCCTCGATCCAGCGTCCACGTGCGCCGCCAAGTGCTACATCCGGCGCGCCGCTGATGCCGGTCCAGCCATGCCCCAGATTGTGCCCTTGCGGATCATCAGCACGAGTGGTGATGCCGGGCAACGTCTGCCAGTGTCTGCCACCATCGGTCGAGACGGTCACGAATGCATAGTCATAATCGCGCTCCAGTTCGTGCCAGAGACGAAAGGTCAGCGTTGCTTGCGACACATTTCGCAGATCGACCGACCGCGTCAGTGTCGAAACACTTTCGTCGCCGCGATTACTCCACCAGGCGAACCGTCCCACAACTGGCAGTGTCCCAACGAGGAGGACGGTATCTGCACCATCGAACGCAATCGTCAGCGGACCGTCGAACGGACCGAGATAATCGACCCCAAACTGCCGCACCTCTGCGGAAAAGGCGTCCGAATCCGGCATTGTCACCGCAGCGCGCATTGGAAGATTCTGGTATGCATAGCGCCCATCGTCCACCGTCGGATCGTTCAGTACATTCGCCACAGCCCAATCGGCGAACAGGTGCTCGAAACTGACAACATCGGCGCGACGACGAGCTGCAATGTCTGCCAATACCTGCAGGTTATTGCCTGCATCGGCATCGATCCAGTCGACAGGAAGACTTTCACCGGCATACTGTTCGTAGACGTAGCGCATAAAGAGTTGCGATGCACCGTAGTGACGCATCACACCACTTCCCACATGCCACGTCGTCAGCTGCGTATCGGGGGTGCGCAGATACATCTGAACCGCGCCATTGTCACCCAATCCGTTCAGGTCTTCGGCAAGCGTCGAAAGCCCTTCGTTAAACCAGGTTGGGCTGCGCGGCTGGCGATGCCAGTGGATCATATGTTGAAACTCGTGTGCCAGGGTCGCATCATAAGTATCGCTGCCTGGAGGAAACGCAACCGCGTCGATAACGAACATATCGCGTTCATTGCTGAAGCGATTGACCGCGCGCGGCACACCGTCGACTGAAGAAAAATACCCGCCAGCGCCA
>JBEPYG010000242.1:0-7238 GCA_041641515.1 Roseiflexus sp.
TGATGCAGTCGCTGGTGAGCGGGATTGATCGCACGCTGAAGGAGATCGGGCAGACGGTGAAGACGGTCTCCGGGGTGGCGCTGCCGTTCGACAGTATGCTCGATGACAATGAGGATATTCGGGACGTGCTCGAGTATATTGGTGACACGCTGGTTAACACATCAATGAGCCCGGAGGCGGAGGCGCGATCCGAGCCGGCTGCTCTACAGCCATCGCGCGCAGAGCACGAACCCCGTGGCCGCGCACCGCATACCGACCCGCGTGAAGCCAGTTACTATCAGAGTCGTCTCCGCACCCGTCGCCTTCGGCGCGATGATGAGGATGATGGGTGAGGATGATGCTGTACCATCCTGATGCTGACGGGACGCTCTCTGAGCAGGAATTATACGAGTTTGCCGACTTGCTGGCGCTGCGGCTTTACCATGACCTTGGTCGTCGTTGCTATTTGCTGAGTCGCCAGGATATCATCGAACTCATCCATCCTTACACCGCGCACCTCGACCGCCGTGACCGCCGGGCGCTCTCCTGGCTGGTGTGGAACCTGCTACAGGAAGGCGCCGAAATCGAGCATGAGATCGATCAGGCATGAGTACCGGTCGTACCGGCGTCCTCGGCGGCTCGTTCGACCCGATCCACTACGGGCACCTGGCGGTTGCCGAAGAGGTTCGCGTCGTTCTGCAGTTGAACCGTGTGCTGATCATTCCGGCAGGGGAGCAGCCGCTGAAACCGGGTGGGAACGTCGCTGAGCCTGTCCATCGCCTTGCGATGGCACGTCTGGCGTGCGTCGGTAATCCCTTCTTCGAAGTCTCCAGCATCGAAATTGACCGACCCGGTCCTTCCTATACGTATGTCACGCTGCAACTTCTCTATGATCAGGGACTCGACGACCTCTACCTGATTCTCGGCGCCGACTCCGTGGCGGATCTGCCGCGCTGGCGAGAGGTTCGGCGCATTCTGGAACTGGCGCACATCGTTGGTGTTTCCCGCCCCGGCGTGTCATTCGATCTGGCGTATCTGTCGCAGATCGTCCCTGGATTGATGGAGCGCCTGATTGTGATCGATGGGCCGCGCCTCGATATTTCGAGCACTGATCTGCGTCGGCGCGTTGCACAGGGCCGACCCATCCGCTATCAGACGCCAGACGCTGTTGTTGCCTATATCGAGACGCACGGATTGTACCGATAGTTGTCTGCTGTGATCGCGCCAATGGACGAATTGCTGATGGTGGCCGGGTCGTGGGGGTTGCACCTCGATCAACGCCAGATCGAGCAATTTGCGCGCTACAGCGCTGAACTCCGCGCCTGGAACACACGTGTCAATCTGACGGCGATCACCGATGAGCGCGAGATCGTGATCCGCCATTTCCTCGACTCGCTGCGTTGCGCGCTGAGCTGGGGCGAGCATCCGTCACGCCTGATCGATGTTGGTAGTGGGGCAGGCTTTCCCGCCTTGCCGCTCAAGATTCTCGCCCCTGAACTCCACGTCACGCTGGTCGAAAGCGTCGGCAAGAAAGCCGCATTTTTGCGGCATATTATCGCTACCCTCGACCTGCGCGACGTCGCAGTGGTGACTGCGCGCGCCGAGGTGGTTGGACGCGATCTGCATCACCGTGAACAGTACGATGTCGTTACTGCCCGTGCTGTTGCAGAACTTGCAATACTCGCCGAGTACTGTCTCCCGTTGTGTGCTATTGGCGGGCGGGTTCTGGCGCCAAAGGGGAACGATGTGGACGATGAAGTGGCGCGTGCACGCGTCGCTATCGCCCGGCTTGGCGGGCAGTTGCTCAGTGTGGAGCCGGTGGACATTCCCGGTGTCGAACCGCGGACGCTGGTTGTCATTGCCAAAATCGCCCCTACCCCCGCTGCCTATCCGCGCGCCGTCGGCGTTCCTGTCAAGCGTCCCCTGCGGTAGACTGCTCATCCTCATCTGCTCGGCATTATCGGATGGGGCCGGAAGATACCCTAACATCGCTTGCACCGGCAGATCCTTCGGTCAGCACCAGTGCAATGCCACCACCCTCCAGTCGGTCATCCTGTGCGGTTACCGTCGCCGAAACGCCATCGAGTGTGCAGACGTCGCCATACAGGTCGTAACCGACCACATGCAGCGCCAACGCGTATCTCTGGTTGTATTCCCACGGAAATGGCGCTTCGGCGAGGATCGTCACACCATCGAGCACTCGCACCAACCGGACGACGCCGGCGCCATCAGCCGCGCGCGCCAGCAGAAGCGCATAGTAGCGTTGCATGCCCTGCACACGCGCTCCAAGACCACATGCCTCTGCCATGTGCGGCGTTAGCGTTGCACTGACTCGATAATCACGCCACTCGCGCGAACCCTGGATCAACAACCCTGTTCCCTCATTCTGAATCAGGCGGTACGTTTCATCATTTCCAGGACTCCATTCATCCATCCCATTGACCCAGGCATGCTGCCACATCACGCCACCGCCCGCTGGTTTGCCGAACGTTGCCTCCGGTCCACCTTCCCAGGTCAGATAATCGAGATACACTGTTCCATGACCGCGTCCCCGCAGTTCAACACCGATGAGCGCGATTGGTTGCCCGCCGGTATCCGGCACACGCCATGCAAAGACGTGATCTGTCCCCGCTGTCAGTTGTACGCCAGCACTGTGTACCGGAACGAGGGTATCGCCAGCGCTGTACACCATCAGGTAAAGACAACACTCTACTGCGGCAGGATTGGTTTCATCAGCACACACCCGCGCTTCGAGCAATTGTCCCGGGTAGAGAGCTGGCGAGGCGAGTATCGTATACCCGGGCATCTGGAGCGCTTCCGGCAGAAGAAAGGCGGCAGTTGCGGCGCGTACCGCGCAACCCGGCGCAAGATGACGATAATGCAGCGCCAGGCTGCGACTCCCGCAGATACTGTGTCCGGATACATGTTCGATACGCAGAATGCCGCCAGTTCCTCCCCTGGTGTCAACGACGAACCCCTGAACGCTCCCAGGCAATTCGAAGTGAAACCGTGCCCCATTCTTGGGAACAAACGGCATCTCCCCCGCCAGCGTCCTGCCGATGTTCACGATCTTGCAAGCTTCACGCGCCGCGTCGGTCACTGCCCGTCCCCCATCAGCGGTCGGCAAGTACATGCGATCCGCTATCGGTCCTCGCCAGTCAGGACCGGCATCGATACCCGCCAGTCCATTCTTGATCCCCAGCAGACACCCGACGTTCCCGGCATTACAATCAGTATCCCAACCCGCTGTAGCGGTGATCATCAACGACTTCTGAAAGTCATCGTCGCCGTACAGCAAACCCAGCAGAATGAGGGCATGATTGGGAACGATGTGGCAGTTGCCGCCATAGCGATCGTAGCCATACCTGGCAACAATCTGCTCCCGGGTCATACGCCAATCGGCAAATCGGGCGCGCCACTCGCGCATGTCGGCGATCAGGCGGTAGATCACCGAGTCGCACGGGATGAACCTGACGGCGGTATCGATCAATGTGTGAAGATCAGGCTCGATAAATGCCATGGACTCCATCGCAGCGATAACCTGTGCGCCATAGATCGCCTCGCCATCGTGACTCACCGATGCAGCACGGCGCGCCAGATCGACAGCTAGTTCCGGGTCGCCGGGGGCGACCATTGCCCAGCCATCGATGAAAATCTGCGCCCCGATCTGCTCGGCAACTACCTGTCCGTTCAGTGCTGCCGATCCGCTGCGAGGCGCTGCAATGCCATGTTTCAGTCGAAGAAATGCCGTGTGTTCGGTTGAACGCCCCAGTCCGCCCCACCAGAGAATGGTGCGATTCTCGATAATATAGTTCAGCCAGGTTTGCCCGATGTGCTCCGGGGAGAGATTGTGCGTCGTTCCATAATCCGGCAGCGCGAGTAGAAAGGTGAATGTGCCGGAGATATCATCATCGGCCACAACCAGCGGTACACCTCGCCGTTCATGAACGTAGTACCAGATCTCGCCCAACTCCGACATGATCCGGTCATACGTCCACCCCTCGAACGGACGCCCCAGATAGACACCGATGATCTTCCCCAGCACACCAGCGTAGACGCGCTCGAGATAGTCCGCAGGGATCGGCATCGTGACAACTCCACCTAGCCATTCCGGCGCATAAAATCGGTCATGAATGCTGCCAGCGCATCGCATCCTTCCTGTCCCATGGCATTGTAGATCGATGCGCGAATACCGCCGACCGACCGATGTCCCGCCAGACCGACCATGCCCTGCGCCGTCGCCTCGGCAACAAACCGTTTCTCGAGCGTCTCGTCAGGCAAACGGAACGTGACATTCATCAACGAACGATGCTCAGGTGCGGCATGCCCGCGATAAAAGCCATCGCTTGCATCGATAACCTGGTACAACGTCGCCGCCTTGCGCCGGTTGCGCTCCTCGATAGCGGCGAGTCCGCCCTGCTCCTCAATCCACGCGAGCACCAGGTTCACCATGTATACAGCAAACACCGGCGGCGTGTTATAGAGCGAGCGGTTCTTCACATGCGTTACATAGCGCAGCATCACCGGCAGGTTCGGCGATGTGCGCCGAAGGAAGACATCGTGGATGACCACTATCGTGACCCCTGCCGGACCGAGGTTTTTCTGGGCGCCGGCATAGATAAGCGCGAACCGCTGCGTTTCGAGTGGGCGCGAGAGGATGTCGCTGCTCATATCGGCAACCAGCGGCACATCCCCGACGTCGGGCCACGCATGCCACTGAACGCCCTGGATCGTCTCGTTGCTGGTGATGTGGACATATGCTGCACTGGGGTCGAGCGCAAGATCCGCCTGAGATGGCACACTGCGATAGCTATTGTCGGCTGTGCTGGCAGCTACCCGCGCCCGCCCGACGCGCAACGCTTCCTCATATGCCTTCTCCGCCCACGCACCGGTAAGAATGTAATCTGCCGATGTATCTGGCGGCAGAGCATTGAGCGGCAGCATGGCAAACTGCATACTGGCGCCGCCTTGCAGAAAGAGCACATGGTATTCCTCGCCGATGTCAAGCAGACGCTTGAGGCGTTCAGCTGCTTCGGCGTTGATCGTCTCGTACTCTGGCGAACGGTGGCTCATTTCGAGGATCGACATCCCGCGGCCCTGGTAATCGCGCAATTCGTGCTGTGCGCGCTCCAACACGGGTGCAGGGAGGATCGCCGGACCGGCGTTGAAATTGTAGATGGCGCTCATGGCATGCCTCCTGATGATTCTGGAACAGACACAGTGTAGCACACTGGTCTGTGCAACTGACAATTTTCGCATAAAAGCAACCGTTCACAATCGGGGGGTCGAGGGAGTCTCCCGATATCAAGAATCGGCGGCGGGATGGCTTTCGCAAGCGCCACGAGACGTAGATCCGCCGACGCAAAACGCCATCTGTGCGATAAGTCTGAACACTTACACATAAAACCATACTTGACAACCAGAATAATCGGCGCTATGATTACCTTCGCTATGAATCAAACGCCTGAAAGCCTGCGTATATTGCGTCGCTTCCGTCGTCCGGGTCGTACCGGTCTGGAGGGTTAGCCGCGCGTGCGCAGCACGAGTGCATCGGGCAAGAGAAGCGTTAGCGTGATGATATACCCTTCGGACACTGCAGCAGTCCGAAGGGCTTTTCTTTGGAGCGCGTATGATCCGCGTCGGCATTTTTGGTGCAACCGGCTATGCCGGGTATGAACTGCTCCGCTGGCTACGACGCCATTCGGAAGCGCGCGTGGTGTTCACCGCCTCCGAGTCGTCGGCTGGGGCGTCGCTCGCCGATGTAGCGCCGGGTCCGCTCGATGCGCCGCTGATTGCACCGGATGAGGCGCCGCTCGGTGATGTCGATCTGGTGTTTCTGGCACTGCCGCACGGTGCAGCAGGAAAGATGGCGCGGCGTGCGCGGGCGGCCGGTGTGCGGGTGATCGATTTCTCTGCCGATTTTCGATTGACGACGCCTGAAGCCTATCGGCGTTGGTATGGACACGACCATCCGGCGCCTGAGTTGTTGCCTGCCCCCTATGGTTTGCCGGAACTCAACCGTGAGGCGTTGCGCGGCGCGACGCTGATTGCCAACCCTGGCTGCTACCCGACCGGTGTGCTGCTGGGTGTGGCGCCGCTTCTGATAGCTGGCGCGCTAACGGATCCGCTTATCATTGTCGATGCCAAGTCGGGAGTGTCGGGTGCAGGGCGCGCGCCGAAGCAGAATACGCACTTCGTCGAAGTCAACGAGAACCTCACCCCCTACAGCATTGGGCAGGTTCATCGGCATGTCGGCGAGATGCTCCAGGAACTGCAGCGGATCGCACGCGGCACGGCGCCGGAGATCGTTTTCACCCCGCAGTTGTTGCCGGTAAGCCGCGGCATCCTGAGCACGATCTATCTGCGCATCCCGGACGATTGGAGCGAAGATCGGGTGCGGTCGCTGTACTGCGAGCAGTATGCAGGGGAACCGTTCGTGCGGGTGCTGCCGGCGGGTGCGATGGCGACACTGGGGCATACAACGTACACCAATGTCTGTGCCATCTCGCTGACCCTGGCGCGACCAGGGCTGCTCATTGTCGTCTCCAGCGAAGATAACATGGTCAAAGGCGCTGCCGGTCAGGCGATCCAGAATATGAATGTCATGTTCGGACTGGACGAGACAACTGGACTGGTGTAGGAATTGCATCGAGGAGAGAGGAGATGACAGACTCCACCCATCACCAGCCAACCCTGGTGATCAAAGTCGGCGGCAACGAACTCGACGACGCGACGTTTGTTGCAGAACTGGCGCGTACTGTGGCGGCGATGCGTCCGCTTCCCGCTCTGGTGCATGGCGGCGGCAAGGAGATTGGCGTTCTCCAGGAAACACTTGGCAGCACGCCGCGGTTTGTCGGCGGGCTGCGCTACACCGATGCCACTGCGCTTACCGCTGCGGAAATGGTGTTATGCGGCAGCGTCAGCACACGCCTGGTTGCGGCGCTCATCGCAGCCGGCGCCGACGCAATCGGTATCTCTGGCGTCGATCGCGGCCTGATCCGGGTTGTGAAACAGGAACATCCGGCGGGCGATCTGGGGCGTGTCGGACGACCGACCGCCGTGCGCAGCGATGTGCTCTATGAGTTGCTTGATCACGGTGTTGTTCCGGTGATTGCACCGATTGCACTGGGTCCTGATGGACCATACAACGTGAACGCCGATGAAGCGGCTGGCGCAATTGCAGCTGCACTTGGCGCCGATGAGGTTGTGTTTGTCACCAATGTGCCGGGGGTGCTGGTCAATGGCGATGTGATGAACCG
>JBEPYG010000243.1:0-7233 GCA_041641515.1 Roseiflexus sp.
TACCAAACTTATCCCACATTATCCCACATTATCCCACACATTTTTCCCACACTGGCGCGTAAACCCATGCGTGCAGCGTCAGGCGAAGCGTCAAAGCTTTCGTGTCGATGATGGCAAGCATTTTCAGCACACATGTTCGCATATGTTCAAGTACGGTGTATGTGCTACTATTATCGCCTGGTATCGCGGCGATGTCGCCACCTGCATCTCAACTGGAGCGATCAATGAAACTCTGGCACACCGGCGATGTTCGAGTCAATGGGCTAACGATCCACTACACGCGCACCGGCGGCGCAAAGCCGCCCCTCGTCCTGGCGCACGGCTTTTCCGACGATGGCTTGTGCTGGACACCGGTGACACAGGCGCTTGAAGCGCAGTTCGACGTCATCATGGTCGACGCGCGCGGTCATGGTCGCTCTGATGCACCGGAGAACGGGTATGGTCCTCTTGAGCATGCGAGCGATCTTGCAGGAGTGATCACCACGCTTGAGCTCAACCGTCCTCCCATCCTGGGACATTCGATGGGCGCCATCACGGCGCTGACGCTGGCGGGAACGCATCCCGACCTGGCAGGCGCGCTTCTCCTGGAAGATCCGCCGCCGTGGTGGGATAGCGCGACCCTGAGCGCTGCTTCCGCCGATGAGGATCGCTGGGCGGGGATGCGCGCGTGGGTCCTTCAATTGAAGCGCCAGACCCGCGACGAATTGATCGCCGCCCAACGCACCGCAACACCAACGTGGTCAGACGATGAACTCGGTCCATGGGCGGATGCCAAACATCGCCTGAGCCTCAATGTTATCAATCGCAGCGCACCGACAGAGATTGACTGGCAGAGCGTCCTGCGGCGCGTAACCTGCCCGACGCTCCTGATCACCGGCGATCCCGCACGTGGCGCGCTGGTGACGCCAGAACACGTGCGCACGCTACAGCACCTCATTCCGCATCTTCGGATCGCGCACATCACCGGCGCCGGGCACAGTATTCGCCGTGATCAGTTCGAGCGGTATCTGGAGGTTGTGCGCGATTTTCTTGCAGGACGTTGAGGAACTCACAAGGCGCGAAGGATGAATGTCTCTATGCCACAATGATCGGGGAATACTGTCGTATGTTTCCGTTGAAGGACGCACGTGGACATGGATCTACAGATCAAGTTGAAAACGCAGCGCGGCGGCAATGGCGCGCCGAATGGATCATCGGTGACTACACCGCCTGTTGTTCCAACCGTTGTTTATCCCGCGTTCGGATCTGATAGCAGAGCACAATCGAATCGCGGGGCAATCCAGCGGTACCGGCTGGCAACAGCACTTCATTGGGATAAATCACGCGTGTGACGGATTTGCGTGGGGTGAGTGGCAGGACATTCACAACGGGCAGGAGAGTTGATGGAGGCGTTCGCGGCTCACGACCAGTACCGGACGACGACCAGCTTTTTCCGATCCGGTGGTGGGGTCAGGCGATGCCAGAAAGATCGCCCATTGGAAATTCACGCGTCCTGCTCCCACCATTCAGTGTCGACATGCCCACAATTTTGCATTGCGGCCTCAAGATCCGCCAGGCACAAGGGATCGTGTGCCGCGATCTCCATTTGTTGCAGGTAGACTGCAAGCTGCTGCGCTGCACGATGCCGGTCAAGGGTGGCTGCAACCAGATCATACTCGTCTAATGGCAACATGACACCGATCGGCTTGCCATTAGCATCTGTGATGAATTGGCGTTTGAGAATAGTCATCGGCAGCACCTCCGTATGCGAGGGTCACACAGTTGGCTCATAGCACAATGACTGAACACCAGCAAGGATGCAACTGCTACACTACCAAGACTCTACAGGATCAGGAGCGTCCAGCATGCCCCGTGCTGTACCAGAACATGTGGTATCGGACATCTGGCGGGTTCTCATAGCCGATAATAGCCGAGGCGTTTACGCCCACGGAAACGGATTATCTGGCGAGATACAACTGTAGCACTATCGCTTCTCGGCTACCGGCTGTAGTCACCTCAGAGGAGTAAGCACAGGACCAGGCGTTCGAGACGTGGGCGCCTAACAGCACTAATCTCCAACCCTTAACCCTTCTTCTGGCGCCAGTGCAGGTTCAGCAGGGTTAGGGGGAGTTGGCGGCGCAGGGGTAGGAGGTTCGGCAACCTGATAGAGCGCGACGATTCTGGAGTGCGCTAATGCAGCAAAGTCACGCAGAATCGGCGCTCCACCGGCAATCGGGAAGATCTGGACGCTGCGAAGCGGCAGGAAATCCTCGGTGTTCCGCTCCAGCGCCTCAGCTAGCGTCAAGCCCGGACGCACATAATACCTGCCACGAACGACAAACGCGGTCGTAAAGAACATGGCCGTCAGCGGCACAACCTCACGGCGTTGCTCTTCGAGCGGATAGTCGGGTGGCGGAGCAGACTCAGAAAGTGTCGCGACGAGCACGGCCTCTGATCGGTCGCAGAGCAAATCCGGCAGACGTTGTGTCGTATGGGTATGCCCCAACGGCGCAATCGTCGCGTCGCGCAGCGTGATATAGCGGCGCTGTTCGCCATTGATCGCGTCACTTACGCGCCGGTAGATGACGAGGTCATAGGCGCCGGCAATCACCAAGCTGGTCGTGTAGATTTCGATGTGGTGCGTATACAACGTGCCACGTGCACTGTTCAATGTTCAACCCCTCTCGCCTGTTCCTCGCACTCATTCGCGCACCTGCTCCAGGACGCTCCAGAACTCCGGGTATGACACCTCCACCGCTTCCGCGCCGTGCAGCACGGTTTCGCCCGTCGCCACAAGACCGGCAATCGCCCACGTCATCGCCAGGCGATGGTCGCCGTGGCTCTCGAGCGTGGCGCCGCGCAGGTGACTGCAGCCTGAGATGATCATACCATCGTCGGTGGGCTCGACAGCTGCGCCAAGCGCCATCAAACCGGACGCAACCGTTGCGATGCGGTCAGTTTCTTTGACGCGCAATTCCTGGGCATCGCGGATGGTCGTTTCGCCTTCAGCGCACGCAGCTGCAAGCGCCAGAACCGGCAATTCGTCGATCAGGCGCGGAATGAGCGCCCCTTCGATCACAGCGCCGTGCAAATGCGACGAGCGTACCGTCACATCGCCCACCGGTTCGCCGCCTTCGACGCGCTGATTTGCGACCTCGATCTGCGCACCCATGGCACGAAGTGCATCGAGCGCGCCGGTGCGCGTCAGGTTCAGGCAGACTCCTGTTGTGGTCACTTCAGCGTCGGGATGGATCGCGGCTGCCACCCACCAGAATGCCGCCGACGACGGGTCTCCCGGAACCCGCAATGACAACGGTTGCAACGCATCAGGACGCTCCGGCGGTATCAGGCGGATGGTTGGTCCTTCAACCGTCATCATCGCTCCCATTGCTGCCAGCATTCGTTCGGTATGGTCGCGCCCGTCGGTGCGCCCTGTCAGCGTGAGCATTCCATCACCGAACAGCGCTGCCAGAAGCAGGGCGCTCTTGACCTGCGCCGAGGCGATCGGCAATTCGTAGCTGCCGCCGTGGAGGTGCGCGCCACGGATCGCCAGCGGCGCACGATTGCCCCGATCCCGTCCATCCAGACTGGCGCCGAGGGTGCGCAGCGGAGCAACAATCCGTTGCTGCGGCCGCGAACGGAGCGAGGCGTCGCCGGTCAACACAGCAAACATTCCTTCCTGACCGGCAAGCATGCCTGCCAGCAGGCGCAGCGTCGTGCCAGAGTTGCCGCAGTCCAGCACATCGACCGGCTCACACAGGCCGCGCAACCCTGCACCATACACATAGACTGTATCTTCATTCCGTTCGACGCGCACACCAAGCGCCCGAACGCATGCAATCGTGGACAGACAATCGGCGCCGGTGAGGAAGTTCGTTATCCTGGCGTGACCGGTGGCCACAGCGTTCAACAGCACTGCACGATGCGAAATCGACTTGTCGCCGGGGAGCGAAACGACGCCACGTAACCGGCGTGGCGCCGTGATAGTATAGATCATGCGCGTACACTTTCGACGATATGGTGTGCTCCAGCTGGTGAAACGCACCACGCCGCCATCTAACCTTCACCCCTGTTCCGGTTGCGTCACCAGTTTATACCCGAATCCCCGAACAGTCACGACAAAGCGCGGGTTGCCCGGATCGGCTTCGATCCGCTGGCGCAGACGGTAGACAAGAGCGTCGATGGCGTTGTAATCGTACACCTCGTAGTCCCACACATTCCTGGCAATTTCGTCTTTGCTCAATACCTGACCCTTATGGGTGTATAACAACTCGAGCAGTTGAAACTCTTTCACCGTCAGCGGTGGATCGAGCAGTTTGCCGTCGATATAGACTTCTTTGGCGCGACTATCGACGCGCAGCGCCTCCTCGTGCGCACGCACACGCTTGAGAATCTCCAGCGGCAACGGTCCTTTTTGGGTCGCCTCGGGGTCGTTGAACACAATCTCGGCATCGGCAATCCAGATGCGATCCTGATTGTGCAGCGTATGCGCCCCTTCGATCCGCTCACCATTGACGTATGTGCCATTGGTGCTCTCGAGGTCACGAATCACATACCCATTCTCGTCGCGCTCGAAGCGCGCATGGCGACGCGACGCAAGCGGGTGTTCGATCACAATATCGTTCGCGGGGTCACGACCTACAGTCAAGATCGGACGATCCCACTCGACCTGAAATGCTGGGGCGTCCTGCCGCCGGACAATCAGGATCGGTACGGGTCCCGACTGCATGGATATCCTCCGAATTTCCTTCGCACGTGCGCTATCGGTATCGCCGACGCGATGTGGTACAATCGTAGGGCACTGTAAGCGATTATACCATCTGCGGCTATCTGGTGACAAGACACGTACACAACCGGTCACAAAGCAAGGCTGGCGCGATGCAGGAGCAGGAATGACCCGCCTCATTGGTCAGCATCTTGGGCGCTATCTGGTGCAGGAAGAGATCGGGCGCGGCGGGATGGCGCGGGTGTACCGCGCATTCGACACCTCGCTCAAGCGCACTGTCGCGCTCAAGGTGATGGCGCCGCATCTGGCGCTCGACCCGGAGTTCGAACGGCGCTTCGAACGTGAGGCGGTGACGGTCGCCAACCTTCGCCATCCCAATATCGTTCCGGTGTACGACATTGGTGAAGCGAATGGTCTGCGGTATATCGCCATGGAATATGTGCGCGGGCGAACGCTGCACGCCATCATCCATGAACGTGGCGCGCTCGGTCTGGCACTGGCGATCAGCATTGTCGCGCCTATTGCCGACGCGCTCGACCACGCCCATGCCCAAGGCGCGGTTCACCGCGATGTCAAGCCGCACAATATTCTGATCGATATCGAAGGGCGCGTTCTGCTGACCGACTTCGGTATTGCACAGGCGCCCGACGGCGAGCGCCTCACCCGTACCGGCATCTTCATGGGAACGCCGGAGTACATCTCGCCAGAGCAAGCATCGGCGCAGCGCGTCGATGGGCGCAGCGACCTCTACTCGCTGGCGATCGTCACCTACGAAATCATTACTGGCGTTGTGCCATTTTCTGGCGCGACACCGCAGTTGATCATGGCGCATGTGCAGTCGCCGCCGCCGCCGCCATCGTCAATCGCGCCGCGTGAGCCGCCGGAACTCGACCTGGTGCTGGCGCGTGCGCTCGCCAAACGTCCGGAACAGCGCTTTGGCGCTGGCGCCGCCTTCGTTGAGGCGTTGCGCATCGTTGCCCGACGCAATGATGTGCTCCCTGCATCACGGCAAGATATTGCCGATCTGGCGCTGCCACGCCTTGCGTCGCCCCAGACGACCATCCCGCGTGCAGCAGACGCAACCCCTTCTGCGGCGCTCCCCGACAACAACGTGATACGCTCCGCCCAGCTAACGCCGGTCGGCGCTCCACCGATTCGCGCAAAGGAGGCGTCCCCGCCGGAGACCGCATCGCCGCCAGCCGCGATGCCCTGGCGCACTTCCCAACCGCAAGGCATACGCTGGACAATTGTTGGGCCTGTCGGCGCCGGTATTCTGATGGCAGTTCTGATTGCGGCGCTCTTCGGAGCAGGGGTGTTCGGCGCTGCCGGACAAACGCAACCAGCGCGCCCGCAGGTGACTGTGTTGCTGACGGAAACGCCGCCCCTTCCGCCAACCTGGACGCCGGTGCCCTCACCAACGTTTACAGCAACGCCGCGACCAACCGATACGCCGACCCCCGAACCGCCAACACCGATCCCAACAACTCAGGCGCCGGTATTTATCCCGCCGCCCCCGCCACCGCCACCACCCCCGCCAACCGCAACGCCGACCGAGGTGCCGACTGAGACGCCAACCGAGGCGCCGACTGAGACGCCGACTGAAACGCCAACTGAAACGCCAACCGGGACGCCAACCGGGACGCCGACCGGGACACTGACGGCAACGCCTGCGACCCCAACCTCATCCGTCACTGCCACGCCGGTCGTGTCACCGACGATCGTGACGACAACTCCTGAACCGGTCACCCCTGGCACAGTCACTCCCGAGACGACGCCAACCGCCACCACCGGTTCAGCAGATGCCGGAACGCCGTCGCCGACCACCACACCCTCCCTCGCTACCCCCGAGCCCACAGTGACGGGGTCTCCGACGCCATCCGCCACACCCGACACTTCGCCAACTCCCTGACATGGGCGAAGGTGACGGTCACGCGCGGCGCGCAGACCATCGCCGTCGGCAACCCTAGCAACGTCCGCGTCATCGGCAAACGGGCGGACGTCACCACGACCGACAAGCATACAGACTCCAGGTCGCCTATCCACTCGCCGTTTCCGCCACCGCGCACCACTCTCTGCCCCTCACGTTCCGTCGCAATGACTGCAGTAACCTTCAACCGGTCACCCCTAACACCCCCAATACCTCGCACAACACCTCGATCCATGCTGAATCGCCGCCTGCGTTGTGCACCCGCCGGTCGATGCGCACAAACTGTGGACCGACGCGAATGCCCCTGGCGCGGGCAAAACGGCGCTCCAGCCGCGCCCGCTGTCCATCGGCGCCTTCCGGCAACCGCACAATGAACTCCTCGTCAGTCGCGACCACCGAGGTAACGCCTGCCGCCAGCGCAAGCGCTTTGATTCGCAGCCAGATGAGCAACTGCTCCGCCGGTTCGGGGAGTTCGCCAAACCGATCACGTAACTCCTGGCGCAGATCATGCACCGCTTCCGGCGTCTGCGCCTCCGCCATCCGCTGATACACCGCCAATCGCACCTGATCGTCGGGGACATAATCGATGGGCAGATAGGCG
>JBEPYG010000244.1:0-7220 GCA_041641515.1 Roseiflexus sp.
ATGGTACTGGCGGGACGCCCGCCGGGAGAGTAGGTCCGTGCGCCCGACAGAGCGCGGCGTGGAGCAGTGGCAGCTCGTCGGGCTCATAACCCGAAGGTCGGTGGTTCGAATCCACCCGCCGCTACCATATGTCAGACAGTACAGGCGTGTACAATGAAGTGCACGCCTGTACTTTTTTATTTCTGCATTCAGAAACGATGCCTATGTTCGATATTGAATGTGATGTGCTTGAAGGATTGGAAACGTATGCGCTCGATGAAATGCGCGAGCGCTTCGGACGCCTCTGTCTGTCGGTGACATTGCACCCGGGAAGAATACGGACGTTATATGCGGGTGAGTTGCGATCATTGCTTCGATTGCGTTCGGTTCTGGCAGTGTATCTGGTCGTGACGTATGATGTGCCGCGCCCTCGTGCGTTCCTGGGGCATCAACACCTGACCCGCTTGCTCAGAACGTTAGAAATGGTGCGTTCTCTGGAGCGACCAGACCAGTATCGCACGATGCGTCTGAGTGCAGCAGGCGAGGACTCGTCGGTGTTGACCCGGCTCAAAGAGACCCTGGCGCACCATACCGGTCTGATTGTGGCTCAGGATGAAGGGGATCTTCTCATTCGTCTGCGTCGTGCGGTATCGAATAATGGCTGGGAAGTGCTTGTGCGATTGTCACCGCGCCCCCTCGCAACCCGTGCGTGGCGGGTGTGTAACTGGCCCGGATCGCTGAATGCGACGCTTGCGTCTGTCATGATGCGGATGACGCAACCCGCTGCAACCGATCGCGTCCTTAATCTTGCCTCCGGCTCCGGTACGCTCTTGATTGAGCGATTGCTCCTTGCCCCGGCGCGGCTGGCGATCGGTTGCGATCTGGATCAGGAAGCGTTGCAGTGTGCGCAGCGTAATCTGGAAGCCGCCGGGCTGGCAAACGTGACGCGACTTGAGCAGTGGGACGCCACATCGTTGCCGCTTGAGACCGGGTCTGTCGATGTGCTCTGCGCCGATCTGCCATTTGGTCAGTTGATCGGCTCACATCAGGGAAATGAGATGCTCTATCCGGCGCTGATCGCCGAGTCTGCCCGGGTTGCGGCGCCTGGCGCCAGGATGTGTTTGCTGACCCACGAAGTGCGTCTGATTGAACGTGTGCTTGAGCAGCATGCTGACGTCTGGACACTCACGAACGTCGTGCGGGTGCGAACCGGCGGCATGACGCCACGTGTCTACTTGGCGCTGCGGACAACGGCGCCAGTACTGTAGTGGGAACTGCAGATAGTCACGCAAAGCGTCCAGGCGCGCTTTGGCGTGACGCTGCACGCGGAGTGTTCAGTAACATCAGAGGTATTAGACAGGAATCGTTGACATAACTGTTTACGGGTGGGGTTCGGGGGAAGCCCAATCGGCGGCGGGATAGCTTTCACAAGCGCTAGGAGACGTTGCCTCGCCGATGCAAAAACATCTGAGTACGACACGTCCAAACACGTGTTGACCATCGGCTGGCGGACAGGCTCTTAAGCGCCTATCCGAAAAACTGCCCCTTCGATACGCGCTGCGCACTACTCAGGATGCGGTTTTTCGGTATCCTGCGTTATTCGGAATAGGCTCTTAACTCAGTGGTGGACGCACTTTTCGAACTGTTGCAAGGATCTCCTGCCGCGACGTTTTGGTTATCACACCGGTTGCGCGTTGTTTAATTTCCACCAGACCGTCGGACAGAAAGCGATCGCCGAGGACTAGGCGGATTGGTACGCCAATGAGATCAGCGTCGTTGAACTTGACGCCGGCAGTGTCGTCGCGGTCGTCGTACAGAACGGTGATTCCTGCCGCGCTGAGTTCGTCGTAGAGCGCGTCGGCGGATTGGCGCGTCGCGTCTTGTTTGCCTAAACGGATCAGGTGGACATCGAAAGGCGCCGTTTCCGATGGCCAGACCATTCCTGACAGATCATAGTGTTGTTCGATGATGCTCAGGATTATTCGCTGGAGATCAATATTGAAGGATGACACGGCAACTGGACGTGTCATTCCTTCCCGATCAAGGAACGTTGTGCCTGGCGGGAGAGTCCTGTCGTGCGTGGTATGGCCGACTGCGAGTCCGGTTGTTCGTTGGAGCGGGGCGCCGCAGTTCCCACACGGATCGCCAGCGCGTGCCAGCGCGATGTCTGCAACAAGATCGGCGCGCCAGTCACGCCCGTACACAACGTTGCGCAGATGGTAGCCGTGACGGTTGGCGCCTGCAATGAGCGGCGCTCCAGCGGTCACCGATCGATCGGCGACAATCAGCACATCGCTGGATGTGCGGTTGGGCAACCCGACCGGTGAAGCATATCCGGCAACTGCTCCGATTGCATCGATCTGCTCAGGTCGCGCTGGCGCAAGGGTCGAAACGCCCGTCGCGAGGCGGAGTTTCTGTGTATTGATATCGCGATCGCCACGGATCACGGCGAAGATCAGCCCGCGTTCCGGTGAGTCGAAGAACACCGCTTTGGCGGTTGCTGACTCGGGCACACCGCAAAAACGCGCCAGATCAGCGATGGTGGCACAGTTCGGGGTGGCGATTTCTTCCGGTGGATCCGGTTCATTTCTCGCCGGAGATGCTGCAGTTGTGCTGTCGATCGCGATGCGTGCCGCTTCCAGCACTGCAGCGTAGTTGCACGACTCACAGATCATTACGTCGGTATCGCCGTGTTCCGAGATGGCAACAGACGTATGTGCAGCAGCGCTTCCTTCAGCTGGGATCCCTTCCACGGATACGATGCGGATGTCGCAGCGACGGAAGATATGCTCGAAGACGCTATGCACCCGGGCGCTCGTTGTTTCCAGTTCAATGGCGCTGCTGTCGATCGCGTAAACCGTGAGACCGACTCCTTCACGCAACCACGGTGAGCGGCAGTTGCCACAATAAACGGGGTGCATCTGATACAATAGCGCGGGCAACTGACGATATGAGGCGATCTCGCTTGCGATAAGGCTGGCGATAGCGGATGTGTCCGTTGGAGCGAATGCCAGGGATCGCCCGAACTGGTCAGTGCAGTGCAGGGTCGAAGCGGCGGGCAAAAGACGGCTCTGTGCGCAATCTGGAGAGGTACGCGGTTGGAACAGCGGAAGATGGAGTTCTTGAGCGCCAATGTGCATGAGTTCCTCGCGGGCAATAGTCACGAGACGGTGCAGGATGCGTGTACCGATGGGCAGGAACGCGATGGCGCCTTCGGAAAGACGCGCCAGACCTGCACGTATCATCAGGCGCAGCGAAGGATGATCGATGTCGGCAGATATTTCGCGCAGGGTGCGCCCAAATAGGGATGACATGCGCATAGATGCGGGAACCTTCTTCAGAAATGTGTAATCTCTTCGCTACGAGCGCCAGATCGGTTACATCGGATGTGCAGCCATGCGAGAATAGGGTGGCTGGTGGGGCGGGATGGTGGTCGCGTTCAGAACGATCTGCTCAATGGCTGACTCGAGCGCATTGAGCCAGGCGCGATCTTCGAAAGAGAGCTGGACGAGGGTGTCCACTGCCTCGAAATACCATCGTACCTGTTGCAGCAGGTGCAGGCGCTCGACGCCAAAACGTTGCACAATGCCCCACAGCCAGCGATACTCTCGCTCGATGACCGTCAGCGTGCCAAAGCGGAGCGCCGCCAGCAGCATGGTATGGAAACGCTGTGGCGTCTGCTGGAACATGATCTGCTGTGAGAGTTCCGGGTCTTCTTCAGGCAGGTTGGGACAGAGATCGGGGTAACTAGTTGCCAGTTTGCGCGTTACCTGCCCACAAATAGCGTCGCGCCGCAGGTCGAGCGTCTGCGCCAGTGTATGACCGCGCGCGCCAAGCCAGGTTTCGAGCGATTGCATCGATCTCCTCCTCCAGGAACATACAGACACGCGCATATCCGATCTTCCCGGGCGACAGATTGAGTATAGCACGAGAGATCGGTGCTGTGGAGTTGACAATGGTGTGACAGAACCTTTGGATTTGCGTGAAGTGTGGTAGACTTGATCGGGAGTATGCGTTTTCAGCAGTTTGGTTGTCAGAAAGTGAGCGATCATGTCGAATACTGAGCGAGCCAGGAGTCCGAATCGCCTGATTAACGAGACGAGCCCATACCTGTTGCAGCATGCGTACAACCCGGTTGACTGGTATCCGTGGGGTGAGGAGGCATTTGCGCGGGCAAAGGCGGAGGATAAGCCCATTCTGCTCAGCGTAGGATATGCGGCGTGCCACTGGTGCCATGTAATGGAGCACGAGTCGTTCGAGGACGAAGCGACTGCTGCGTTGATGAACCGGTATTTCGTCAATGTGAAAGTCGATCGTGAGGAGCGGCCCGATGTCGATTCTATTTATATGACGGCTGTGCAGGCGTTGACCGGCAGCGGCGGATGGCCGATGACAGTCTTCTTGACTCCTGATGGTGAACCGTTCTTCGCTGGCACCTATTTCCCACCCGACGATCGCTGGCAGATGCCGTCGTTCCAGCGTGTGCTGCGTTCTGTCGCCGAGGCATATGCGACCCGCCGCGATGATCTGCTGGCGCGTGGGCGCGAGCTGGTGGAGCGGATGCGTGAGGCATCCAGGATGCAGATGCCCGGCGGCACGCTCACACCTGCCGTGCTTGATACTGCATTCGTGGGTTTACAGCAGGCGTTCGATCCGGAATACGGCGGGTTTGGGCTCGCGCCCAAATTCCCGCAGCCGATGACGCTGGAATTCCTGCTGCGCTACGCGGTGCGCACCGGAAGAGGCATGGAGATGCTGGAAAAGACGCTGCGGGCCATGGCGGAAGGCGGCATGTACGACCAGCTCGGTGGCGGGTTCCACCGGTACAGCGTCGATGCTCAATGGCTCGTGCCACACTTCGAGAAGATGCTGTATGACAATGCTCTGCTGGCGCGGGTCTATCTGGAGACGTTCCAGGCGACGGGCAATCCTTTCTACCGCCGCATTGCCGAAGAAACGCTGGGGTATATGCTGCGCGAAATGCAGCATCCGGAAGGGGGCTTTTTCAGCACGCAAGACGCCGACTCGCTCCCGGCGCCGGATGCGACCCATAAACACGAAGGGGCGTTCTTTGTCTGGACGCCTGCCGAAATCCGTGAGGCGCTCGGTGCTGATGCGACGGTGTTCGCGGCGCTGTATGGGGTGACGGAGCGAGGGAACTTCGAGGGAAAGAACATCCTCCACGTGCGGCGTTCCCCGGTGGAAGTGGCGCGTGTGATGGGGATGCCGGTCGAACGGGTAGAGGCGATTGCCGGGCACGGACGACGGGTGTTGTTCGAGGTGCGCCAGCGTCGCCCGAAGCCTGAACTCGATGATAAGATATTGACTGCCTGGAATGGCATGGCGCTGCGTGCGTTTGCGCTGGGCGCCGTTGTTCTCGATCGTGAGGAGTATCGAACCGCGGCAGTGCGCTGTGCTGAGTTTCTCTTGCGTGCACTGCGGCGCGCCGATGGCGAACTGCTGCGCTCCTGGCGGCGCGGGGTCGCCAATCCGACGCCGGCATTTCTGGAGGACTACGCACTGCTGGCGGATGGTCTTCTGGCACTGTATGAAGCGACATTTGAACCGCGCTGGCTGCTGGAGGCGCGGTCGCTGGCGGATGGATTGCTGGAGCGCTTTTGGGATGATGAGATCGACGGGTTCTACGATACTAGCGCTCACCACGAGCAGATGGTCATTCGTCCGCGCGACACGGGCGATAACGCTACCCCGAGCGGCAGTTCCGCTGCCGCCGATGTACTGCTGCGCCTGGCGCTGATCTTCGATGAGCCGCGCTACCGCGAACGGGCGCTGACGGTGCTCAGTGCGATGGCTCCCTTTATGGAGCGCTACCCGACCGGTTTCGGACGCTACCTGGCGGCTGCCGAATTTGCATTGAGCCAGCCGCGTGAAATTGCGCTGATTGGTGATCGGGACGCTGCCGATGCTCGAGCACTAGCTGCTATCGCCTTGAAGCTGTTTCTGCCCAATCGAGTCATCGTACAAGCTTCGCCTAGTGAAAACCCGCCGCTCATTCCCTCGCCGCTGCTTGTGGGTCGCGGGCAGATCGATGGCAAAGCAACAGCGTATGTGTGTCAGCAGTATGCCTGCCAGCTGCCGGTGACCGAGCCTGCAGATCTGGAGGCGCAGTTGCGATCGTGACGACAGGAGTATGCAATGAGTGGCGAAGTTCTGTTCATTCTTCTGTTTTGCGCCCTTCCGATCGTTATTGTCGGGTTAGTCGCGTTCGGGTTCATCCAGCGCATGTATCACTTCCAGGCAATCCTGGCGGATGGCATCGAGACGGATGCGCTGGTTGTGCGCAAATATCGTAGTGTAGCTAGCCTGGGCAACCGGCATCGGCTGGTCTATGAGTATCGAGATGCTTCTGGAAAGACCTATCGCAAGAATGAAGCAGTCTTTCCCTCGGAGTATGATAGATTGCACGAAGGCGACACTTTTCGTGTCGTATACGCGGCAAAACGTCCACATATAAGTACGACAAAAGAGGCCGTCGATCAGTCGCGTGCGGCGCAGACGCGCGAAGAGGAACAGCAACGCGACCGATCGACGAACACACCATAAGGAACGCCGTCAGAGATTGCTTAGCGCACGACGAGCGGTAGTAACGCTGATACCTTCAGATTGGGCGCTTCACTGCCAAATTCGAATGCGCCACTGTCGCACGCGCCAACACGTGGAAACCCACGCTGATCGTAGGGTGGGCAGTCACGTCCAGCGTCGATAGCCGGACTGCCAGGCGGCAGCGCGATGGTGAATGTGGGTCCGCCGTGCATCGCAGGAATGTTCAGCCCCAGGGATACTGCCGGTTGATTGGGGAAGCAGCTGGTGTCGCCTTCTTGCAGATTGCCGCCTTCATCGGTTGATACCGCGCGACGACAGCTGCGCCCGCCGCCGCTGTGAACAATCAGCGTATTCTTGAGCGTCATGGTTGTGGTTTGTTCCCAGTTCAGATTGGCGCCGTTCGTCCCACGGTTGCGCACGATGGTTGTATTGACCACGCGCGTATCACGGAGCCCGTAGATCGCTCCGCCATACTCTGCAGCATTGTCGTACAGCGTGCTGTTGATGATGGTCGCGCTGCCCGCATTGCCAAGCGCGCCGCCGAATCCGTTGCCTCCCTCAACCACATTCGACGTAAATGTGCTGGACTGGATGGTTATCGGTGCGCGGTAATTGACAATTGCGCCGCCACGGGTGTCGCCTCTCCCATCTGTACCGGCGCGATTAGCTTCGAAGTA
>JBEPYG010000245.1:0-7156 GCA_041641515.1 Roseiflexus sp.
GACCTGTCGGGGACGGGAAGCGCCCTGCGCGTCGATGGACAGACGCCGGCATGGGCGCAGATAGTCGCTGTCGATGAACAGTCTACCGACGATGGCGGTCGCCAGCTGGCGCTGACGCTCGATACAGTAGACGGCAACCTGCGATTGACGCGCTGGTTCCACCTGTTTTCCGATCATCCATTCGTGCGCACCTGGGCGACGCTGGAGAATCGCGGCAGCACGCCAGCACTGATCGAACAGTGCGACATTCTGACTCTGACGCCACATGCAATGCCGCCGCTCTACCTGTTCCACGTCGAGCAGTTTAGCTGGAATTACCGACACGACTTCTTCAGCCAGCACGAAATCTGGTTGCGGGTGGGATGCGCTCCCCACGAGATCCGTATGGGATCGTATCCTGCCCACCACTGGGGTCCCTCCAGCTGCGCCTGGTTCGCGCTGCGCGATGGGCAACCCGACTGGCACGAGGAGTTGCCGAAGCGTGGACACGGTACGGTGTGCGGCATCGAGTTCAATGGCAAAAGCCGGTTACGCGCCTGGGCAACGACCGATCAGGTCAATCTGGTCAGCCAGATCGACGATCTGGCGCATCAGCTCGCACCCGGCGCCGTCTTCGAGATCCCGGCATATTTCGTTGGTCGCTTCGCAGGCGATTGGGACGAAGCGGGGTATGTGACGCAGCGTTTCGCCGAGGCGCATGTCCATCCCCCGCTGCCGGACGACCGGTACCCGTGGGTGCAGTACAACTCCTGGCGCTATGAACAGAACATCGATGAAGCGCAACAACTGGCAGCTATCGACCGCTGTGCGGAACTTGGCGTCGAACTCGCAGTGATGGACCTGGGGTGGGCGCGCATGATCGGCGACTGGCGTCCCGACCCGGTCAAGTTTCCGCGCGGACTGAAGCCGCTGGTCGAGCGGGCGCATTCGTATGGTATGCGCTTCGGTGTTCACGTGGCGCTGGCGCAGTGCAACCCGGAGGCGCCGGTCGCCAAAGAGCACCCCGACTGGCTCATCCACACCAGCAACGATTACTATGGCGCCGGTCCGCTCTGCCTAGGGCACGAACCCTGCCGCACCTGGCTGATCGAGCAGTTGATCCGGCTGGTTGATGAGGAAGGGATCGATTATATCATCCAGGACGGCGAGGACATGGTGAAACGGTGTGAGCGCACCGATCATACGCACGCACCGGGCGACAGCAACTATGCCAACTCGCAGTATGGGCTGGACATCGTCATCGGGTCGTTGCGCCGCGCCCGTCCCCATCTGGTGCTCGAAAATTGCGAGGATGGCGGGTGCATGATGACGTACAAAATGGCGCGGTTGTATCATACCAGTATTACAGTCGATAACACATCGTCGTATGCCACGCGGCAGGGGGTGTATGGCGCGTCCTATCCGTTCTCGCCACGCTACAGCGTGCGCTACATGCAGGACGACCCCTCGCCCTACACCCTGCGCAGTTCGATCTTCGGCGGGCCGCTCATCCTGATGCAGCGCGTCACCGAGTGGAACGAAGCGCAAATAGCGGAAACCAGGCGCGCCATTGAGCAGTACAAGGCATTGCGTCACCTCATCCGTTCGGCGAAGATCATCCATCTGAAAGCGCCGCTCCACAACATCGACGGTCTGGGCTGGGGATGGGACGCTATCCAGGCGGTAGCGCCCGACAAATTGCACAGCGTTGTGATGGTCTACCGCGCACAGGGTGATGTTGCCGAGCGAACCTTCAAACCGCGCGGTTTGTTGTCCGAAGCGGAGTATGTGGTGCGCTTTATCGACGGCAAACACACGCTGCGACGCACCGGCGCCGAACTGGAACGCGATGGTGTTGTTGTTGCGCTGGAGGAGTTCGGATCAGAGATCATCATGCTCGATGTCGAGGACTAAGCAATGAACGGGGTTTCTTTCGATCCAGACTGGACCTACCGGGGTTTTCGGGCATTGCTGCTCGAAAATCGCCATCTGCGTGCAGTTATCCTGCCGGAGTTGGGGGCAAAAATCTGGTCGCTGGTCGATAAAATGGCAGACCGCGAAATCCTCTGGCACAATCCGCGCGTTCCACCGCGACCGGTCATCTACGGCGCTGCTTATGACGACTGGTTTTGTGGCGGGTGGGACGAACTGTTTCCCAACGACGCACCTGCCGTCATCGGTGGCGATGCATACCCTGACCACGGCGAGTGGTGGTCGATGCCGTATGACTGGCAGGTGGATGCCGATGCCCACGAAATACGGCTGCGCCTCAGGCGCAGCGGCGTGGTCACGCCGACCTTTGTCGAGAAAAGCATAACGTTACGCGCCGATGAGCCAATGCTGCGGATTCGCTACCGGATTCGCAACGACGGACCGGCGCCGCTCGATTTTTTGCTCAAACTTCACCCGGCGCTGGCAATAGACCCCGGCTGCCGGATCGACCTTCCAGCACGCACCGTGCTGGTTGACGAAGGATTTCGCCAGCGGCTCGGCGCGACCGTTGAGCGATTCACCTGGCCCCTGGCGCACTCCGATGGTGGCGCAACGGTCGATATGCGTCAGGTTCCACCGCAGAGCGCTGCGCTCTGCGATTTCTTCTACGCTATCGAACTCGATGCAGGCTGGTGCGCGCTGACCGATGCTCCACGCGCCACAGGCTTCGGACTGACATTCGATCCTGCGGTCTTCAGTTCGGTATGGGTCTTTGGCGCATATGGCGGCTGGCGTGGACTCTACACCGCCATTCTCGAGCCATGCACCGGCTACCCCTACCGGCTCGAAGAGGCGATCGCACAGGGAAGCGCAAGCTGCCTGGAACCGGGAACGGAACTCGATACTGAAGTGACCGCTGTGCTCTACCGTGGCGTCAGCGCTGTGACCCACATTGATCGTGATGGGGTGGTGCGATGAGTGGCATGCTTGCAGGACGTGTCGCGCTGATCACCGGCGCCGCTAGCGGCATCGGACGTGCAACGGCGTTGACCCTGGCACGAGACGGCGCGGCAATCGTGGTGGCGGATATCGACGCATCGGGAGGGACAGCAACCGTTGACGCAATCGCAACAGCTGGCGGGCAGGCGATTTTCGTGCAGGCGGATGTGACTCGTGATGCAGAACGCATGGTCGATGCATCTGTGCAGAGATTCGGACGCCTCGACATACTGGTGAACAATGCAGGCATCTTCTACACCGCCGATCTGCTCGATGTGACTTTCGACGCATGGGTGCGCGCCGTCGATGTGATGTACTTCGGCGCATTTCGGTGCAGTCAGGCGGCAGCGCGGCAGATGGTACACCAGGGACATGGCGGACGAATCGTCAACATCTCCTCGGTCAATGGATTCCTTGGCATGGCGCAGTCCAGTCACTACAACTCGGCAAAAGGAGCGATCGACCAGCTCACGCGCTGTCTGGCGGTCGAACTGGCGCCGCATGGCATCCTGGTGAACGGTGTGGCGCCTGGGTTTGTCGAAACACCGATGGCAATCGTCAATGGTATCAACGAACACGAAACACCAGAATTTCAGGAGTTCTACGTGCGAAGGCGCCGCATTCCCCTTGCACGCCCCGCAATGCCCGAAGAGATTGCCGAAGCTGTGGCGTTCCTCGTCTCGCCACGCTGTACCTACGTCACCGGGCATACGCTCGTCGTGGACGGCGGACTGTCGATCACCTTCTGAACCGACCACACGGTGCTGTGCTCCTTCATCTCGCTTTGAGGAGCGCCGAATGTGTGCGCTGCAGTGGTGCACGTGTGCAGACCGACGCTCATGAAGATTCAACATCAGATCCGGTATACGCGCCTGCAATGAAGGTCACACCCCCGTGCCGATGTCCACCCTCCAAATTGGAGGAAGAACGGCGTTGGCGCAGGCCGACGCACGACGCGCCAGCGCTCCTCAGACGCGGTTTATGGTCTTCCAGAATAGCCGATGCTCGACAATGACCCGTGCTACCTTGTGGGTCGTCAGAGTCGGATGGGCTGCCGAATCTGTCCTGCCGCTGCCCGTGCCGGAGCGGCGTCCACCCGACCATCCCGCTCGCCAACCGACCAAACGCATCAGAAAGCAGTTAGCAAAAACCCTACATCTGAGAGCTCGTATCCCCCCGCACGCTGGATGAGACCGTCGCTCGGCGATAACACCCAAGCGAGCTAAGCGATTGCGAACCACAGCATCGACGTGCCGCAACCACGTAACGAGTGGAAGACTATCGGCTATGACCTGCGGGAGCACGCCTGCACAGAACCCCGTCGGAGTACGGCGGCGCCATGCCTCAACCGGGCAAAGTCCGCCAGCGCAGGAGGGAACGGATGATGCACGCCATCAACCGCCTGCCAGATATACCGGCGCCTTGATTGCCGGTGAGCGTTCTATGGACTGCTGAAGCTTTGCTTCAGCAATCCATGCAGGTCCAACTAGTCATCAAGATAATCAAGATAGCAGTACATCCTGGTCACCCCTCTATGGTATAGTTGTCTCGATAACGATCACCCGGAGATGTTCAACCGAAGAGGAGGATCATTTGGCTGCGAACCATGCGTTTGCTCATTCTCGTGAGCAATCTTTTCCCCACTCCGAGCGGTTCGTATCTTCCGTAGCGCTGATTATCTTCTTTGCTTCTGGTTTTTCGGCGCTGCTCTACCAGGTGATCTGGCAGCGCATGCTTGGCTTCTTTTCTGGTGCTGATGTCTACTCGGTAACCATTATTGTTGCTGCATATATGGGCGGAATGGGAGTGGGCAGCCTCGCTGGCGGATATCTGGCAGATCGCCTGTCGCGTTGGAGAAATCTGGCGCTGTTTGCCGGCGTTGAGTTGGGGATAGCTATATTCGCGCTGTTGAGCAAGGGGTTGTACTATGACTGGCTCTACCAGCGCTTCGCGTTTCTTTCTTCTTCGCCGCTGCTGATGGCAGTGGCTTTGTTTGTGAGTCTGTTGATCCCGACCTTCTGCATGGGTGTCTCGCTGCCGGCTCTATCACGGGCAATCACACGATCGATCGACATGGCGGCAGGCGCCATCGGCAGTCTCTACGGTATCAATACCCTTGGCGCCGCAGTTGGCGCCGGAGTGACAACCTGGGTGCTGTTGCGCCAGTACAGTTTCGAGACCATTTTGCAGATAGGAGCTGCGATCAATCTCCTGGTTGCACTGACTGCCTTTCCGATGGCGTGGTTGCTGATGCGTCTGGCGAAGGCGCCGGTAGTGCGTACTCCGGTGTCGGCTGTTCCCGAGGAACGACCGGAGCGAAAGAAGGCTGCCAGACAGTTGCCGGTTCCAGTATGGATCGCGCTCTATGGTCTTTCTGGGTTCATTGCGCTGTCACTCGAGATTCTATGGTTCAGGATTCTAGGCGTGATGCTCAAGTCGACAGCATTCACCTTTGGCACCTTGCTGACCGTTTTTCTTGGCGGGCTAGCGCTAGGCACCTTTCTCGGCATTTGCTGGGCATCGCGTACCCGTGATCCGGTGCTCCCCTTCTTCCTCTTGCAAGGAAGTGTGACTGTATGTGCGATTGCCACATTGACCATCTTTGTGACACAGGTCGAACAACTGAGCGTGCTGGCGCTATTCTGGCGCTATTTTGGCGGGTATGAACCGCTCAACGCAGGAGCTGCCGTTGATGCACTCTCCCTTTTCTTCTTCGATCCCGATGCGCTCTCGTCCGAGACATCGCAACAGATCCAACACGTCCTTCTGCTCTACGTTCTGTTACCGGTCGTATTCATCGGCGCACCGACGATCTTTATGGGAACGAGTTTTCCACTCCTGCAGAAAATTGTGCAGCGTGATCCAGAAGCGCTGGGACGACGTGTCGGCTGGTTGCAGACCTCGAATATCATCGGCAGCATGGCTGGCACACTGCTGACAGGTCTGGTGGCGCTCTCACTTCTGGGAACATCTGATAGCTTGCGCGTGTTGAGTATCCTATCCGGCCTGTTCCTGATCCTGGCAGCGTGGGGATGCCTGGTGCGTGTGTGGCTTCGTCGCGCTGCATATGCGGGCAGTGTTGCTCTGGTTACAGGAATGGCAGCAATTGTGCCAGACTCACAAACCTTTTGGGCTACATTGCACGGCGTTCCGCCATCGAATGCGATCATTGCCGAAGACAATACGGGTCTGGCGTTGATCAAGAGCAGTACAAGCGATTTTTCCCGCCGGTCATACGTCATGTCCAATGGGATAGGACAGAGTGCTATTCCCTACGGCTGGACGCATAGTGTGCTGGGGTTTTTACCGGTCCTGATCCATCCCAATCCGCAGACGGTTGCGATCATTGGGCTTGGATCGGGAGATACGCTATTCCATGCTGGTGGGCGTGCTGAAACCAGGGAAATCGTCTGTATCGAGATTGTTGGTTCACAGACAGAAATGTTACGGGAAATGGTGCAACGGCGCGAGTATCCGGCGCTGCAATCGATCCTGACCGATCCCCGCATTACCTACGAGATCACCGATGGACGGTCGTACATTATGCAGCGTGGGCGCACCTACGATGTGATCGAAGCTGACGCACTCCGTCCAAACAGTGCGTATGCAGGCAATCTCTACTCTGAAGAATACTTTCGTCTGGCACTCAACCATCTGAGGCCTGGTGGCTTGGTCGTAACCTGGGTTCCAACCGAGCGGGTTCGCACGACCTTTACCCAGGTCTTTCCGCACTATGTTGATTTTGGCGATATCTTGATCGGTAGCAATGCACCCATCGCGTTGGATGTGCAAGCGATTTACCGGCGCCTTGAAGATCCATTCACCCGCGAGTACTATCAAAAGTCTGGAGTTGATCTTTTTGAGTGGCTCAATGAGTACTTCGTCAAGCGCCAGCCGGTTGTTTCTGATCCATCAATGCCGCGTGTGCTATCGAATGACACCAACCGCGACTTGTTCCCCAGAGACGAGTTTATGGTGAGATGACTCTGGGACTGGTGGTATAATCACGGCAGGTGAAACGCTATTCGTTCTGGATCGCGCGGAGTAATGCGTCACCCTGATGGGGTCTTCTCCTCCTCCCCGCACCACCTACTGTATGTTGGAAAGGAATGTGCGACCATGATTCGCGTCGCCATGCTGAGCTACTGGCATGTCCACGCCTGGGACTACACCCGCCAGGCGCAGAGCCATCCCGATGTCACGATCGGCGCCGTCTGGGACGAAACGCCGGACCGCGGGCGCGCTG
>JBEPYG010000246.1:0-7142 GCA_041641515.1 Roseiflexus sp.
CGCTCTACCAGGCGCAGCACAAACTTCGCGATTTTGGACGCCGTCACGGAATTCGAATGCGCCTGTTCCATGGACGAGGCGGCGCAATCGGGCGCGGCGGAGGACCGGCGAACCACGCCATTCTGGCACAGCCGCCCGGTAGCATCGGCAACCAGATTAAGATCACCGAACAGGGCGAAGTGATTGCTGATCGGTATGGATTGCCGCTGCTGGCGCACCGGCATCTTGAGCAGGTGATGAATGCCGTGCTGCGCGCTGGTCTGCTCCAGCGCGATGATCCTCCCAAAGAGTGGACGCAGGCGCTGGAACGGCTAGCTGCGCTCTCACAGCGCCACTACCGCGCGCTGGTCTATGAACGCGCCGATTTCGTGCCATACTTCCGCCATGTGACGCCAATAGCCGAAATCAGCCGCCTGAATATCGGCAGCCGTCCTGCAAGCCGTCGCAACACCGAACGGATCGAAGACCTGCGCGCCATTCCGTGGGTATTCAGCTGGATGCAAAGCCGGCATACCCTGCCGGGCTGGTATGGGCTGGGGTTCGCCCTCGAAACATTTGTGTATGAAAGGGAGACGTCAGGGTCTGCTATCGACCGTATGGCGCTCCTACAGGAAATGTATGCCCGCTGGTCATTCTTCCGCGTCATGATCGACAATGCCCAGATGATTCTGGGCAAAGCCGATCTGCACATCGCCTCACGCTATGCTGAACTCGCGCCTGATCAGAACGCTGCAGCCGCTATATTTGGCGCCATCCGCGAGGAGTACGAACGAACCAGCCGCATGATCCGCCAGATTGCGCGGATCGAACGCCTGCTCGATAACGCCCTGGTGCTGCAGCACTCGATCCAGCGCCGCAATCCGTATATCGACCCGATGAGTTACCTTCAGATCGAACTGCTGCGTCGCCTGCGCGCCGCACCCGACGGACCAGATCACGCCGCCATCGAAGACGCCATTCTGTTGAGCATTAGTGGCCTGGCGGCAGGGTTGATGAATACCGGTTGATGACCCGGCGAGCACAGAAGAGCGCCCGCATCACCACACAATGATCGGCAGGTCATTGGCAACGCTCACATCGGCAGCCTCGCGCAGCACGCTCAGGCAGCGACGCACCGCGTGATCTGGTTTTACGCCCGCCTGATCCAGCATGCCCTCCAGCTCGACCAGTTCGCGTTGCAGCGCTACTGAGGAACCGAAACTGACCACCGATTCTTCAATCGGTTCGCTGTCGTCGTCGTCTGGTTCTTCCTCGATCCAGATCGGCTCTGGAAAATCGACCGGCAGGTAATAGCCGCCTTCGCCCTGATGCTTGATCAAATGCGGAAAGCGCGTTGTTTGTTCATCCTCCCAGATAGCTGCCATCAGCGGATCCGGTTCTTCACCGAACTCGAAACCAGGCGCCAGCAATGGAGTGATATCCCGACTATGTTCCAGATACACTGCGATAAGGCGGAGCAGAAAGAGATCGTGATACCGCTCAATGCCGCCTTCCCATATCTCGATGCCAGGATTCGCCAGCAGATCGACTTCTACCCCCTCATCTCGCAGCAGATTTTGCACATCAGTCAACCACTCGCGCTCCGCCTCGTAGCTTTCGCGATCCTCTTCGGGGAGGGTGGTAAACATCGAACCGACCAGGAGATCGAGTTCGGTCATCCCATTGTCAGGCATAGTTTTGTGTCCTTCACGACAGATACATGCAGGTCCAGGAGGTTCACCGCGATCCCATTGCGTCGCAGACTCGAGCAGACGCTCTCCAGCGCAGAAATGAGGACGACGATCCAGCGTTGTCAGCGCCTGTGCACCATCCTGTCGATTGCGAGTATGTGAGGAGTATACCACATCTATCAGTTTCTGATCATTGACAGCACGCGCTTGTTTGAAGTATAGTGGTACAGCGTCCCTGTGAGACGTTCTGTGGTATCTTACTGCGGGCGCGCATCAGAAATCTTCCTCAAAGGTGTCCCGTGCCGGGTTCCAGACATCCCTGGCAACATTGTTGTACTGGAGGTTTGCGTGTCGGCTGACCACGTCCACTTCTCTTCAACAGCCGAGGCGGCAGAGCGTGAGAGCTTTCCAGTCATGGCGCGCCCGCGTGTGCGGCGTCCGCGCCGTGGCGACTACGGATGGCTGTGGTTTGTGCTTGCGGTGCTGGCGCTGATTGTGCTGGGCCTTGCAGGCGGCGCGGCGTACATCCATCAGTCGTATGAAGGGCGGATCTATCCGAATGTTTCGATCCAGGGCATCGCCGTCGGCGAAATGACGCCGGATCAGGCAGAAGCTGCGCTACGGGCGCGCTATGCTGCGTTTCTCCGTCAACCGCTGGTCATTACCTACGGTGACCGTCAGTGGACGCCGACCCTCGACGATGTGGGGATGACGTTCGATTTTCGTGGCGCCGTCGATATGGCGTACAACGCCGGGCGTGGCAATGGAGTGCTTGATGATGCACGGGAAATCGCTGCAATCTGGCAGCACGGTCTCGACGTTCCATTGCACGTCTCCTACGACGAGACGCGAGCTCAGGCGTACCTGGCGCAACTGGCGCGCGAGATCGAGCGCGCTCCTGCCGACGCCCAGGTTCGTCTCGACGGCGAGCAGGTCGCTGTGATCGGCTCAGTCATCGGTCGGCAGGTACTGGTCGATGCAACGCTGGCACAGATGTCGCAGCAATTGAAGGATTTTGTGCCTGCCACCATCCCACTCCAGACCCGTGAATTGCCGCCACGCCTCGATGATGTCACTGTCGCCGCCGCACGATCGCGGATCGAAACGATCCTTCAGGGCCCGTTGTCGCTGCGCGTCGGAAAAAATGAGTACGAATGGACGATCAACGAACTGGCAGATCTGATCATCATCGAGCGCATTCCGGCAAATCAGGGTGATGAGATTGTCGTGACGCTCGACCGGAGCGCTATCGAACAACGCCTCCGCCAGATCGCCGACGAGACCGAAAAACCCGGCACCCGTCCGCGTGTCGCCTGGAACAACGGCAATCTCACGATCACCAAACCTGGTAAGCCAGGGCTCCGTCTCGATGAGGCACGTGCTCGCGATATGGTGCTTGCCGCGCTCAACGGGCGCGATAGAACGCTCGAACTTCCTATGGTCGCCACCAGTCCACCGATTACCGAAGCCAACCTCCACCAGCTGGGCATCCGTGAACTGGTAAGTATCGGCAAAAGCGATTTTACCGGTTCAGCAGCCTATCGTGTGCACAACATCGGCGTCGGCATGCAACTGCTGAACGGGTTGCTGATTGCGCCTGGCGAGGAGTTCTCGTTCAACAAGAATATCGGGCAGATCAATGCTGCCAATGGTTTCGTCGAAGGCGCAGCGATCATTCAGAACCGCACACAACAAGAGTTCGGCGGTGGCATCTGCCAGGACTCGACCACGTTGTTCCGTGCAGCTTTCTGGGCTGGATTGCCGATTACCGAGCGCTGGGGACATTCGTTCTATATCAGCTGGTACGATAAATATGCACTCGGTCCACGCGGGAATGGTCCCGGTCTTGATGCGACGATCTTTACCGGCGGACCAGACCTGAAGTTTGTGAATGATACAGGGGCGTGGCTGCTGATCCAGGCATGGTCAGACCCAAAGACCGGTGTGGCACAGATTGAGCTGTATGGCACCAAACCCAATCGCACCGTCGATCTGACGCACAAGGTGTATGATCACACGCCCGCGCCGACAGAGCCGGTATTTGTCGCCGATCCCAAAGTTCCGCAGGGGACGATTAAACACACCGACAAGGCGCGCGGCGGTATGACGATTGATGTGTATCGTCTGGTCGTCGAGAATGGCGTGCCGCGTCCGCCCGAGTTATTCCGCACCCGCTTCCGCCCGTGGCCCAACATCTATACCCTGCATCCTGCCGACATCGGTCCAGACGGCAAGCCGCGCATCGCGTTCCCTGCGGGTGAACAACCAGCCCAACCTGCGCCGCCTCCAGCCGAACAACCCACCGAACCGCCACCACCGCCAGGGGTCGAACCGCAACCTGATCAAACTACTGGCGAACAGCCGCTGCCGAATGGATAAGGTGCACAAAAGAACAGAGGCGCCACTGGCGCCTCTGTTCGACTAGCACTACAACGAGATTTTTGGAGTACGGCAAAGGTGCGCGTTTATCGTACCCATGGGGTTTTTACGTCGGCAGGGCAGCGTCTCGTGGCGCGTGCAAAAGCTATCCCGCCGCCGATGCTTGATCGCGAAGGGATTCCCCCGAACCTCTGATGGTGAACAGTTACCCGCGAAGGCGCAATGGGCGCGAAAAAGTGTGATCTATTGTGGTGCGATCATCAAGCGATGTCTCGTGGTCGTGCCAGATAGGTCTTGCGCCCTGTGCTGACAGGTACGTCTGCACGCTTGAGGGAAAAGGAAAGCCTGGAAGTGAAGGCGTCCCGCCTTCGTCGAGCGCTCAAAGGCAAGATGCTCTCGCTCTCAGGAGCGACGTGCGCGCTCACAACGCGGAAAAAGGGAGCGGGTGACACGCCCGGATCACAGCAACATCAGCGCGCAACGCTTCCGGTGCGACGACGCACCACCGCCCATCCCATGCTCTCAGGCGGCGCGCTCACAGCCACGAGTTTTCCGTCGCGCCAGGCGGCAAGACCAGCGGCAACCAGCCAGGCGGCGGCGGTATGCGCTCGCCGCCGCGCCGTGCTCTCCGCCAGCGGCGCCAGCTGCCGCAGAACGCTGGCGATACCGTCGTAATCGATGCCACCGCGCTCACGAATGGCGCGCAAGACCGATCGTGTCGGCTCCTGTTCGCGGAGCAGACGACGCAGTGCCGTGCTTTGCGCGGAACGATCGTACTGCGCGAACGCTCGACCATACGGCGTCAGCGGAACTGTCCCATCTTCCTCCGGTTCACCGACCAGACCAAGCACACGCGCTGCCTGGGCATAATACAGTCCCTGCCGCTGCCCCTTCGCGCCGAGGTATGCACCGATCGCCTCGTGGGTCGTATGCCCGCGCACAATAGCTTCCGGCACACGCGCCACGTGCCACAGCACATCCGCCTGGGGAATATCACTCGTCGCCAGCGTATTCATTGTTCACACCCGCACACTCTGTACTTTCTCTTCTCCGACCGTCGGTTATGTTTCTGCTCGAGACGCTTACATCTTGTATACCACACCGGAACATGTGTGTCAAGATCCAATTGAACGCGATTTCGACTATAATGACGCCATGCCCTCGTTACTGGCCATCGATCTAGGGTTACGCACCGGCTTCGCAGTCTATGGCGACGACGGCAAACTGCGCCGCTACGGGTCGCACAATTTCGGCAGCGCTGCTCGTCTGCGGCGCGGCGTCACCGGCGTTCTGGCTGAACTGACCGACCTGGAATGGATCTATATCGAAGGGAGCGGACCGCTGGCGGATATCTGGATGCGGGAAGCGGCGCGACTCGGCATTCCCGTCCGCGTGGTTAGCGCCGAAACCTGGCGGCGTGCACTGCTGTACGAACGGGAGCAGCGCAACGGCGATCAGGCAAAACGGGTAGCTGACACCCTGGCGCGGCGAGTGATCACGTGGTCGGGAGCGCCTCGGCCCACGGCGCTCCGCCACGATACAGCCGAAGCGATCATGCTTGGGCTGTGGGGAGTGCTGGACGCCGGCTGGCTCGAACGCCTGCCAGACGATCTGCGTCATTAGGAGCGTGTGGAAATGACGCCATCCGTCAATCATCCCTGGCCCGCCGATCTCGATGAGGCGCGCGCCATTCAGGAGCAGATACGTGCACAGGTTATCACGCACGACGCTTTCGGGACGATCCGCACCGTTGCTGGCGTCGATGCCGGGTATAGCGGCGATAGTGCGCTAGCTGCGGTTGTGACGCTGGCGTTTCCGTCGCTTCAGACGCTCGATTATGCCGTTGCACGCCGGCAGATCAGGTTCCCGTATGTCCCCGGCTACCTCTCGTTCCGCGAAGCGCCTGCTGTGCTCGACGCGCTTGCAAGCTTGCACATCACGCCCGATCTGCTCATCTGCGACGGACACGGACTGGCGCACCCACGGCGCTGCGGTATCGCCTGCCATCTCGGCGTTCTTACCGATCTACCATCGATCGGATGCGCCAAATCGCTGTTGGTCGGCGTGCACGATCCGCTGCCCGATGTGCGCGGCGCCTGGACACCGCTGCGACATCACGATGAAGTGGTGGGAGCAGCAGTGCGCACCCGCCCCGGCGTGCGCCCGGTCTACGTCTCCGTCGGGCACCGCGTTTCACTGGAGACAGCGATACAGTTCGTGATGGCGTGCGTGACTCGCTACCGCCTGCCGGAAACGACCCGCGCAGCCGATGCGCTGGCGTCGCACGGACGTATTCCCCAATAACGAGAATGTCATTACGGCGCCATATCGTACTGTCATTCAGAACTATCAGGATGCTCGAATGTGCCGCGTGCGCTGCGCCAGACACCTGTTGCGTTGGAACGTGACCGGTTGCGGATGATCACAGGGTGTTCATCTGCCACCTCTAGAATGAGGCGCACGATTGCGAAAGCGTCACCTGCCGGAATGCCGTGTACCACGAGGGAACCATGCACGATCAACGGGAACATGCGTCAGACCGTACCGCGCCTGATGAGCGGCGCGTCTTAATTGACAATGTTGAAATCCTCGATCCCGAAGAAACCCCAGAAGGAATAAGCGCCCAGGAATTACTGGCGTTGCTGGTAGCACACTTCGAGGAATCGCTGATCCGCAAAGAGCACGAACTGATTGCGCTACGCCGCAGCCTGGAGGATGTCGAGCGCCACGCAGCTGAGATTCAGCATACACTTCAGCAGGAACTGCAGACCGCCAACCAGGTCAGCCGTATTCTGGAGCGCGAGAACCAGCGTCTGACTGCCGAGATCGAAGCACTACGCGATCAAACTGAACGGCAACGCAACCAGCAGGACACATCCTGGCGCATTCAGGAACTGGAACTCGAGAATCGTCGCCTGAACGCCGAAATCGATGCCTTGCGCCGCCAGGCGGCACTCCCGTCTCTTTCCGGAGCTGGTGGCGCTCTGGAGCGCGCTGCGCCTGCGCAGGACGCAGGTTCGGCAGTATCACACATTTCCGCACTCGAGACTGATGATATCCTGCTCGAGACCCTGCTGACCCGCGAACTCGGCG
>JBEPYG010000247.1:0-7134 GCA_041641515.1 Roseiflexus sp.
ACGCAACCGCTTATCGTCAGGTGTCGCTGCTGTTGCGTCGTCCACCGGGACGTGAAGCGTACCCTGGTGATGTGTTCTACCTCCATTCGCGCCTGCTCGAACGCGCTGCACGCCTGAACGAAGACTACGGCGGCGGAAGCTTGACTGCTCTCCCGATCATCGAAACGCAGGCGAATGACGTGTCGGCGTATATTCCAACCAACGTCATCTCGATTACCGATGGTCAGATTTATCTGGAGACCGACCTGTTCAATGCCGGTATTCGCCCGGCGCTGAATGTCGGTATTTCGGTGTCGCGCGTCGGTGGTGCGGCGCAGACTCGCGCTATGCGCTCGGTTTCGGATCGCTTGAAGATCGATATGGCGCAGTTCCGTGACCTTGCGGCGTTCGCACAGTTCGCTTCAGACCTCGATGCCACGACGCGTGCGCAGATCGAACGCGGTCAGCGCCTGCAGGAAGTGCTCAAGCAACCGCAGTTCCAGCCAATGCCGCTGGAAGAGCAGGTTGTGATCCTGTTCGCAGGGATCAATGGCTATCTCGATGATGTGCCGATCAGCCAGATTGGGCGGTTCAAGTCGGAGTTGTTCAACTATATGCGCACGGCGCATCCCGAGGTTGGGAAGATGATCTTCGAGAACCGCCTTGATCGCAAATTCCCTTCGCCGGAGATTCGCACTGCTATCGAGAATATGCTCAAAGAATTCAAGCAGATGAGCAATTTTGCAGAGGGGTGAGGGGTCGTCAGGCGCTCGACTCCGGGTACATGCACGTGATGTGTGAGCCCTGCCTTTGCACGAGGTATGTATGCCCAGTACACGCGAAATCAGGCGTCGTATTCGCTCGGTGAAAAACCTGGCGCAAATTACGCGCGCAATGGAAATGGTGTCGGCGTCAAAGATGCGCCGCGCACAGCGTAATGTGCTCGCAACCCGCCCGTATGCCGACCGTCTCCTTGATGTCATGGGCGAGCTGACGGGGCGCGCAGTTGGGATGCGCCGTGGCACCCTGCTCGAAGTGCGCCCTGTGGTGAAGGGCGTGGCCCTGATCGTCGTCACGCCTGACCGTGGGCTGGCGGGCAGCCTGGTCGCCAATGTGCTGCGACGCGCATCGCGCTTCATTCTCGAGGAGCAGGAAAAGAAACATACCGTCGAAGTTCTGGCGATCGGCAAAAAGGGACGCGATTTCATGGTGCGCACGCACCAGAATCTGGTCGCAGAGGTGACCAAACTGGGCGATTATCCGCGTCTGACCGATGTGCTCGGTATTTCGACAAATGTCATCAGCGGCTTCCTGAGCGGGCGGTATGACGAGGTGTATGTGCTGTACAGCCAGTTTGTCAACACGCTGGTGCAGCGCCCGACGATCAAACGGCTGCTGCCGATCGATCCGCCGCACGAACCGGCAGAGCAAATGGTTGATTATACCTACGAGCCGAGCCAGGAAGAAGTGTTGCGTGAACTCCTGCCGCGCTTCGTCGAAGTGCAGCTCTACCAGGCGGTGCTTGAGGCGATCGCAAGTGAACACAGCGCACGGATGGTGGCGATGCGCAACGCGACTGATAACGCCAAAGAACTGCAGCGCGACCTGACCCTTTCGTACAACAAGACGCGCCAGGCGAACATTACGAAGGAAGTTTCAGAGATTGCCTCGGGCGCGGCAGCCCTGGCGGAAATGTGATGCGATAGTACCTGAGTGGAGGAAGCTCATGGCCGGAACAACCGGTGTCGTGACAGATATTATCGGTGTGGTGATTAACGCAAAGTTTCCGGAGAATGAAACGCCGGAAATCTACAATGCGCTGGAGATACCACTCGAGAACGGCAAGCGCCTGGTCGCGGAGGTGCAGCAGCAACTCGGCGGTGGCCTGGTCAAAGCGGTGGCAATGAGCAGCACCGATGGCATGCGCCGTGGCGTCAAGGTGATCGATACCGGTCGCCCAATCGCTGTTCCTGTCGGAGCAGGGACGCTTGGGCGCGTGTTTGATGTGCTCGGCGACCCGATCGATGGCGAAGGTCCGGTGAAGACGACCGAGTATCGCCCGATCCACCGTCCACCCCCTGCGCTCGAAGACCAGTCGACGACAGCGCAGATCTTTGAGACGGGCATCAAAGTCATCGACTTGATTGCGCCATTTACGCGCGGCGGTAAAACGGGCATCTTCGGCGGCGCCGGCGTCGGCAAGACGGTTATCATCCAGGAGCTGATCGCCAACGTCGCCAAGGAGCAGTCGGGATACTCGGTCTTCGCCGGCGTCGGTGAACGCTCGCGTGAGGGGAATGACCTCATCCACGAGATGAAAGAGGCCCGAATCGATGAGCATACCCGGGTCTTCGACAAAACGGTGATGGTGTTCGGTCAGATGAACGAACCGCCCGGGGCGCGCCTGCGCGTCGGACTGACGGCGATGACGATGGCGGAGTATTTCCGTGATGAAGGGCGCGATGTGCTGCTCTTCATCGACAACATCTTCCGCTTCGTTCAGGCAGGCTCGGAAGTCTCGGCACTACTGGGGCGCATGCCGTCGCAGGTGGGGTACCAGCCGACGCTTGGCACCGAAATGGGTGAATTGCAGGAGCGTATTACGTCCACCAAAAAGGGGTCGATCACGTCGATGCAGGCAGTCTATGTGCCTGCCGACGACTATACCGACCCGGCGCCGGCAACGGTGTTCTCGCACCTCGATGCAACGATCACGCTCGAACGAAGTATTGCCGCCAAGGGCATCTACCCCGCCGTTGATCCACTGGCGTCGACCAGTCGCATTCTCGACCCCAATATCGTCGGTGAGGAGCATTACCGTGTGGCGCGTGAAGTGCAGCGTGTGCTGCAGCGCTACAAGGACCTGCAGGACATTATCGCCATTCTGGGGGTCGAGGAACTGTCCGATGACGATAAACTGACGGTGGCGCGCGCGCGCAAAATTGAGCGCTTCTTCTCGCAACCTTTTACCGTCGCGCAGCAGTTCACCGGTCGCCCCGGCAAATATGTGCCAATCGCCGAAACGGTCAAGAGTTTTGCGCGGCTGCTGGCAGGCGAGGTCGACCACATTCCAGAGCAGTTCTTCCTGCTCCAGGGCGGGCTCGATGATGTCATTCAGGCGTACGAGGCGTCGCGGAGGTAACGGCTATGCCTATCCATCTCGAGATCGTGACAGCCGAGCGTGTTGTGCTCTCCGATGATGTGGATATGATCAATGCACCAACGAAGGATGGCCGCGTTGGCATCCTGCCGCGTCACGCGCCGCTCCTGACGATTCTCGAGATCGGTGAACTCGATATCGTCAAGAATGGTGTCACCACTCCTTTTGCGATATCGGGCGGCTTTATGGAAGTGTTGCCGCATCGTGTGACAATCCTGGCGGATACGGCGGAGCGCGCCGATGAGATCGATGAGGCGCGCGCCGAAGCAGCGCGCCGCGCTGCCGAGCAGCGGATAGCCGAGCGCAAGAGCGCGCAGGACCTGGCGCTCGCCGAGGCGGAACTGCGCCGCGCACTCGTGCAACTGAAAGTCGCACAGTTGAAGAAGATCCGGCGTGAGCGCGACTAGTGAAACAACGCGCTCCTTCTGAATCGCTATCGCAGGGCGCAGGATGCAGTATCATAGATGCTGCTCTTGACCCTGCGATATTTCATGCTGAAGGCACGATTTGCCGGGCAGGAAGGTATGGCAAAGAAAATCGGCATCGACCTGGGTACCGCCAATGTACTGGTGTACGTCAAAGGTCGCGGAATAGTCCTCTCTGAACCCTCGGTTGTCGCAATCTCGACGAAAGATAATCGCATCAAGGCGGTGGGCGCAGATGCGCTGGCGATGCTCGGCCGCGAACCGGAAAGTATCGAAGTGATTCGCCCGCTGCGCGATGGCGTGATCGCCGATTACGACATCACTGAGGCGATGCTGCGCTATTTCATTCGCAAGGCGATGGGACCGTTCAGTTTCAGCAAGCCCGATGTGATGGTCTGCATCCCGGCTGGGGTCACCACGGTCGAGATGCGCGCGGTGCGCCAGGCGGCTGAGGCGGCTGGCGCGCGCCACGCCTATTTGATCCGCGAGCCGCTTGCAGCAGCGATTGGTGCAAACATTCCGGTTGCACAGCCGTCGGGAAACATGATCATCGATATCGGCGGCGGCACGACCGAGGTGGCGGTCATTTCGCTAAACGATATTGTGGTCAGCCATTCGGTGCGCGTCGGCGGCAACAAATTCGACGAAACAATCGCTGCGTATGTCAAGCGCAAGTACAATGTGCTGATCGGTGAGCGTACCGCTGAAAGCATCAAGATCGAAATCGGCTCTGCGCTGCCGCTCGAACGTCCGCTGTCGATGCAGGTGCGTGGACGGGATCAGGTAGCCGGTTTGCCGCGCACGATCGAGATCGGTTCGAATGAAATCACCGATGCGCTGCAGGAGCCGCTCGAAGCGGTCATCGGAGCAGTGCGCCGCGTCCTCGCCGAAACGCCGCCGGAACTGTCGTCCGATATTATCGACAAAGGGATGATTATGACCGGCGGCGGCTCGATGCTGCGCCGCATTAATGAACTGCTCACCGATGTGACCGGTGTTCCCTGCTATGTCGCCGATCAACCGGCAAACTGCGTTGCTATCGGCACAGGCCTGGCGCTCGAATATATCGACATCTTGCGTGATAGCCTCAGCGGGGATGATTTGAATTAGTACTCCAGTTGGAGGTTCGCTTTCCGTGGGGCTGCAGCGCTCGGCTTGCGGGGCAAGGCGCGCCTGCTGCGGTGGGGCTGCAGCGCTCGGCGCGCGGGGCAAAGCCCGCCTGCGCGAGCTCGCGTGGCGGTTCGCTTTCCGTGGGGCTGAAGCGCTTGGCTTCCAGGGTAAAGCGCGCCTGCGCGAGCTCGTGTGGCGGTTCGCTTTCCGTGGGGCTGCAGCGCTCGGCTACGGGGGCAAGGCGCGCCTGCTGCGGTGGGGCTGCAGCGCTCGGCTTGCGGGGCAACGCGCGCCTGCGCGAGCTCGCGTGGATGATGTCCTGGAACACCATATGCCTGCGGCGAGCAAGGTGAAGCTCGCCTTCGTGAGCTTCATAGGCCACGGAGGTGGACTTCGCACGCAATAGCTGAGGCGTTTACCCCATGGAAACGGATCATCTGGCGGGATACAACTGCAGTATCATGGGTAGCGCCATACGATCAATGAACACGCTAACCCAATAACGAACGATGAGACAGAAGTGCAATCCCCCGCCAACCGGTCTGGTGCTTGAGATTGGGAGCGGCGATAATCCGCATCCGCGCGCTAATATTTTGGTCGACCGCTACCCCGGCGCCGATAATCGCGAGCGTGGCGGTGATCTCGTTGTTGATCGTCCGTTCGTCGTCGCAGATGCACACCATCTCCCCTTCAAAGATGGCGCGTTTGCGTACACAATCTGCTCGCATATTCTGGAACATATGGACGACCCGCTCCAGTTCGCCGCCGAACTCCGGCGCGTGAGCGCAGCCGGGTATATTCAGAGCCCGTCCGAAATTGCCGAGCGCCTGTTCCACTGGTCGTTCCACCGCTGGTACGTCAACCTGGAAGACGGTACGCTCGTGCTCCATCCACGTGAAACGGACGAGCCGTTCGGTGAGTTGTTCGATTATCTGTATGCCTATAACCCCGCCTACTATTTTTTCCAGCGCAGCATGCCGGATCTCTTCTGGGTCGAGCGCGAATGGCGCGGCGACGATCTGCAGATCGAGGTGCGCGACTCGTCGCCGCTTCGTCTGCGTGATCCCGCATTCCTGCGTGAACTGGTGCGCCCACGAATGTCGCTGCTGCAACTGATCGGGCTTTTTGTCGCATCACTCGTCGCGCGCGCGCTTGGCGCCGATGTGCGCCACAGGATTCGACGGTTGCTCCGACGGAGTTATGTGTGAAGGTCGTTACCGTTCGCCTCCTCAAACCGCAAAAGAACCACACTGTGACATACCAGGCGGAAGTCATTCACATGACGTCGACATATGCCCTGGTGCGTGCCAGATGGGATCGCCCGCGCATCGATCTTGGGTATGTAACGTTCGAGACAGGGGACGTTTTCTTTGAGCATTTCTATGCCAACCGCTGGTACAATGTGTTCGAATTGCGCAGCACAACAGGCGCCCTCAAGGGATGGTACTGTAATGTGACGCGCCCGGCGATCATCAGCACAGAGTCGATCATCTCCGAAGACCTCGACCTCGATCTGTTCGTGTCAGCGCGGCGCGATCATCTGCTGCGGCTCGATGTCGAGGAGTTCGAGGCGCGCGGACTGGCGCAGCGCGACCCACAGGTCTATGCCGCTGCGCACATTGCCCTGGAGGAACTGGAGCGCCTGGCAGTCGCAGGAGAGCCGCCATTCAACAGGATATAACCCTATGGCAGCAGACATTGGTGTCGGACTGGTCGGCTACGGTGGCATCGGTCGGATGCACGCGCTCTGTTATCGGATGCTGCCACTGACATACCCCGATCTTGCCTCGCGGGTGCGCGTGGTCGCAGTCGCAACCGCCAGCGCTGCGTCGGCAGAGCGGGCACGGCGCGAACTTGGCGATCATGTGCTGACGACTACCGATCCTGGTGAGTTACTGACGCATCCATCCGTAACAATCGTAGATTGTTGCGCCCCAACCGGCGATCATGCACGGATCGCCGAAGCGGCGCTCGCAGCCGGAAAGGCGCTCTTCTGCGAAAAACCGCTCGGCGCCACGCCAGCCGAATCGGCGCGTATCGTCGAACTGGCGCGAACGCGCGGATTGCTCGGCGGGGTGAACTTCCATCTTCGCTTCGCTCCGGCGCTTCAGGAAGCGCGTCGTCGCGTGATCGGCGGATTGCTCGGCGAGGTGCGCGGGTTTCACCTGCGCTACTACCGCAGCAGCAACCTGCGACGCGATCGTGCCATGAGCTGGCGTTTCAGCGGTCCGGGAAGCGGCGTGCTTGCCGATCTTGGATCGCATCTGATCGATCTGACCTTCCATCTGCTCGGTCCGATCTACGCCGTGGCAGCGCGCACCGCCACGATTGTCGCAGAGCGTCCTGGAGCAGATGGAACGCCTGCACCGGTCGAAGGCGATGATATTGCGTGGCTGTCACTCGAACTGGTCAATGGCGGCTACGGCACGATCGAGGTCTCGAAAATGGTCCCTGGCGCTG
>JBEPYG010000248.1:0-7105 GCA_041641515.1 Roseiflexus sp.
GCTGTCAGAATAGCAGCGCGTCGTTGTTGCCAGAAGGCGTGGAGCGCGGTACGGTTCCAGCACAGCGCCAGCACACCCGCACCGGCGAACGCGATTGTGCACAGGATAACGCTCCATGTGCCGAACGGTACAAGCGGTGAGCCAAGCGAGCTATGCGCCCCCGCAGGACCGACCGACGCCAGCAGCCAGGGCACATACGCCACGATCAGAAGCCCCAGGATTTTCGACAGCGCGAACCCGCGATCCGGCAGCGTCGCCATGCTGCGGAACAAAAGCGCGAAGCATGCCAGCCCCAGCGCCTCAAGCGCCAGCAGCCAGAACAGCCAGGGAACCGCATTTGCCAAGCTTGACGGATTGAACAAGGTCGCCCAATCGCCAGCTGCGCGGTAGAGCGGCCACTGATCCTGCGTCAGGCGCAGCGCGGTCGGCGCTTTGTTGACCCGCAGCGTCGTTATCTTGTACACCTCGCCCCACGCCACATCGCCGAGGATGAGCTGTTCCGCTCGGGCGCGCGTGTATTCAGGCGTCTTGCGGAAGATCAGGACGCGCGGGTGATCATAGACGCTGAACGCTTCTTCCGCCAGAATCGGTGTCGGGATCGCGATGCCGAACAGTTTTGGGAACGAATGAATATCGGCAACCAGTTCAAAGCCCAGATTGCCTTCGAAGAGATGGTAGTAGTAGCGAGAAAGCGCCGGGTAGCGCGCCGGCAGACGGGTCGCCGAGTCGTACACCCGGTTGCTGCTGAAGATCAGATAATCGGCGCGGTCGAGTTGATCGAGCAATCCCTCGGATACCGAGCCTTCGCCGGACATGTATCCGTAATACTTGAGCGGCTCATCCTCGCCATACGGCGCCATGCTGATCCCAATGTACTGTCCCGGGTTCTGACCGTCGATCGGCAACGGGAGCGGATCATCCCATTGCTCGAACGTGATGACCGAACCTGGCGGAATATGCTGGTAGATCCAGCGTGACGCCTGTATGCGCGAATGAGGTTCGGTGTAGATGCGGGTGAACGCAAATCCCCATAGTGCAGTTCCCGCCACCGCAACGATCAGGGGCGCGCGCCAGGCAATCTGGCGCCAGCGCGACCCTGGAACGCGCCGTGCACGATCCCAGAGTGCAAGTAATCCTCCGGCAGCTAGAACGATCAGCAGACCATACAGCAACACATAGTAGCGCATGGTCATCACGAACTGACCGCCCTGCCAGGCAAAGTAGAACGAAATCCACACCCAGGGCGCGAGCAGGCGTACATCGCCGTAGCGCAGAATACGCCACCCGGCGACACCCCAGGCGACCCACGCTGCGATACCTAATGGCAACCCCATCCCCCACAGCACCATGTTCTGGAGTGAAAAGAGGAAAGGAGTGCGTTGCGCCCACTGTTGCGACGGAGGAAAGTCGGCCTCGCCGCTGACCAGTCTGCCGACCGATGAAATATTGTCGAGAAAGCGCGGCTCTGGACGAACATCGAACAATGACGGTCCGGTGAAGGCATCGGGTTGCAACAACCGAAACGCCACGACAGTCACGACGCCTGCCAATGCAACGCGCCAGGCAAGCGCAGCCAGCAATCTCGGTGACGCCATCAGCACACATGCCAGGATGCCAGGCGCTTGCGCGTCTGCGGCGTGGCGTCTGGTTTCCTCGACCAGACGCGCCAGCGCTCCTGCGACAACCACCAGTCCCAGTGTCGCTAGCGTGACGCGACACGCCATCGCTGCACCGATGCTGAGACCGGCGCCGATCGCGCTTCCCGCACCGCCACCTTGCGCGATACGTACCGCCCAATAGACCGAGAGCGTGGCAAAGAATGTCGTGGCGGCGTCAACCGTGAAAAAATGCGAAATCTGGATCGGGAACGCTGCCGTTGCATACAGGAATGCTGCAACCAGACCGGTACGCTGATCGAAGAGCCGTCGACCTATCAGAAAGACCATCACGACCGTTCCCAGGTCGTACAGCATCGAAAGAGTACGCCCGGTATCACGAACCATTTCCGGCGAAATACGGGATGGTTTGCCTGCAATGGTTGCCTGGAGCTCGACGACCAGTCGAGTGACCGTTGTCGGGAGCGTGCCATAAACAAAGAAGCGCGACCAGTTGTAGTTGCGCGGATTGAGGGTATTGCACCCGCTATCGCGGGTTGGCTCCTGCTGGTTCAGCGGAATCGGGTTGCCTGCACCGTCCGTTGTCGCGCGCGCCGCCGGTATCCGCCCATCGACCACGCAATTGCTGCGCAAATAGTCGCTGAAACTGCGCGGCACCTGAAGGTTATAGGCGGTGAAGATGATGAACCGCTCATCAGGGTGGAGGTACGATGTCCCATCCCAGGTGGTCAGCGCTGTCGAACGGAAAAACGCCCCAACCAGCAGAATGAGCGCAAGCCAGCTCCAGGGAGACCGGGAGGTGCGACGTACAGGCGACGCAGATGAGGTATCGGCAGTGATGGGAGACATATTCATGCGACGTTAATGCCCGTCGGTGAATGATGATGTAACGCAAATAGCATGCCAGGTCGCATTCGGCTTCGTATTGTTAGGAAGTCTGCGCAATCCGCCGCGCAGCCTGTGTGCATTATAGACATTCTTTCGGAGAACGTCCAACGAACTTTTGGCAGTAAGTATTCAGATTTGGTGTAAAAGCATTCGCGCAGCGACGTTACAATTGCAACGTCGCTGCGACCGCACCCTCGATCCCAGGAGAAGTGTGAACAGTTACTTTTGGCAAACATCCAACGAACAATCCGTCGAGGGGTGCAGGTATGCAGGCGAGCAGAATGCGCTTTTCACTCTGTGTCCTCAGGGTCTCTGTGGTGCAACAAGCAGGAGTGCAGCGCAAATCGTGTCATCACGGCGATCCGATCACCGGCCACCCGGCAACCGACTCGCCCAGGTGTAACGTCAGACCGCTTGCATCGACCGGCACATCGAAGATCACCGGCACGCTCACCTGCCCGATCCCGACGGGAATTGCTTCGTCGAGGCTGAAATCGCCATACCTGCCGCGACCGAACGTCTCGAGGTAGAATGCCGAAAGCGCCGGGTCCGGCGCATAACGATTGCCGCGCGCATCGATCAGGGCAAACAGTTCCGGTGGCGCGGGCGCCGGCGTAGCGCCATTGTTGGCGACAGCCACGAGCGCCAGCACGAAGCGTCCCTTCGGTTGTTGCGCCCCGATTGGACCGTTCAGCGCCAGAGCGTGATCCGGACGTAGCAGCGTCAGTGTCCAGGCGTCGCGCAGGATGACCGTGCCAGCTGCGAGTGTTGGAAGTGGTGTAGACGTGGGTGGCAGGGTAACTGTTGCAGTGGGGCGCGGTGGATCCGTCGGCGCGAGCGTCGCCAGAGGCGGCGTTCCAGGAGGTGCAGCTGATACGACTGGTGACAGGGGCATCGGGGCAGGGGAAGATGCCGGCAATGTCGCTCCCACAACAGGTTCCGGCGTGCCCGACGGCAGGTCTGGTTCGGTGCGAGCTGCTGTGTTCAACCAGCGCGAGTTTGCAAGCAGCATCACGAAGATCAGCACTGCCACACCTACACCGGCAATCCCGATCCAGCGATACCTGCCAATGAAAGGTGGTGCAGTCGTGGCGGACTCGGACGTTGCCTTTGCAGGTATGGCCGCAGGCGGCGACGTCAGATGTGGTGTTGCCGATGATGACTGCCCTGCAGACGGTTGCGGCGGCGATACAGCAGGCGGAGGAACGGATCGTGAAGCGGAGGGTGGCGCTGATGACGCACGGCGCGGCGTTGCCGATGATGACTGCCCTGCAGACGGTTGCGGCGGCGATGCAGCAGGCGGAGGAACGGATCGTGAAGCGGAAGGCGGCGCTGGGGAGGCGGAAGGTTGCGCTGGCGGCGCCGGTGTAGATACAGGAACCGGCGGACGAGCAGCAGCGCTTGGTTCAGGTGTAGGCGCGGAGGCAGCCTTCACAAGCGCAACAACGCGCCGCAACGCCGTGCGTCGTTCGTTCTCATGTTCAGCGACATCGGCAAGCGCACGCCACACCCACGGATTATCGGGGCAGCGGGTCGCCAGCATGCGGAGCAGCGCCCGCGCACGCCGGGTATCACCCTGCTGGCGAAAGTGTGCCGCCTTCTGCAATAACGACTGCACGATAACCGCAGAGAGAGGGTTATGTGGAGGATTACTCATTCTCTGAGGTGATACACCATAGGGGCGATACACAATGATCGCCCCTACGACAATCCGTGCAACAGGCAGGTTCCTGATGACCTGACAGCACGAAAACCCTACACCATGTGCGGTTGCACTAAGGCACCGATCCGATCACAACGAACCCTTGATCCGGCTTGTTGCGTGCAAACAGCATGAGATTCGTCGCACCTGGCGCAACATCGAACACCAGGTAGACGCTGGTAGTCAACCCGTTCGACGGGATCGGCGTTTCGTGCCCGACATCAGCATTGAAGCCTGGGCGCACCGCCGCGCTCGACACTTCTGGCCGCGCCTGGTAGACCCGCCCCTGCGCATCTTTGAGCACAAAGAAATCACGCGGCAGTGGTTGGTCTGTTCCGCTGTTGTTTGCAACAAAGACGAGCACATGCAGAAATCTGCCCTGTTCAGCGGTGAAGTTCCCGACCTGTGACCCAAGCGGCAGTGCATAGTTCTGATTGGGATACGTGAAGTTCCATCCATCCGCCTGAAGGATTGTCCCGATCGCCACCGGCGCTGGTTGCGCCTGTTCCGGAGGTATGACCGGCGCCGGCTCTGGAGTCGGTTGTTCTGCCGGCGGTGCTGCGGTTGGTTCTTCAGCGGGTGTTGGTTCTGGTGTGGCATCGCCGGGTTGCGGCGTCACTTCGCCAATCGGTGGAACGGCGCCTCCTTCTGGCGTAGCAGCTTCACCCTCTGCGCCCGGTGCGGTTGGCTGTTCCACGACCTGCGTCGGCGGTATCGGACCGGGTCCGCCACCTGGCGGGAAGAAGAGCTGAATGATCAGGAAGACGATCAACACCAGCGCAATGACGCCGAGCAAGATCCAGAGCAAGGGGCTGGGACCGCGACGCGCCGGCTCTTCTTCCTCGTCCTCGTCGCGCGCCGGTACGGTGGCGGAGCGTGGCGGAGTCGGGGACGAACGCGGCGGCATTGGCGGCAGTTTCCCGGCTTCTTCGGGTGGCGGCTCGGTGCGCGGCGGAGGTGCAGCACGCGGCAATGCATCGTAATCATCGAATGCGCTATCAAGTTCGGCTGCGAATTGTTCTTCCTCCGTCATTGCTGCAGGCGGTTTTGCTGGCGCTTGGGGAGGTGGTGGCGGGGGCGCTTCGGTTGAAGCGGGACGTTCACCTCCGCGTTGCGGCAATGGTACACCCATCGCCTGCAACCCCTTGATCGCCATTTCATTCGTCGGGTCGAGTTCGAGAACACGCTCGAGCGCCGCACGGCGCTGTTCCGGTCCCTCAGCGACTCCGGCAAGCCATAGCCATGCCTGAATATTGTCAGGTTCCTGGCGGGTGAGCAGACTGAACAGATTGCGCGCTTCCTCGCGGTTGCCCTCGCGCGCCGCGTCGATTCCTAGCTGCAGAAGAGTTTCTGGCTCCGCCATGAGCGTTCCTTCCTGCTGAAGCAGCGGGTGTCAGGACGAATCGTGGTTGGGTGGCAATGGTCGCATCTTTACCCTTCAATCGGCGTTATTCTACCACACGCATGCATAAAGTCAACACCTTTTTTGAGACATGACGCGCTAACAAGGCAAAGAGAGCGATCATGTCCGCGAAAAGTGTAATTGCTTACGCTGGTGCATTATTCTACGCCAAATATGAAGGTTGTAAAAAGAAAGGTTGTAAGAAGATCATCGGAGCTGTGGCGGGGATGTGGAACGTGGAAACCTGTCCGACCCTTGAGGTCTTGTGCCGAAGATGCATCGCTGCCCGAAAAACGCCACCGATGGTGCAGTTTCTGCCCACGCCGGTGATCGTGTCAGACATCCAGGGTCCTGGATTAGAACGTGGAACGCATGATCCGGCAACAAAATGGAGGCATCGAGCGTTCATGGGTATGGCGACATGAGCCACACTCTCGAAAGGAACGCCTGCATGCAATCCATACAATCACAGCCGCGCCAGCCGCGCCACTGGTTCATACGCCTCGTGCTAGCGCCTGTCTTCGTCTACCTCCTTCTCATTGCTGGTTGGCTGGCAGCGCGGGCGATCTACGAGGATCGCTGGTGGTGGCTCTTCCTGCTGAATGCCGGAACGCCCTACCTGCTTCTGCCGCTTCCCTTTGTCTGCATTTTTGCGCTCATTGTCCGGCACCCATTTGCCATTGCATTCAGCGCGCTTCTGCTCGTGCCTGGAGCACCGCTGCTAGCTGCGCCCTGGATGCCGTTCATTACGCCTAGCGTTGCCTCGCGGTCATCAGAGTTCAGAGTGATGACGTTTAACATCAACGGTGGCAACGATCGTCCGGATCGTGTCATTGCGGCGATTCGCCAGGCACAACCCGACATCGTTGCGTTGCAGGAACTCAATCCTGACATCGCTGCTGCTCTCGAACGCGATCTGAAGAACGAATACCCCCACCAGGCGCTCGATCCACGGTGGGGGGTCACCGGCATGGGAGTGATCAGCCGGTTTCCCCTGCGCCGCACCGATGCTCAAATGCCAGGTGATTACTGGGTCGGCGATCCGCAGATTGTCAAGATCGACACTCCAGGTGAAACGATCACGCTGGTGAACGTGCACGCACTTCCGCCGGTTGGACCGCGCGACCGGATGACATGGTCTGTCGGTGAACGTGAGCGCCAGGCGCAAGCAATCGCTGCCCTCGCACAGAATCGCCGCACACCGCTGGTCGTCGTCGGCGATATGAATGCAACGCCATTCCATCGGGCATATCGGATCCTCGAAAGTGAGTTGATCGATGCCTGGCAGAACCATGGCAACGGCGCCGGATTCACCTGGCCCGCTGGGGAACGAAGGCTGATGGGTATTCCGATCCCGGCCTGGCTGGTGCGCATCGACTATGTTTTTATCTCAAACGATCTGACGTGCACAGGCGCGTCGGTGGGACCGTGGGACGGCGTCTCAGATCATCGCCCGGTCATGGCGACGATCTTTGTTGGAGAAGCCGGAGAGTAACA
>JBEPYG010000249.1:0-7079 GCA_041641515.1 Roseiflexus sp.
GAAGCCGCCATACTCTGTGACCAGCGTCAGGTCTTCCGGCGGCAGCGGCTCGCCATCGCGCGGCAGGTCGACCATCGGCGGCGGCGGCGACGCTTTGTCAGGCAGGCGGCGGCGCAAGTGATAGGCCAGATCGCCACGCCGGCTGTAGAGGGTGATGCGACTGACCGTCTCGAACAGTACCTGATCGGCGTCGGGCATCACGCCAGTGCGCAGCACGAATACGCCGCCGCGCTGGTTCAGCCAGCGGCTCGACCGGCTGCTGCGCACCAGCGCCATGATCTGCTCATACCGCTCCTGCCGGTAGTCAGCGCCATCTTCGACCAGCAGCACCAGCTCAATCAACACTCCTTTCAGCCGCCAGTACTCGTGCGCCTGGATCAGGGTTCGCGCCAGCGATGTATCGGATGTTGGCGCGATGCGCCCCACCATGATCGGATAGTCGCCAGAAACGCCGTATGCCCACAGCCCTGGCTGTCCTTTGTTGTTGCGCGCCAGCACCTCGGCTGCCGTGCGACGCGCCGGGTCGGGCAGGAGCGCAAGCGATGCCAGGCGCTGGAACTGGTGTGCCTGATCGGCGTTGATGCCAAGGTGCATGAGTTCGACCTGCGCCTGGATGCGTGCCATATCGAACGAACGCATCGCAATGGCGGCGTCGCGGTAGTGTTCTACCAGGCGCAGCGCGTCCTCGCGTGTCGCTGCGACCGCCAGGGTCATGATCACCTGTGCCTGCCCGCCAGGCACGATCCGCACCCGACGGCGCTGGCTGAAGATCGGATCGAGCACTGCGCCTGCGCTTCCGTTCAGCGGGCGGTCGAGCGCCTGCGGGTGTGACGGGTCACGTCCGCGCCCGATGAACGTCAGACGATTGGTTTCGTACTCTGCCTCTCCCAGGGCGCGTCCACGCACACCGATCGCCTGCGCTGCCCACAGACGTTCATCGTTCGGTGAGCGCGGCCGGCGCGTTGCCAGCAACGCCTCGCTCTGCGGATCGAACGTGGTTTCAACAAAGAGATTCGAGAAGACCGGGTGGGCAGCATCGGCGGCGTCGGGCGCAAGCACAATCTCGGCGTATGTCGTGATCTCCAGTTCGCGCGGTTGCGCCGTCTGGTTGACCAGTGTCAGCACGCGCACCTCGACATTGTCTTCGGGTGACACAGTGATTTCCAGGCGCGTATCGACGCCGGCGTACTGCTGGCGGAACTCGACCCGCCCTGCACCGTAGGTGACCCGGTAATCGTCGCCGAGGATGCGCAACGGCTGGTACGTCGGCGACCATGTATCGCCACTGCGCACATCGCGCACATAGACGAAATTGCCGGACGCGTCGCGCGTCGGGTCGGGACGCCACCGCGTAATGGCGACGGACGTTGTTCGCTCGGGCAGGGTGAAGCGGCAGCCGCCGCCTCCCGCATTCGTCACGATCGAGGTCAGGACGCCATTCGAGAGCATGTATGCATATGGAACCGCAGTATGCGGCGTCGTAAAGTGACGCTCCAGAACGACATCGGGCGTGACCGCAATCTCGCTGACGGCGCTCTCCTGCGGCAGCGGTAGCGGCCGGTCGGCAGGAATCTTCTCCTGCAGGAGCAATTCGGTCGCCTGGATGATTGGCTCGTTGTGGAAGCGGCGCTGCATGATATTGTCGTTCAACACATTGTTGATCGCCAGCAATCCCATGCCCTGATGGTGAACCATGTACGTCTGCACGACGGCGCTTTTTACCCCAGGCGGCAGACGCGCAGGCGTAAAGTCGATCGCCTCGTAGAAGCCGTAGTTCCCAAATGCGCCATGTTCCATCAAGGTGCGCAGATTGGCAACCGCCTCGACCGGTGCGACCTGCAATGCCAGGAGTGTCGCGTATGGTGCAACCACCAGATCGTTCGCCAGCCCGCTCTGCAATCCGAGCCCCGGCACGCCGAATGCACGATACTGATAGTTCATCTGCGAGTCGCGCAGGTTGAATGCCGACTCAGAAATGCCCCACGGAATGCCGCGTTCGGCAGCATAGGCGATCTGGCGTTCGACCGCGCCGCGGTAGGTTGCGTCGAACAGCGTTTCGGGGTAGTTGCGCATCACCAGCAGCGGCATGAGATACTCGAACATGGTGCCGCTCCAGGCGAGCAGCGTGGGTGTTGCCACAGCCGGCGAAATCTTACGACCGATATAGAACCAGTGTTCCTGTGGAACTTCTCCGAGTGCAATGGCGATGAAACTTGCCAGACGAGCTTCGGAAGCGAGCAAATCGTAGTACGAATTATCGCGTCGTCCTTCGCTGACATTGTAGCCAATGGCGAACAGGCGACGGCGTTCGTCGTAGAGGAAGCGGAAGTCCATCGCTGTAATCAGATCGATGCACGCATCCGACAGTCTCTCGATGGCAGCGCGGAATTCCGGGTCCTCCGGCGCCGCGAGCATCCCATCGTGCGGCATGTCGTTGAGCAGGCTATATGCCTGGCGTGCCAGCGCCTCGGCCCACTCCGCCACATGCGGCTCGCGCGTCAGAATGATCGCCAGGTCGGCGGCCTGCAGGAGGCGTGCGCGGTACCCTTCTGCCGTGTCTGGCGTGGCGTCGAGCGCCTGCAGAAGCGCCATAAGCGATGTGCGTCCTCTGGCGTTGGTTGGCAGGCGTTCCTGTATGATTTCGAGAACGTCGCGCAAACCCTCGATGATCCATGGTCCGTACACCGGTCGTTCGGTCAACGCGAGCAACCCCTGGCGGAGTGTGAGCAGATGCCCGGCGAGATTGCCGCTATCGACCGTCGAGACATAGAGCGGCGGCAGCGGATGGAGGGTGCGCGTATCGTACCAGTTGTACAGATGCCCCCGGAAGCGCTCCATTCGCTGGATCGTCTCGAACACGCGCCCGACGCGCTCGACCAGACTGCGCACACCCAGGTATCCAAAATCGACCGCCGCCAGGTCGGCAAGCAACTGCAAGCCGATATTGGTTGGCGAGGCGCGTTCTGCCACGACTGGCCGCGGCGTCTCCTGGAAGTTGTCCGGTGCCAGGAAGTGCTGTTCCGGAACGACGAAGCGATCGAAGTAGGCCCATGTTGTGCGCGCCACACGCCGCAGCATCCTGCGATCATCGGCAGAGAGCGGCTCGATGCGGCGAGGAACGTATTCCTGATCGAGCCAGCGGGCGAAGAAGGGCGCTGCACCCCACGAGAGCGCTACCGGCAGAGCGGAGTGCCAGGAGTCGCGCAGGCGTTCAGCGCGCACAGCTGCCAGCATCAGCAGCGCCACTGCCGAGGGACCCATGCGCCTGAGCAGATAATCGAACGAATTGGTGAGGCGGCGCTGCGCCTGGGCAGCGGTTTCCCATTCGAGCATACGCCGATGGGTCACGCCCATGCGCCAGAGCGTGCGCACGACGGCGTCCAGGTTCAGCCACGCTTGGTCGGGAAGCATGGCGATGTTCAGCACCATTTGCAACGCGGGCCAGCGCAGATGTTCCACTGCGGCGATCAGGCTGATATGCAGATAGCGCCAGTTTACCGGCGCAAGGCGTATGCTCAGGATGGCAAACGTCAATGGTGCAAGGTAATGCCCGAGCGCTAGGAGCGTCCAGACCGCCGGACGACCAGGGAGCACGAACCAGCCGGCAATGAGCAATGCCAGCGTTGCAGGCGGTGTCAGGCTGCGACGCAGGTTGTCGGCAATTTTGAATCGGCTGATCAGCGGCAGGACATTTGGCGCATACCCGCCGGATGCGCGCGGCACACGCGGCAGCAACCAGCCGGCGATCTGCCAGTCGCCGCGCACCCAGCGATGCTGACGCGCCGAATAGGCGGCGTATGTCGTCGGGTAACTGTCGAGCAATTCGACATCGGAGAGCAGCGCCGCGCGCGCGTAGCACCCTTCGATCAAGTCGTGGCTGAGGAGCGTATTCTCCGGGAAGCGATCATGCAGCGCCGCGCGCATTGCCGCCGGATCGTAGATCCCTTTGCCGGCAAAGATCCCTTCGCCAAACAGGTCCATGTACACATCGGAAACAGCCGTCGTGTACGGATCGACGCCCACGTTGCCCGAAGAAATACGCGCGAAGCGGCTGCGCAGGGCGCTCGGCAGGTCGATGCCGACTCGTGGCTGGAGGATGCCGTACCCCTTCACCACCCGTTGCGTGTGCGGATCGAACACTGCCTGATTGAGCGGGTGCGCCAGCGTGCCAACCAGCCTGCGCGCCGCGTCACGCGGCAGCTGCGTGTCGGCGTCGAGTGTGATGACATAACGCACCTGCGGCAGAATGCTGAGGTCGCCGATGAATGTCTCATAGGTCGTGTCCGTAGCGCCGACAAGCAGGCGATTGAACTCCTCGAGTTTTCCGCGTTTGCGCTCCCAGCCCATCCAGCATCCCTGGCGCTCATTCCAGACGCGGCGGCGGTGGAGCAGGAAGAAGCGATCGCTGCCGTAGCGCTCGTTTAATGCCCTGACACGTTCACACGCCAGCGTCAGCAATGCCGCGTCTTCAGGCATATGCGGCTGCGGGGCATCGGCGAAATCGGTGAGCAGCGCAAAATGCAGGTGCGGGTCTTGATTGGCGAGCGCCAGCACCTCCAGCGACTCGATCTGCGTGCGGATACTTTCCGGCGTCAGAAGCAGCGTTGGCACAACCACCATCGTGCGCAGCTCGCGGGGAATACCGTCGCGGAAGTCGAGACGCGGCAGAACGCGCGGCGGAGTCAGGCGAGTAACGGCGCGGTCGACCAGTTCTTTTGCAAGTGCAAACGCGGGCAACACCGCAGTGAGTGATAGTGCAGCGGTGAGGATCGGTGGCGTATCAATCCCCCTGTGCTGCCGACCGGATCGGGCGAAGCGCCAGCCTGCCGCAGTTATGGCGATTGTTCCTGCAGTGATGGCTCCCAGATAGACCGTTTCGGGATGGCGCAGCACGGCGCGATGCACCACCTCGCCAGGGGTCAGGCGACATCCAAGTGCCGCCTCGAACGCTGTTCTACCTTCGTCCACCAGGTAATAGCCGATATGCGTCTCGCGCAAGGGGCGTCCCTCGTCCTGCGCCCGCGCTGCAATCCGCACCAGACGCCGCGCAATTGCGTCTTCGCGCAAACCACTGCGACGCGACAGACGCTCGAGTTCGTGCCGGTAGCGGTCACGTGTGGCAAACGTGCTCCGCCCATACGCGCCCGCCGGATCCTGACGCAGGATCTGTTCGACCAGACTAACGCGCTCGAACCAGTCGGGCCAGTCCACTGCGTCCATCGTTCGCATACTTGTGATCGTATTGGCGACCGACACCTGATTGGCGGACTGGCGGCGCTGTTCGGCAAGGATGATTTCTTCGGCGGTGTTGTATGGAATGGAGGGTTGTTGTTCGAGCCAGACCATCAACTGGGCAATGTCGAACTCTCCCTCCTCGCTGCGCAGCCGCTGGATCAACTCGACTGCAAGCGGCAGCGGCAACTGCGGATGGGCGCGTGCGAGCTGGCGAAAGGCCGTATTTCCTTCGAACGACCCGACATCTTTCTGTGCCAGGATGCGCTCTGCCCACGCTGCGCCCTCGAGACGGAGACGGCGCTCATCGAGCATCAGGCGCGCCAGGCGTCCCAGGTTCTGGATCAGGCTAACGCGCAGCATGATCGGAATGGCCCAGATTTCGCCGATCGCCAGCGGCGCGATAGCTTCATACGCCAGCATGAAGCGCGTCAATTGTTCGAGGTCGATGCGCCCGTCCGTATGCTCGACGAGTTCGAGCGCCATGGCATAGACGCGCGGCTTGCCGCTGTGGGGACCCCCTTTCAGTTTGGGGAGTTCGTGGTAGTAACCGCCCGGCAGGTCCTGCCGAATCTCACGGATCTGCCCGACAATCACGTGATAGTTATCGACCAGCCAGGCAGCGGCTGGCGTGAGCGGCTGGTGTTGCGCAGCATCCGCCGCGAGCGTCTGATATGCCTGTTGCAGCAGGCGATGATTGCGGTCTACCGAGGCCAGCAGCGCTCCCGCCTTGCCAGGCTGCATCACAATCGTATGATCGGCGGCAAGCGCGTGCGCGCGCTCCTCAAGTTGCTCGGTTGTCAGAATCACCCCGCGAATCGGGCGATCCGACAGCGGCGGGCGCTGGCGCAATCGTGGCAACGATTGTTGCACAGCGGTCGCAAGCGATGCGAATCGACGGACAAGATCACTGGCAAACGTGGCAGGATTCATGGACACACTCCGGCAACAATGCTGCAGTTGCGCCCTTACAGGGGCGCCTGAGACGAACATGGAAACAGGAAGGACGCACAGAAAACCGGCGCACCGAATGCGAAGACGACAGAGTTACGCACGTCGTGGAGCGCCAGGTATTGGGCGGCAGCGACAGTCAGCGCCGCCCGGCAGGAGATCGCTGCTGGTGTGAAGCGAGCTTGAGCAGCTCCACAGTGACGTTGCGGGCAAACCTGCGCTTCGGCGTGCTAACGTTTGATGAGCGGCGTGCTGCGACGTTGCAAGATCATGCGCGCTTCATTGGGAGGCAGCGTGCGTATGGCGCCCTCAGCCGGACCAAGATCGACGATCTGGACGTGGAAGGTATGGCTGGGATTGGCCAGTTCGGCGTTGTAGGCAAGCTCGTCACGCAGGACGTCAGTAATGACATCACTGCTCAAACCCTCGGTTCGCGCGCGATTGATCAATGCACTGATCTGTTCGGCAAAATCGCGCACGCTAAACGATCTGCGCGTCTCCAGAACATCAGATGTTGCAAAACGGTGCAGGCAAACCGGGCAACTGATTTCGACGCTGGTTGCCAGTGCGGTTGGACGCCACTCTGCGCCACAGTTTGGGCACCGCAGCACCTCGTGTTCAGTCTGAGTCATCGTCCCCTCCTTTTTGCTGGATTTGCGAGCCGCGCCTGCCCTGCGTCAGCGACGAACATCACTGACGAGTCTTCGCCACCCAAACAATCGAGCGTGAAGTCATACAAACGCGGCGAGGAACGATACCGGCGTTGGGATCGTGGTTTGGGTCACAATTGGTAGTATAGCACAGAATAGCGGGCAGGTCTACGGGCGGAATTGCGTAAATGCGCACACTCTATGCATGCCGGCAGGCTGTGGGGGTGTGGGTGACTGTGGTAGACA
>JBEPYG010000250.1:0-7040 GCA_041641515.1 Roseiflexus sp.
GAGGTGGTCAAGCGCTTCCCCTCCCCCATTGATGTCGCCAATACGGCGGTGTTCCTCGCCAGCGATGAGGCTGCCGCATTTACCGGTCATGCCTTTGAGGTGACGCACGGTATGGATGTGCCGCTCGAAAGTCGCACAACGTTCGTGTCGCGCCCCGGTCTGCGCAGCGTTGATGCCACCGGCAAGGTCATTCTGATCTGCGCCGGCGATCAGTCCGACGATGCAATTGCGCTGGCCGATGCGCTGCGCTCCTGCCGCGCAACGGTTGTCGTCGGGTTCCGTGATCCGCGTGCGCTGGAAAAGGCATCGGCGCTCTTGCGCGAACCACGTCACGCTATCGCCGCCGATATGTATGGTCGTCCGACGATGGTTGCAGAAACCCGTCTGGTGCATCTCGATCCGCTCGACTCACGCGCCGCTGCGCATACGCTCGAGCAGATCCGCACGGAATTGGGCGCTATTCACCACGCCGTCATCCTGCCAGGGTTGAGTCGCCACGCGCCCTCTGCAAGCTTGGTCGATGTGGACGATCAGGTCATCGAGCGCTTCCTGCAGCAAGAACTGGTGGGTACGGTTGCGCTTGCGCGCGAACTGGCGCGCTTTTGGGAGGAACATCCATCCGGATCACAGGTGCATCGCGTCCTGTTCGTCAGCAACCCCGACGACCAGCAGGGGAATCAGTACAGCGACATTCTGCGCTCGGCCGTCGAACAACTGGTGCGCGTCTGGCGCCATGAAAGCGAGCACGACGCGCTCAATCCGGCGCATCAGCGCGATGGTCAACCGGTGGCAGCCGTGTGGGCCAATCAACTGATCCGCTATGTGAACGCCGAAACCGCCAACCTTGATTTTACCTGCGCCTGGGTGGCAAAATTGTTGGGCAGCGACCGGCGTATCGCTGAGATCAACCTCTACCTGCCCGAGGAAATCGTCGGCACCATTGGTGTGCATAACCCGGGGTTCGGTTGGGCGGAAAGTCTGTTTGGTCTTCACATGGGGAAGGTAGCGCTGATCACCGGCGGCAGCGCCGGCATTGGCGGGCAGATTGGGCGCCTGCTGGCGCTCTCCGGCGCGCATGTGATGCTGGCAGCGCGCAACGCCGATCAGCTGGAACAGATGCGCGCGTCGATCGTGCGTGAGGTGCGCGATGCCAGTTATCCGGATGCCGAGTCGCGGGTTGCGATTTTCCCTGGCAGTGATGTTTCCGACATCGAAGGGCTCGAACGGCTGATCGCGCATACGCTGCGCGTGTTCGGCAAGGTGGATTATCTGATCAACAATGCAGGCATTGCCGGCGCCGAAGAAATGGTGATCGATATGCCGGTAGACGCCTGGCGCCATACTCTGCGCGCCAACCTGATCAGCAACTATGCGCTGCTGCGCCGTCTCGCGCCGCAGATGAAGGCGGCGGGTGGAGCGTATGTACTGAATGTCTCGTCTTACTTCGGCGGCGAAAAGTATGTGGCGATCCCGTACCCTAACCGCTCCGATTATGCGGTCAGCAAGGCGGGACAGCGCGCAATGGTCGAAAGCCTGGCGCGTTTCCTCGGTCCTGAGATCCAGATCAATGCCATCGCTCCCGGTCCGGTCGAAGGCGAACGCCTGAAGGGCGCCGGTAATCGTCCGGGACTGTTTATGCGTCGCGCCCGGCTGATTCTCGAAAACAAACGGCTCAACGAGGTCTTCGCTGCACTGCTGGCATCGCGCCACGAAGGAGCGTCGATTGCCGATCTGCTGCCTGATCTGTTCGCTAACGACCTAGAAACGATCGCCGAGAATCCTGCGATGCCAGCGCCATTGCGCCGCCTGGCCACGATGCTGCGCGAAACGAGCGATACCGGCGGGAGCGCGCAGTTATACCTGATGAATGCCACGATTGCGCGGAAATTGCTCAATCGCCTGGAAAACGGCGGGTATGTCTCAGCGCACGACCGGCGCGCGCTGGCGGTCGAACCGCCCGATCCGTTCTTCACCGAGGCGCAGATCGAACGCGAAGCCATCAAAGTGCGCGACGGCATTCTGGGTATGCTTCACCTGCAACGGATGCCGACCGAGTTCGATGTGGCGCTTGCTACGGTCTTCTACCTGGCAGACCGGAATGTAACCGGCGAGACGTTCCACCCGTCAGGCGGGTTGCGCTTCGAGCGCACCGTCACCGAAGGCGAACTCTTCGGCAAACCGGGGCAGCAGCGTCTGGAACGTCTGGCAGGAAGCGTCGTGTACCTGATCGGCGAGCATCTGCGCGAGCACCTGCTGCTGCTGGCGCGCACCTTCCTCGAAGAAATCAATGTCGCGCGCGTCGTTCTGTTGACGGAAACTGCACAGGCCGCAGCTGAACTGGCAGCCGCCATGGCTGACTACGAACATGCCGGACGCTTCGTCGTCATCCCGACCTGCGGCGACATCGAAGGCGGGATTGATCGGGCGATGGCAGAGTATGGGCGTCCCGGTCCTGTCATTTCAACGCCGTTCCGCGCACTGCCGACCCGCGCCTTGAGCGCCCAAAACGGCGATTGGAGCAATGTACTGACGACTGCCGAGTTCGAGGAACTGGTCGAACAGCATATCACTCACCATTTCCGGGTTGCGCGCAAGGCCGGGCTGATCGAGGGCGCAAACGTCACACTGGTGACGCCGCCAACCGCAGCGCGCTCGACGGCTGAGGAGTTCGCACTGGCGAACTTCGTCAAAACGACGCTCCACGCACTGACGGCAACAGCTGGCGCCGAGAGCGAACGCACCATGCCGCACGTGCCGGTCAATCAGGTGGATCTGACCCGACGCGCGCGCAGTGAGGAGCCGCGTACACCAGCGGAAGAAGAAGAGGAATTGCAGCGCTTTGTGAATGCCGTGCTGCTGACGAGCGCACCACTGCCAACACCGCTCGAAAGCCGCTACCGGGCGCGCATTTATCGCGGAAATGCGATTACAGTGTAACATGTCAGGAGTTTTGTCAGGAGAAAGAACCCATGACCACCATCGAATCTGCTCTTCGCCCACCGCGTGTTAACCCGGTGCGCACCCGCACCGACTGGGAAGCGCAGCGCCGGGCTGCGCTCACCGACCCGGGCGCGTTCCATGGCGCGATTGCTCGGAGCGTCATTCACTGGTACGACCGTCACCTTGGCGCATGGATCACCTGGGATGAAGAGGGTGGTTGCTGGAAGGGGCTGCGCCACGACGATGGGGCGCCGGTCGATGTGCCCTACGGACCCAAACATGAACCATGGGAACGCGCCTTCAATGGCGATGATCCGCCCTTCTATCGCTGGTTCGAAGGTGGGTTGACCAATGCGTGCTTCAATGAGGTGGATCGCCATGTGTTGACCGGCTACGGTGACGAAGTGGCGTTCTACTTCGAGGGCGACCGCTGGGACTCCTCACTCAACAACGGGCGTGGCGGTCCGGTTGTTAGTTTTGCAGTCACACGCAAGCAACTGATGCTCGAGGTTGTCAAGGCAGCACAGGTACTGCGCGATCTTGGGCTGAAGATGGGCGATCGCATCGCTCTGAACATGCCCAATATCATGGAGCAGATCTACTACACCGAAGCCGCCAAGCGCCTGGGCATCATCTATACGCCGGTATTCGGCGGCTTCTCCGACAAGACTCTCAGCGACCGCATCCACAATGCCGGCGCGCGCCTGGTGATCACGAGCGATGGCGCGTATCGCAACGCGCAGGTCGTTCCCTACAAAGAACAGTATACCGATCAGGCGCTCGATAAGTTCGTCCCGGTTGAAACGGCGCTGGACATTATCGAGGCGGCGCTCAGCAGCAGCGAGGGATCGCCTGTGCCGGGCGCGGCGCTGCTGACGTCGGATCAGGTCGCGAGCATTCTCAATCAGGTGCGTGAGGCACTCAAGGACGACATCACGATCGAGCGCAGCGACGCAATGCGCGCCGTCGGGCGCGCTATCGAAAGCCTCACCGGCGTCGATGCGCTGGTGCAGTCGCGTGTGCGCACTGCTGTGGCACAGGCGCTCGTCAACACCCCACCGCGTGTTGATGCTGTGATCGTTGTGCGCCATACCGGACAGGACATTCTGTGGCGTTCGGAACGCGACCGCTGGAGCCATGAGTTGACCGCCAAGGCGCTGGAAACCATCCTGGCGAATGCGCGCGCCGTCGGCATTGAAGTCCATAGCGAAGAGGAACTGCTTCATCTGCCAACCGATCAGTTTGTGAAAGCGCTGTATGCGACCAGCCGCGCCGAGCCGCTCGATGCAGAATACCCGATGTTTATCATCTATACGTCGGGCAGCACGGGTAAGCCCAAGGGTGTGGTTCACGTCCATGGCGGGTATGTTGCCGGCGTCGCCTATACAATGAAGGTCAGCTTCGACGCCGAACCGGGCGATACAATTTATGTCGTCGCCGATCCGGGCTGGATCACGGGGCAGAGTTACATGATCTGCGCCACACTGGCGACGCGCTGTACTGGCATCATTACTGAAGGCTCGCCGGTTTTCCCGTCCGCCGGGCGCTTCGCCAGCATTATCGAACGATACAAAGTGCGAGTCTTCAAGGCAGGCGTGACGTTCCTCAAGACGGTTATGTCCGACCCGCAGAACACGGCAGATGCACGCCAGTACGATATGTCGTCGCTGCGCGTCTGCACCTTCTGCGCCGAACCGGTCAGCCCCGCAGTACAGCAATTCGGTATGGAATTGATGTCGCCACAGTATATCAACTCGTACTGGGCGACCGAACATGGCGGCATTGTCTGGACGCACTTCTACGGCAACGACGACTTCCCGCTGCGCCCTGATGCGCACACCTATCCATTGCCCTGGATCATGGGCGAGGTCTGGGTGCTCGAAGGCGGCGACCGTGATGTGACCGGCGCTGAAACGCCGCGCTATCGCATTGCAGACTACGAAGAGAAGGGTGAAATTGTTATCAGCGCGCCGTACCCCTACCTGACCCGTACCATCTGGGGTGATGTCAAGGGGTTTGAGGAATGGGTCGCCGCATGGCAGAGTGGAAGCGGTGCAGCTGTTCCTCGCTGGCGCGGCGACGCCGAGCGCTTCATCAAAACCTACTGGCGGCGCGGTCCCAACGGCGAGTGGGGCTATATTCAGGGCGACTTCGCCATGAAGTATCCTGACGGCTCCTTCACGCTGCATGGTCGCTCCGACGACGTGATCAACGTGTCGGGACACCGAATGGGCACCGAGGAGATCGAAGGCGCCATTCTGCGCGACAAGATCATCACGCCGGACTCACCGGTCGGTAACTGCATCGTCGTTGGCGCACCGCACCGCGAGAAGGGATTGACCCCGGTCGCCTTCATTCTCACGGCGCCCGGACGCAAGTTGACCGGCGAAGATCGCCGCCGACTCAACGAGCTCGTGCGAAACGAAAAGGGCGCCGTAAGTGTTCCAGAAGACTATATCGAAGTCAGCGCGTTCCCGGAGACGCGATCGGGCAAGTACATGCGGCGCTTCCTGCGCAACTTGATGCTTGATGAGCCACTGGGCGACACAACCACGCTGCGTAATCCAGAGTCGCTGAAGGAGATCGCGGAGAAAATCGAAGCGTGGAAGCGCAAGCAGCGCATGGCGGAGGAGCAGCGCATCTTCGAGCGCTACCGCTACTTCCGTATCGAGTACCATGCGGTGCGTGAGCGGTGGGCGCCTTCCGGCAATGGCAGCGCGACAACCGCTCAGAAGGCGCTGACGCAGCGCATTGCGATTGTGACCGTCACCAACCCGCCGGTCAATGCGCTCAACGAGCGCGCCCTCGACGAACTGAACACAATCGTCGATCACCTGGCGCGGCGCGAAGATGTGGCAGCTGTGGTGTTCACCGGCAGCGGCACGAAGAGTTTCGTGGCAGGCGCCGACATCAAGCAGATGCTTGAAGAGATGCACACCGTCGAAGACGCCATGGCGCTGCCAAACAATGCCCACCTGGCATTCCGCAAGATTGAAACGATGAACAAGCCGTGCATTGCGGCGATCAACGGCGTGGCGCTCGGCGGCGGCATGGAATTTGCGCTTGCCTGCCATTATCGCATTGCCGACCTGCACGCTGAGTTTGGTCAGCCTGAGATCAATCTGCGCCTGTTGCCCGGGTATGGCGGCACCCAGCGCCTGCCGCGCCTGCTCTACAGCCGTCGTGGCGAGGCCGGTCTGATCAAGGCGCTGATGATCATTATGGGTGGGCGCACTCTGAACGCCGAACGCGCGTATGAGATCGGGCTGGTCGATAAGGTGGCGCATGGACACGAGGAGGCGCTCACCCTCGCCACGCAGATGGCGCGTGAGATGATCCTAGCTTCCGGCAACGGCAAACCAACCGAACTCCGTGTCATTCCGAACACATCGGATGACCCGACAACCTTTTTCTCACCGTTCCACGACCCGACCACTGCAGGTGAGGGGCTCTGGCCTGCGCTGCCCGAAGCCTACGCACTACGTCGTCAGTTGACGGCGCAGTGGGAAGCGCCCGACCCTGCCATGGTGGAATTGCTCGAGAAGGCGCTGCGCGACCCGTTGATTACGCGCCTCACCGGTCAGGCGCAATGGGCGGGGCGCGCCAAAGCGATCGAGCGAATCGTCGATGCACTGCGCACCGGCTTCACCCATGGCTTGCTGGCGGGTCTGGAGCGTGAGGCGCGCCTGTTCGCCGAAGCTGTCGTCGCACCCGATGAAGGCAAAGCCGGTATCCAGGACTTCCTGGATAAGCGCAGTGCGCCATTGCCGACACGCCGCCGCATCCATTTGACGCCAGAAGAAGAGAAACGCATGATCGAATCCGGACTGCTCCTGCCGATCGGGGCGCCATTCTTCCCCGGTGTTACACCGATCCCTGTGGCACAGTACGCTATGGCAGCGGTGCGCGATGAAGTCACCGGCGCACCGGTGCATGGCGATCCCATCGAGGCGGAAAAGCAGATTATCATCCCGGTCGAGAAACCCGGTCCGAACGATGTGCTGCTCTACATTCTGGCATCGGAGGTCAACTTCAACGACATCTGGGCGATTACCGGCGTTCCGGTCAGCCAGTTCGACGAGCACGACCGCGACTGGCAC
>JBEPYG010000251.1:0-7033 GCA_041641515.1 Roseiflexus sp.
CATCAGGAAACGCCGCATCTCATCCGGATCGTTGACCGTCCAGACGTGCACACGATACCCGGCGCGTTGCACGATTGGCGCCACGTGATCAAGCAGCGGGATCTGCCAGGCAGGGTGCCATGCGACTGCGCTCACTCGTTTGAGATCCAGGAAGGGCCAGCTTTCGCGTAGACGCACATCCAGGCGGAACGTCGGGATACCCATCAGGAAGGCGCGCGGCAGATCAGGCGCAACGGCGGCAATTTCCATCAGCGCTTCGTCCCAGAACGAGGAGATCAACACCTGATCGGTCACCCGTTCACGGTGCAACAGGCGCGCCACATCGGCGCCGATGCCGCGCATTTTGAGTTCTACGTTCAACTGCATGCCCTGGTTGCGGGCAAAGGCGCACACGTCGGCCAGGGTGGCGACGCGCTCGCCGCCAATGTCGAGTTGCTGGAGATCGGCGAGTGTACAGTGCGCCACAGGTCGTCCTTGCGCTTCCCAGCGTGCCGTTGTATCGTCGTGAAACACGACCAGAACGCCATCGGCGGTGCGTTGCACGTCGAGTTCGCACATATCGGCGCCCTGACGGGCGGCAAGTTCGAATGCGCGCATCGTATTCTCTGGCGCATACGCTGACGCGCCGCGATGAGCAATCACCAGAGTCATAGCACCTCTCATCGAGACAACAAAATCCCCGCCCCTGGCAGGGCGGGGAGTGGCGGTAGCGATCGGGGTTCAGCTCAATGCGCTGACGAGATGCTCCTCGACGGAAACCGTGCCTGGCTCACGTGCATGGGCAGGTAACATCGGCGCCAGGATGCGCTGCAACGCCATGACGTGCGCGCATGTGTTCCACACGCGGAACGTTGAACAATTACACGACCACCCCATGTCGGTCAGCGTCAGGATGTGGTCGTTGTTATTGCCACGGAAGCGCGCGCGCAGCGTCTGAATCTCGATCCGGTCGAGTTCGTGCATGTAGCGGCGCGACTTCTCGATCATGCTGATCAGTTCGGAATGGATAATAACCGGGCCCGGCTCACGCGCCTCGGCGGACAACATTGGCGCCAGCACCTTTTGCAACGTCATGATGTGCGCGCATACACCGCGCAGGTGGAATACTTCACAGTCGCACATCCAGCGGTTATTCGCGAGCCGTACCGTGTGCTCGTTGTTGCCGCCGTGAAAACGAACTGTGATCTCATCGAGCGCAATGCGTTCGGGTTCTTCCGCGTAACGCCGGGCTTTTTCGATCTTTCCGATCAAATCCGAGTGCATATCCCGCCTCCTCATCTAGCGTTTGCAGGCAAGCTTTGCGCTTCGCCTGTCTTCCACATGTTCAAGAAAACCGAAGCGGCACAGATTGATACACTTCTGTGCCGCTTCACGCTGTTCCGTATTCAACTGGCGCTTTACTTCGCATGGCAGACAGTCCTTCTCACACGCTGCGCCATAATTCACAATCTTAATCGGTTGTTAGCATTATAGAGGGTTCATCGGGGAGAGTCAAGCATCGCTCTGCCGTGGTAAAAAACGACAATTCTGCATACCGATGCCATGAGACGCGAGCGCGCGTCCATCATTGCGCGCGCTTCGCCGGTACAGGTTGTTGAATCTTAACCAAACGACAGGTGGTGGGGACGGAGGGACTCGAACCCTCACGGATTGCTCCACAAGTTCCTAAGACTTGCGCGTCTGCCGATTCCGCCACGTCCCCTTAAGTCATATCTGATGCTGTACTGTTTTTATTCTAGCAGTGGTTGACGCTCCGCGCAACTGTCGGGGAACGTGGAACATTCCACGTTCCCACATTCCACGTTCCCACATTCCACGTTCCCACATTCCACGTTCCCACATTCCACGTTCCCACATTCCACGTTTCATGTTCCGCGAATGATCGCCAGAACCTCATCGCGGCGGCGTTCCATTTCTTCGCGAGTTGTAGCTTCCAAGTTCAGGCGTATGAGTGGTTCGGTATTCGAGGCGCGCACGTTCATGTGCCACGTCGGATACGTGACCGAGATGCCATCGATCCATTCGATGACGCCGTCGGCATAGGCGCTTGCCAGCGCTTCAAGACGCTCCTTCGGGTTGGCGACCGTCGAGTTGATTTCACCAGAAATGAAGTATTTCTCTTCCAGCGGCGCGAGCAACGCCGAGAGCGACTGGCCGCCGCTCGCCAGCATCTCCATAACGAACAGCGACGGGATGATTCCCGAGTCGGCGAAGTTGAAATCGCGAAGGTAATAGTGCCCGGAGACTTCGCCGCCGAAGAGCGCATTTTCATTCGCCATGCGACGTTTGATGAACGCATGCCCGACGCGCTCGATCAGCGGAATGCCGCCGGCTGCGCTGATCAGGTCGCGTACCGCCCACGATGCGCGCACATCGTAGACGATCTTGCTGCCAGGGGCACGCTGGAGCAGATAGCGCCCAAGGAGTGCGGTGAAAAAATCGCCCGACACGAAACGCCCACGGTCGTCGATGACAAAGAAACGGTCGCCATCGCCATCGAACGCAAACCCCGCATCCGCCTTTTCTTCAACGACGCGGCGCTCGAGTTCGGCGCGGTTCTCCGGCATGAGCGGGTCGAGTCCGTGATTTGGCAGGTTGCCATCCGGTTCCAGGTACATGCCGATGAACTCGATCGGTAGACGTTCGTAAACGCGCTGCAGAATGGGCCCCACGGTACCGTTGCCGGTGTCGGCGATGACTTTGAGGCGGCGACGTTTCAGTTTTTCGATGTCGATCAGACCAAGCACAAACTCGACAAACTCGTTCGAGAGGTCGAGCGCGCGCATACTACCGGTGCGAGTCGCTGGGGCATAGGCGTCGTTCTCGACGATGCGCCGCAGATCCTGGATGCCTTCAGCGCCACTGAGGAGGTATGGCATCTGGCGCACCATCTTGAAACCGTTGTATTGCTTCGGGTTGTGTGAGGCGGTGACCATCATCCCTGGCAATCCGAGGCGGGTGCAGGCGAAGTAGTATTGGTCGGTGCTCACCAGTCCAATATTCACCACATCGGCGCCCTGATCCATAATGCCGCGCGTGACCGCGCTGAAGATGGCCGGTCCCGACAGGCGCATATCGTGCCCCACGATCACCTCACGCGCTCCCAGAAATGTCACGAATGCACGTCCGATGGCGTAGGCGCCCTCCTCGTTCAGTTCTGTCGGATAGATGCCACGGATGTCGTATGCCTTGAAAATGCCAGGCGTGATCTGCACGCTTCCCCTCCTTTCCCTGATCTATGTGTGACACGTTATCGCCGGGGTCAGTCCACGTCTTCTCCGACTACGACGGACGATGCAGTGTCAGGGCAGCTCGCAAACCTGCCCTGACCAGCTGTGATGATACGGGTCGTAAGGGATTATACCAGTGATCGACGGCGCGACGCGCATTCGATCAGGGAGCAACGATCCGCTCAGTCCGTCCAAAAACGAAGGTGAGGGGGTGGCAGCAATGAAGAGGTGACGGTGGAAGTCAGCGGTGATCGTCGTCACCTCACGGCTTCCAGGGGCGCGCAGCGCGTCTAGAAGCCGCGTGAACCGTCACGACGACAGCGCGGCGTTCTGTTCACGCCGCGCTTCGATGAAATCGGGAAGACGATTGAGTTTGTCGAGGATGGAGGTCAGCTGGGCGATGCTTTGAATACGGAGCGTGACGGCCAGTACGGCGCGCCCCGGCCGACGGGTCGGCACCTGCTCAACTGCATCGATGTTGATGCCAGCATCGGCAATGGCGCCCGACACATCGCGCCACAACCCGACGCGATCCCAGGCTTCGATCCGCACCGGGACGGGGTACCCCTGTTTGGGCGCGCCCGCACCCCAGGTCACTTCCACGAGACGCGCCCGGTCGCGTTCATTCAGAATAGTGCGGCAATCGGCGCGATGCACCGTCACGCCCTTCCCGCGGGTAACGAAGCCGACGATTGGCTCCCCGACCACAGGGTTGCAACAACGTGCCAGACGTGTTGGCACCTTTGTGCTCTCAATGCCGCGCACCCGGATGATGCTCGTGTCGGTGGCGCGCTCGGATGGCGGCGCGACCTGCGGGATGTCCGCCAGGTCGTCAGCTCCGGCTGGCATACGATGACACAGGATTTTCTGCGCCACCTGACGCGCTGTAATATCGCCGCTGCCAATCTGGGCAAATACCTCGTCGATCGACTTGAGACCGGTGATGGCGACGATTTCTTCGAATGGCACCGACAGACCCAGGCGTTTCAGTTCTTTTTCGAGCAGTTCACGTCCGGCGGTGATATTTTCCGTCCGATCGAGACGTTTGAAGTAGCGACGGATGTGGTTACGCGCACCGCTCGTCTTGACGAAATTGAGCCAGTCGCGGCTTGGACCGCGCGGCGTCTTTGACGTCATAATATGGACGATTTCGCCATTCCGCAGCTGATAGTCGAGCGGGACGATGCGATTGTTCACTTTTGCGCCGACGCAACTATGCCCCACATCGGAGTGGATGCGGTACGCGAAATCGACCGGCGTCGCCCCGACCGGCAGGTCGATAATCTTCCCTTTGGGGGTAAACACATACACCTGTTCTTCGAGCACGTCGGTTTTGAACGAATCGACGAACTCGTGGGCATCGGTCAGATCGCGCCGCCACTCGATCAGGCCACGCAGCCATGCCAGTTTACTCTCAAACGACGCATCGATGCGTCCAAACCCTTCTTTATAGCGCCAGTGCGCTGCGATACCACGTTCAGCGATTTCGTGCATCTCGTGGGTGCGGATCTGAATTTCACATGGCTGACCGCCGGGTATCAGCACAGTCGTATGGAGCGACTGATACATGCTCTCTTTCGGCATGGCGATATAATCGTCGAATTCGCCGGGAACGGGGGGCCACGCCGCATGCACCAGACCGAGCACGCGGTAACAGTCGGTGACCGTATCGACGATGACGCGCACCGCGAGTTGATCGTAGATCTGGTCAAGGCTGACGCCTTTGCGTTCCATCTTGCGATAGATGGAATAGATATGCTTGGGGCGACCGGTAATATCCGCCTTGATCCCCTCTTTTTCGAGGATCTGGCGCAGGCGCTGGATCACTCGATGAATGAGGCGCTCGCGCGCATCGCGGCGCAGCGCCAGTTGCCGGCTGATCTCCTGGTACTTTTCGGGGTTAAGAACGGCGAATGCGCGATCTTCGAGTTCCCACTTCACCTGCCAGATACCGAGACGATGCGCCAGCGGTGCATAGATTTCGAGCGTCTCGCGCGCCATACGCTTCTGCCGCTCGTCGGAAAGCGACGTGATGGTCCGCATATTGTGCAGACGGTCTGCCAGTTTCACCAGCACCACCCGCGGGTCGTCCGCCATGGCGATGAACATTTTGCGATAGGTGCCGACCTGCGCTTCCTCGCGGGTGCGCGCCTCCAACGCCGACAGTTTCGTCACCCCATCGACGAGATTGGCGATCTCTACGCCAAACAGCGCCGTCAGTTGTTCCTTAGTGATCAGGGTGTCTTCGAGGACATCGTGGAGCAGCGCTGCAGCGACCGACGCCGCATCGAGTTGCAGGTCGATCAGAATATGCGCGACAGCGACCGGATGATCGATATACGGCTCGCCTGAGTCGCGTTTCTGTTTACTGTGCGCTTCACAGGCAATCGCATACGCATTGCGCACCAGTTCCTCGTTGCGCGCCATCTGTTCGGCGCTGCTACTCGACTGACGCTGATAGTTCTTGAGCCGCGCGACGAGTTCATCGGCAACCGAGCTGCTCGCAAACTCAGGATTCGGACGCAGCACAGGCTGCGGCGCGGCATTGGAACGGCGCGTTGAACGAACAGAGGAGTCGGTGGCAACTTCGCCACTGCTCACCGCGAGTGTTGCTGGTGAGTCCATAATGATGCCCTGCGACGCGGCGGCAGAGGGCCGACGGGATGGTATCAGTCAGAGTAGCACGAAGGTAGAGGGTTGTCAAGAAGCATGCGTGCTTTCAGTACCGGATATCCACGCGTGTTCCAATATCAGCCCAGCGATACAGCCATTCCGCGTCATCGATATTCAGATTGATGCATCCATGCGACATGCGCACTCCGGTGCCCCAGGCATCGTGCCAGTAGGTTCCGTGGAGCGCCACGCCGCCAACAACGTACTGCACCCACGGGATGTCGGGCACGTACCACGACTCGCCGCCAGCCGATCCGGTCATCGTTTGCATCGGCAGTTTGGCGTAAATGGCGAACGTTCCGGCCGGCGTGTTGAACCCATCGCGTCCGGTTGCAACCGGCGCGCGATACACCGGCACGTCTCCCTCGAACGCCGTCAGCATCTGAGTTGAAAGGTTCACTTCGATGCGTCGCTCGAACAGTGCGGACGACCAGACCGGCGCGCCGGGCATCGGGCCGAACGATTGCGGCGTATACCCGCGACGTTGCATCGCCTGCCGTCCCAGATCGGTCAGCTGAACTTCGTACAGCCCCGCAAGCATGATGCCGTTCGCCCGTTCCATCTGACGATAGAACGCCGGTAATCGCTCAGGATGATACTCGAAGCGAGCGCGCTCGAAGTATTGCGTGATACGCATCTGACCGTCAATCGGGCTGATTTCTTCGAACGGTTCACTGATCGGATAGCCGAAGATGCGCAGCCCGCCGCGTTTCTCCCAGAACTTCAGAAACTTCCCGCCGAGCGTCTGCTGGGTTTCGGGGAAGTAGATCCGCCCCTGCACCGGCTGTCCATCGGGAAAATCACGCCCCTGGGTCAGTTCATTGCCAAGGAGCGACAGCATCACCTGATAATCGGTTCCCAGATGCTCCGGATGGTACTCGAATCGGGCGCGCTCGAAATACTGGACGATCCGCCCATCTTCGACCATCTCGCCGCTGATCGGATAGCCGAAGATCAGTTCACCGCCATTCCTGCGCCAGAAGCTCAGGAAGCCGGTACGATCGCTGATATGGAAACCGGAGGACGCGAAATACATGTTTTGCACGGACGGCAACGGAACCGCCTCTTGCCCGCCTGGTTGCTGTTGCATCTGTGCGCTGCGCAGCGCGCGTTCGGCGGCACGTGCCGCG
>JBEPYG010000252.1:0-7032 GCA_041641515.1 Roseiflexus sp.
ACACGTACAACATCTCGCACGAAGCCGCAACGATTCGGCGTCAGACATCATGCCGCAAACAAAAGTGCGATCCATCAGCGTAGCTTTTGTGGACTTCACGCCTTTGTGGTGCGATCATCAAGCAATGTCTCGTTGTCGTAATTAATCGCGAGAGCTTCCCCCGAACCCTCGATCGTGAACACGTACAACATCTCGCACGAAGCCGCAACGATTCGGCGTCAGACATCATGCCGCAAACAGAGGCGCCGGCACGCTCGCGGTCAATGCTGCCAGGGCGACGACCTCGGCAATCTCGCAGAGTGCACCATAGGTATCACCTGTCAACCCGCCGAGGTCGCGCGTCCACCAGCGCCCCAGGACATGAACGACCAGCCAGACGAGCGCCAGCGCGATCAGCCCATGTGCACCTCCCAACGCCAGCGCCAGGATCAGTGTCGTGCCGCTGGCAACCAGGAAATCGCCGGGGCGCAGGTGTGACTGGAAGGTGCGCCCCAATCCTCCTTCGCGCGCTGGCGGAAAGCGCACAATGCCATACACATCGGCCCAGCGCCCCAACACCGGCGCAAGCAGCGCCGCCATGAACCAGGCATGTCCGGCAGCTGCCAGAAACACCACCTTCAAGCCCAACACTGCCGCCAGCGCCAGCGCACCCATCACCCCAATCCGACTGTCGCGCATGATTTCCAGTTTGCGTTCACGCGACCGCCAGCTCATCACACCATCGAAGGTGTCACTGAGACCATCAAGGTGTAGACCTGCCGTCAGTGTTCCCCAGGCGACGACCAGCACAACCGCGCGCACCGTCTCATTCCAGAGCGTACCGGCGATCCATCCGGTTACGACAAGCAACGCCCCAAGCGCCAGCCCCGCAATCGGGAAGTAAGGAATGGCGCGTGGTATTGATTCTGGCGCCATGTGCGGCAACCCCGGCACGGGAATGATCGTGAGGAAGCGTAACGCCTCGCCAATGGGCCACAGCGGACCCCACCAGTTGCGCGGTGTATGCTGCGACGTGGTATCCTCAGAAGACATTGTGAGTGTTCCTGTCTCGCTACGGAGGTGGTCGTGGATCCGCGTGGAATGTTGCTACTGTTTGGTGCTATTATCTGTGAACTGATCGGAACGAACGCGCTCAAAGCCTCCGATGGCCTTACGCGCCTCCTTCCAACGCTTCTGGTCATTGCCGGTTACGGCGCTTCATTCTACCTCATGTCTCTCAGCCTGCGCACCATCCCGCTCGGCATCGCCTATGCCATCTGGTCAGGATTGGGGACGGCCATTATTGCGGTGATCGGTGTGATCGTATGGCGCGAACATCTAAACAGTGCGGGAGTCATCGGCATTGTACTGATCATTGTCGGCGTCGTGCTGCTGAATATGTTCGGCGGGAGCGAGCGTTGAACGTGGGAATATGAGAACGTGGAATGTGCCACTTTCCACCCTACTCCCCGTTCCCTGCTTCTCGCCTGCCGCGCGCTAGCAACGGCGTTTCGTTGACCACACGCACAATCGCTCCGCCTGCATAGACATCGATCGCAGTCAGGCTGCCCAGATCGATGCGCCAGCGCCAGTGCTCGGTTGGCGCCAGACCAGTGATGCTACACAGGATCGACTGAATGGGAGTGGCGTGGGTAACGACGAGGATGCGCCCGCCGGGATACTCCCTTAACAGGCTGGTCCACGCCTCGAGAACGCGCGCGTAGACCTCAGCAAGACTTTCACCGCCCTGCGCCCGTCCGTGGAGTGCATCAGCGAAGCGCGCAACCGCTTCTTCGGGAAAGAATGCGCGCACCTCAGCATACGTCAACCCTTCCCAGCGGCCGTGGTCTGTCTCACTCCAGCGCGCATCTTCAATCACCGGAATCTCTCGCTCCTGCAACACTTCCGCCACTGTTGCACGCGCCCGCTCACACGGGCTGATCACTGCAACCGTGAACGGAATGCGCCGCAGACGACGCGCCAGCGCCTGCGCCTGTTGCACGCCGAACGAAGTCAGCAAGCTATCAGTCCTTCCCTGGTAGCGACGCTGTTTGTTGAGCAGCGTTTGCCCGTGTCGAACAAGCCAGATAGCGGTGCGCATAATTGAATGATAACAAAAATCGAGGGATTCGGTATAAAAGGTGATGCTATAATACGACATGTGCAAACGGTCACAAAGCCGACAACGACCGGTTCAGATTCCGGCGCCATATATGCGCTACCGCCGCTGCCGCCTAACCTGCGCCCATTCCCGGTACCGAGGCGGCGGCGCTTTCTTCGTGTCTCCTGGTTTTTTTTCCGGGTGATCGTCCATGTCTTCATTTTCGACATTCTGTTCAACCGCTATCGCCTGACGCGCTGGTACGCGCAGCGCACCGGCGTGATGCGCTACCAGCGGATCGCACGCAATTTCCGTTACTTGGCAGTACGGATGGGAGGCGTGCTGATCAAACTCGGACAGTTTCTCAGCGCTCGCGCGGATGTTCTCCCGGCGGCGATCACCGATGAACTCGCCGGTCTTCAGGACGAGGTGCCGCCGGCTCCGCTACCGTATGTGCTGCAAACGATCATCGCCGAACTTGGAAAATCGCCAGACCAGATCTTTGCGCGTTTCGACCCGACCCCCGTCGCGGCAGCATCGTTCGGTCAGGTGTACTACGGTGAACTCCGCGACGGACGATCGGTCGCGATCAAGGTGCAGCGCCCGCGTATCGACGAAATCGTCGAGATCGATTTGAGCGCCGTGCTGTGGGCAGTGCGTGTTGTAAAGAACTATCCGCTCATCCGGCGGCGCGCGGATCTGGAACTTCTCTTCGAGGAATTCGCCCGCGTGCTGCGCGAGGAACTCGACTATGTGCGCGAAGCGCAACATGCGCTTCGCTTTCGCGTCAATTTTGCCGATACGCCGGGAGTCTACTTCCCCAAACCCTATCCTGAGCTCTCGACGCGGCGGGTGTTGATCATGGAGCGCGTGAATGGACTCAAAATCACCGACTATGCTGCACTCGACCGAGCCGGTGTCGATCGCGCTGAAGTCGCCACTCGCCTCAATCGCGCCTACCTAAAACAGTTCTTCATCGACGGCTTCTTCCATGCCGATCCGCATCCTGGCAATATCTTCGTGCGCGTCGAGGGCCCGCCGCCGCCACAAACGAACGGTGTCAAACCCGGCGCACCCTTCACGCTCATTCTCCTCGATTGCGGCATGGTCGGCTATCTGCCACCAACAACCATGGAAATCATGCGAAATGGTGTGATCGGCCTCGCAACCAACGATCCGGAGCGAATCGTCGACGCCCTTGACCGGATGGGCATGATCCTGCCCGGCGCCGACCGGCGTCCGATTATTCAGGCGCTCCAGATCGTCTTACGCCATACCTATGATCGCTCACAACGCGAGTTGACCAATATCGACGTCGAAAAACTGTTCGATGAAACGGAGCACCTCGTGCGTGACCTCCCTTTCCAGATCCCACAGGACCTGATCTATCTAGGACGGGCGATCAGCCTGGTGAGTGGAATCGTGACCGGGCTGCACCCCGACATTAACCTGTTCGAAGAAACGCAGCCGTTTGCGCAGGCCATGCTCGACCGCGAGCGACGCAATGGCGACTGGCTGGAAGAGATCCGACGCGAAGTGACGGCACTCAGTCAGGTAGCGACGACGCTGCCGCGTCAGATGGATGCATACTACAAGGCTGCCAACCGCGGCGAACTGCAAATGCGCGTTGATCTCTCGCGCATCGAGCGCGGGATGAAACGTGTCGAACGGGCGACGAACCGGCTCTCCGGCGGCATTATTACGGCTGCGCTGTTTATTGGCGGAGTGCTGCTGCGAATCAATGGCTTTGCCGACGAGGCGCTCTGGTCGTGGGTAGCAGCGGCCGGCGCCGCGCTCTGGACAATCTGGCCCCGCAATGATCGTTGAGATGGCGCATGGTTTCGGAACGCACAACACCCCATCTTGCGTCGTACAACGCCACACTGGTGAAGCGCCTCGCGCCGCTGCACGCCCTTCCCGATGGCATTCTCTGCGACCAATCGCTGTCGCAGGTACGAGTCTGGGTGATCAAAGACGCAACGATCATCAGTCTTTTCTTTCTGAATCCGGAGAGCGGCGCACTCGACGGACCGATGTCGCGGATCGACATCGAGCGTCCGCTGCATCTGCTTGCGCCATACACCCGTGCACTATTGCTCACGCTGCTCTGGCGCCCGTCGCCGCGTCGCGTCTGCGTGCTGGGTTTCGGCGGAGGACGCATCTCGCTTGTCCTGCACGCCCATCTGTCCGATGTCGTCATCGATAATGTCGATATCGATCCAGCATTTGCAACCATTGCCTCGGACTATTTCGGCGTAACGTTTGACGAACGACAACATCTCCACATTGCCGATGCCCTGGAATACCTCCGGTTATCGCCGCATCGCTACGACATCATCATCATGGATGCCTTCAGCGATGCACGCGACCATTTGGGGCATCTGGCGACGGCGGAGTTCTATGCGCTCTGCCGGGAACGGTTGCGACCCGACGGGGTGATCGGCGTCAACATGCTGCGCAGCGATCCGGAGTTTTCCACAAAAGTAAGGACGTTCCACAGTGCGTTTCGCACAACCGTGGCAGCACCGCTGCGACACTCAGTTGTGGTGTTCGGCGCCGGACGCCTGCCCGCCCCGATAACGGAACTCAGCGCTCGTGCGCGCGATCTTGGGCAGCGATATGGCTTCGATGCCGGTCTATCCGACATTGCGGCGATGCTTTGCCCGCTGCGCATGATCGATCTCTGGTAATGTGCCGGCGCTATACTGCATATGATTCGGTAGACGCAGGTCTGCCGTTTGCAGCTCCGGGTGCGCCATGGACAACACTCGTTATTACCTCGGATTCAATCGCGTGAATGGCATCGGACCAGCGCGTCTCGATCGTCTGATCGAATGGTGCGGCTCGATCGAAGCCGCCTGGCGCGCGTCGGCGGCAGAACTGGCCGCCGCCGGTCTGGAAGCGAAACTGATCGAAGCGTTGATCGAAACGCGGCGCACCATCGATCTCGACCGCGAAGTGGAACGTCTCGTGCGCGCCGGTATCACCCTCATCGATCGTGAGAACCCCGCATACCCGCCGTCGCTGCGCCACATCCCCTCACCACCGCCGCTCATCTACGTGCGCGGCGCCCTTTCCGATGTCGATGCCTGGAGTGTCGCCGTTGTCGGCACACGCCAGCCGACCTCTTACGGACGCGAAGTCACCCGCCGCCTGACGACCGGACTGGTCGAGTCGGGGGTGACGATTGTCAGCGGTCTGGCACTGGGTATCGACAGCATTGCGCACACGGCAGCGCTCGATGCCGGCGGGCGCACGCTGGCGGTCTTGCCTTGCGGCGTCGATATCGTGTACCCTGAGCGACACGAACATCTGGCGCGGCGTATTGCGAGCAGCGGCGCATTGATCTCAGAATTTCCACCCGGCACGCGACCGACGCCGCAACTCTTCCCAGTGCGCAACCGGCTGATCAGCGGACTGGCGCGCGGGGTGCTGGTGGTGGAAGCTGGGGCAAAGAGCGGCGCCCTGATTACCGTCGAGTATGCCCTCGAACAGGGGCGCGATGTGTTTGCCGTGCCGGGACCGATTTTCAGCCCGCGCTCCGAAGGAACCAATCAACTGATCCGCACCGGCGCCGGTCTGGTGACGTGTGCCGGCGATATCCTGGAAGCGCTCAACATGAGCGTGGCAGCCAGCCAGCAAGAAGTGCGCACCGCCCTTCCCGACGATCCAGTTGAAATGGCGGTACTGGCGCTGGTCGGGTATGAGCCGCTGCACATCGATGACCTTCAACGCCGCACATCGATGACCGTCCACGAAGTATCTGCAGCACTGGCAGTGCTGGAACTCAAAGGTTTCGTGCGCCAGAGCGCACCAATGTGCTATGTTTTGGCGCGTTGACCGGGAGACCCGGTCGACTGGCGTACCAGGCGCCAGTCAACGCGGGGACTATCGGGCTATTTTCCCACAGGCGGGTCGATCGTAAAATGAAGGTAAAGAGGCAAAGCGCCCTCATTCTCCTGCAACGTCATTCTGGAGCGCATCCGTGTCTTTACCATATCGCATTGCAGTTCTCATCATTGCCGTTGCGCTGAGCCTGATACCGCTCACGCTATCTGCTCAAACGACCGTCGAGCTCCCTGCCGACATTGGCGAACCAGCAACCAATACAGAAGTGGACATATCTGCGTCGGTAGCAGGCGCAATGGTAGCAGCGGCGACCACAAGCGTGTACCTGCCGCTCGTCATTGTGCCGGGAACGACCGGTAACAGCGGTGCAACCACTTTATCACCGCTTGCCCAGCAGGTCGTTGATCTGACGAATCAGTATCGTGTGGCAGCAGGGTGCGCCCCGCTGACGGTTTCGCCGCAATTGACGACCGCGGCTGCTGCGCACAGCCAGGACATGGCGACGAACAATTTCTTCAGTCACACTGGATCAGATGGGTCAACCCCATGGCAGCGCATCCAGCGCACGGGGTATTCCTACTCGACTGCTGCGGAGAATATTGCTGCCGGGTATCGCACCGCCGAGCAGGTTGTGCAGGGCTGGTATAACAGCGATGGGCATCGAAGAAATATGCTGAACTGCAACCTGCGCGAGATCGGCGTCGCCTATGCCGATGGCGGCTCGTATGGAAGATACTGGACACAGGTCTTTGCTACTCCGCGCTGAAATACTGCCGGTTTGCACATGTTCAGACGTATCGCAACAAAACAATGGTATTTTCGCGCTGGTGGGACGACGTCTCATGACGCTTGCGACAGCCATCCCGCCACTTCTTAGTCTTGGAAGACTCCTCCGAACCCTTCATCGTGAACCGTTACCTGCAAAGGTGCAAAGAGCTCGAAACAGTGAGATCGATAAGCGTTACCTTTGTGGTGCGATCATCAAGCGATGTCTCGTTGTCGTATTAATCTTGGGAGCTTTCCCCGAACCTCAGTCGAACCAAACATTCAATGAATGTGCTGATATGAAGGCGGCCGAGCACTTTATGGAGGCCTTCGTAAAC
>JBEPYG010000253.1:0-7025 GCA_041641515.1 Roseiflexus sp.
ATTGATCTGCGCACCGGGCGACAGCGCTGGGCATATCGCCAGAACGGCGCATATCTTTCACCTGCCGTCGCGGGCGATACCGTGTACTTTCGCTCTGAGCGGGCGAATCAGGGGCAACTGATTCATCACTGCTGATGCCACGCATCCGATCAATAGCAGCAGCTGGGCGCTCTTCACCGTCGAGTTTTATACGATGGTCAGGGAACAGCTTGCCGAAGATGGCGTCTTCATCCAGTGGCTGCCATTCCACGACCTTTCTGAACGCGACTACCGCAACATCGTACATACATTCCAGAGCGTCTTTCCACATACGACACTCTGGTACACTGGAGCAACGCATAGCTTCCTGGTTGCCACTCCGTACCCGCTGACACGCGAGGACATCCTGGCGCTCGACCCGCAACTGCGGCAGTCAGCTGCAGGGACCGACCTTGGCAGCAGTCGGTTGCTGGCGGCAGATCTGATCATGCACCAGGAGGACGTTGCAGCATTTGCGTCGGATGGGAGAGTCGTGTACGATGACCGCGCCTTCTTCATTCCAGCAATGGATCGCGAGCGCATTCTGGCGGCGCTCGAACCGTATGCACGCGCCGCGGCGCGCGAAGCAGGACCCTGACCGACAGGCAAGACGATCAAGAGGAGCATGTGTATGGCAGACAAACTGCGGATCGGCGTCTTGGGGCTGACCCATGACCATGTGTGGAGTAATCTCCGTGACCTGGCGAACTGTGAGGATGGGGTGCTGGTCGCCGCGGCAGACCCCAACCCCGCGCTGCGTGAGCATATCACATCGTTCGGATGCGAACAGGTCTTCGATGACTATAGCGACATGCTGGATGCTGTGGAACTCGATGCGGTGTATGTGTTCAGCGATAACCTGCGTGGTGCGGAATTGACCGAAATGGCGGCGGCACGCGGTCTGCATGTCATGGTCGAAAAGCCGATGGCGGCGACATACGCCGGCGCTGCACGTATGCGCGGCGCGGCGGCGGCGGCCGGCGTTCACTTGATGGTCAACTGGCCCATCATGTGGTGGCCCACTGTGCAATATGCGCTGAACCTGATCGCTGAAGGACGCATCGGGCAGGTCTGGCAGGTGAACTACCGCGCTGCCCATATCGGACCGCGCGAACTCGGCTGTTCGCCCTTCTTTTGCGAATGGCTCTATGATCCGAGGCGCAATGGCGCCGGCGCGCTGATGGACTACTGCTGCTATGGCGCCGCGTTGACTTGTGCGCTGCTGGGGCTGCCCTCCCGTGTGACCGCCATGACCGGACGACTGTGGAAACCTGACCTCCTGGCAGAAGATAATGCTGTCATCATCATGCAGCATGCACGCGCCATCAGCACATCTACAGCGTCGTGGACGCAGGTCGGTGATATGACCAGTTATGAGCCGATGATCTATGGCAGTGAGGGGACTATTCACATCCGCGAGCATGGCAGGGAACTCTGGCTGGCGGACCGCGATCATCCCGACGGCATTTGCCTCGACGTGCCGGAACCGCCAGCCGGCATGCGTACCAGCGCCGAGTATTTCCTCGGTCACATTCGCTCCGGCGAGCCGATCACCGGTCTGTGCAGCGCCGAGGTCGGCTTGATGGCGCAGGAGGTGCTGGAGGCCGGCATCATTTCTGCCGCCGAGGAGCGTGTCGTATCGTTGCCGTTGCCGGTGAATGCGCTTTTGTGAGGGGTGCAAAGTATGGAACACTTCTCGCTCCTTCCAACGCCACAGTCACTATCCCCGTTGCCGGGAGTATACGTAGCAACCTCGGCGCAGCGCATTCTCCTTCAAGGAAGCGCGCCTGGCGACCTGCTGTTTGCAGCGCGCCGCCTGCAAAACGCGCTGCGCACCCACGCTGGCGTCGAGTGGGAACTGACTGCGACGCCGGAAGGTCCTCCCGGTGAGATCGGGGCGACGCTGCGTGTGACCGCCGATAGTGCCAACCATCCGCAGGGATACGTTTTGACGATCAAGGACGGCGGCGTCGTGATCGAGGCGTCACACCCCGTCGGCATCTTCTATGGCGTCTGCACCCTGATCCAGATTGTCGAACAGACCGGCCGCACCCTCCCGTGCCTGCATATCAATGATTACCCCGACTTTGCCGCGCGCGGCGTGATGATCGATATCAGTCGCGACAAAGTTCCGACGATGGATACCCTGTTCATGCTGATCGATATGCTGGCGAGCTGGAAAATCAATCAGGTGCAACTCTACACCGAGCACACGTTCGCCTACCGGAATCACCCGGATGTGTGGGCGCGCGCATCGCCGCTGACCGGCGAAGAGGTACTGGCGCTCGATGCCTACTGCCGTGAACGCTTCATCGATCTGGTTCCCAATCAGAACTCGTTCGGGCATATGCACCGCTGGCTCATCCATCCTCGCTATGCGGCACTTGCCGAGATCCACGGTGCGTTTCAGACGCCGTGGGGCGTGATGCAGGGACCGTTTAGCCTTGCGCCTGAAGATCCCGGCAGCCTCAACCTGGTACGCAGTCTGTATGAGGAGTTGCTTCCTCATTTCTCAAGCCGGTTGTTCAACGTCGGGTGCGATGAAACCTTCGATCTTGGGCAAGGACGAAGCAAAGATATCTGTGCGCAGCGCGGGGTTGGGCGGGTCTATCTCGATTTTCTCCTCAACCTCTACGATGCAGTGAAGCACCATGGGCGCACAATGATGTTCTGGGGCGATATTGTCAACAATCACCCGGAACTGATCAGCGAACTGCCGCGTGATGTGATTGCGCTTGAATGGGGGTATGAAGCCGATCATCCGTTTGATCGCAATTGTGCGCGTTATGCTGCAACGGGCATTCCCTTCTACGTCTGCCCCGGCACCTCATCGTGGCAGAGCATCGCGGGGCGCACCGACAATGCGCTGGGGAACCTACGCAATGCCGCAGAGCATGGGTTGAAGCACGGCGCCATCGGCTACCTGATCACCGACTGGGGTGATATGGGGCACTGGCAGGTACTGCCGGTCAGTTTCCTGGGGTTTGCGATGGGCGCCGCATTCGCTTGGGCATATGCCGCAAATCATCATCTCGACGTTCCCGCTGTTGTCAGCCGCCATGCGTTTACCGACCCGACAGGTGCAATGGGCAGGGTGGCATATGATCTGGGGAACGTCTATCGCGCCGTCGGGTATGAGCCGCCGAACTCATCGGTGCTCTTCTGGGTGTTGCAGTCGCCGCCGGTTTCCGATACGTCAACCCTTCCACGGCTCGATTTCGACCGCGCCCTCGATGCAATTGACGCAGCGATCCAGCCGCTCGCAACCGAGCGCATGACCCGCCCCGACGCGCCCCTGATCCTGCAAGAGTTCGACAATACCGTGCGGCTGTTGCGGCATGCCTGCCGTCTGGGGCAGTTGCTGATACAGCCCGACGGGTCTGGCGCGCTGCCGCGTCGCCGCTTGCTGAATGATGATATCCGCGAGATCATTCGCGAGTACGAACGTCTCTGGCTGGCACGCAACCGACTCGGCGGACTCGCTGACAGCGTGGCGCGGTTGGAGCGTGTACGCGCCCGATACAATGCACAGGAGCAGACGCCATGATTCGAATCGGCATTGTTGGCTGCGGCCGTATTTTGAACGCTCATCTTCAGGGGTACCTGCAGCTGCGCCAGCTGGGGATTGACAATTTTCGTATCACCGCCCTCTGCGCGCGCAGGGTCGAAGATGCGCTCATGTTCCGCAAACGCGGCGAGGGACCTCCGCCCCGTCCGCCGGTGCTCGACCCGGCGACCGGCGATCCGCTGGCTGCGCCACACACGTATGTCTCCGACATTCACGATGATGTGGAGGTCGCCGTTTATACCGATTACCGCGATCTGATAGCATCAGGACGGGTGGACGCGATCAATGATCTGACCACGCTGGCACTACACCACCAGGTGGGGCTTGCCGCCATCGACGCCGGCTTGCACCTGCTATCGCAAAAACCGCTGGCTATTTCTGTTCGGGCAGCAAAGCAGATGGTTGCCGCCGCAAAAGCGCGTGGAGTTACATTTGGTGTATTCGAGAATGTGCGCCAGGCACGCAGCGTGCGTGCGATGATGTGGGCAGTGCGCCAGGGGTTGATCGGCGAACCACAAATGTCGGTCATGGGGTTTCTGGGCGGGCTCTGGTCTCCGGATCGCGTCGTTGCAGAGACGCCGTGGCGCCATCAGAAACTTCTCGGCGGCGGTGGCGGCAGCATCGACATCGGGGTGCATCAGATGCACATTCAGCGCTATGTGGTCGGCGAAATCGCCGCAGTGAGCGCCGTTGCGCGCACATTCACACCGGTACGCTATCTGCGCGATGCACAGGGCAATGTCATCGATCAGGTCCGTGCGGATGTCGATGATACATATATGGCGACCCTCCAGTTCGAGCGTGGCGCCATCGGGCAGTTGTGGTGGAGCTGGGCCGGTTCGCCGGAAGAACTGACGATCAGCGGCGCGCCGGCGATTATCGGCAGCACAGGGGTCATTCGCGACGGGCAGATTGTGACAGCGGATGGCGAGCGTCTGCCGCTGGACGAAACCTTCGAGCAGCAGATGACTCCCGCTGAGCGCGAACAGTTCTTTCCGCTTGGATTGACCGACCCCTGCGCCATCCAGAACCTCGACTGGTTACGCGCCATCGAACGTGGTTCGGATCCGGAAACCAGCGGGGAGGAAGGACTGCGCGATCTGGCGTGCGCCTTCGCCATTCTGGAGTCATCGGCGCTGGGACGCACCGTGACGCAGCAGGAAGTGCTGGAAGGAGCGGTAGACGTCTATCAGCGCGAAATCGACGAACACTACGGACTTCTCTGAGCGCGTCATGCACATCGGCCCGGGTGCGCGGACGCTGGCACACATTCCTGCGGTCCAGGCGCCCGGCAATTGTGTTCACCTGCATAAACCGCTTCTATTTTTGCGCTCTCGGATGAGGATAATAGCAGCGTGCGCGTTCCGGTGCGTCTGTACCTCTTCATCACGTATATTCTGCCTTGACTGCCAGTGCGCATTGTATGGACTGCTGAAGCCAGGCTTCAGCAGTCCATACCGTCCAGTGTAATGAGCGCGGCGTTCACCTTTCGCTCAAATCTAGCGTTTGCATGGGCGTAGACTGATGGATGTCAACCGGCAATCACAGTAGATTCAGATTGTCCGCCCGTGGCGTTGCATTCTCGGCGGTGAGCGTCTCGATGACGTCCAGCACCTAGAGGACGATCAGATGCGACGTCAGAAAGTTATGTTATGATACCGCCACTGATGGTGCGGTGCTGACAACATCGTCCGTTCTAATGTCATTGTCAATGATTGGACTTGCCCCTGCCTGCAGCACACAGGAGGGAGCCATCGTTTTTCGCGTCAGATGTCTATGCAGCTGCGCCGCACACTGCCGTGATAAACATAAGTCCGTCACACCCGCCAGCGACTACTGGCTATGCGAGGCAGGCATCGATGAACATCACGCAACGACAACTCTCTCTGCTGATCATGGGCGGCATGTCTGCGTATACATTTGCGCGTGCACTGATCAGTTTCATTGCTGGCGAACCGCTTGTTGCTGTCGGGCTTACGTTGTCAGTCACACTCATCTTCGGCGTCACTGCGTGGCTCTACTGGCGCGGATGGGAGGTGGCCAGGATCATCGCCGCGGTCGGTCTGGCGCTCCTGGTCGCTGCTTCGTTATCTCTTGATGAACAGATGATTGTGCTTTTCACGCCGCTGTCCTTCGCGCTTGCATTGACCAGCGTGCGATGGCTTGTCGGCATTGGCGTCGGTACGATGATCGTGCTCCTCGGACGCGATCTGTTCGATAACAATCTCCTTGATAGCGTCTATGTCGATCCTGCCATCCTTGCCAGCTACGCTGTGCAGATCACGGTGCTCGCTGCCACTCGCCTGGCGCTCGATTCTGCGCGGGTCGAAGCCGAACGCAATGCCGCACAAGCTGAATCTGCCCGCGCCGAAGCCGAGTCGCGCGCTCAGGATATCGAACGTCAGCGGTCCGAACTCCAGGAACAGAATCAGCGCCAGCAGGAGTTGATCGCGTTGATCGGGCAGCTGGAGATCCCGGCAGTACGGATTGCCAGCGGGGTGGTGCTGGCGCCACTGGTCGGCAGCATCGACGGTCAGCGGGCTGAGCGGATCACCAGCCGGCTTCTGACAACCGTACACGAGCAACGGGTGAACCTGGTGATTATCGATATTGCCGGCGTGCCAACCGTTGATACTATCGTTGCCAGCGCCCTTACCCAGACAGTACGCGCATTACAGTTGCTCGGCTGCGAGGTTATCCTGACCGGCATATCACCCCAGGTTGCTATGACCCTCACTGACGCCGGCGTTGATCTGCGAACGCTGGAGGTTGCCGCTTCACCGCAAGAGGCATTGCAGCAGTGGCTCGACTCAGAGCGCCGAAAAGCTGCATCCTGAGCGGCGCGTATCGGAAGGATAGTTTTAGGTTCACGCGAAGATGCAGTACGCACTGCAGCCGTGGCGCGGAGGTCAATTATGTTCGGCATCGGTTTATCCATGGTCGCGAGCTTCTTCGCAAGCAGGTTGTGTTTCGTTCATCTGCAAATGAGCGATCTCGCACACTGCTGCAGTTATCGTTCGTGTGGCGCAGTGGTCGGTACGCGCACACCGTGGAGATTTCAGAATAGCCAATATTCGATAGCCGACATTCGATAGCTCCCCTATCTCCCCTGCTTGCGGGGGATAACGGGGCGAGGCGATATTCGCATCAGACGTGCAAAGGACTGTCTCTCATGACAACACGACCCTTTCCCGACGGTTTTCTCTGGGGCGCGTCGACTGCTGCCTTTCAAATCGAAGGCGCAACCCGCGAAGATGGACGCGGTGAGTCGATCTGGGACCGCTTCTGCGCAACACCAGGTCGGGTGCTCAACGGTGACACCGGCGACCCGGCGTGTGACCATTACCACCGCTGGCGTGACGACATCGCACTGATGACATCACTCGGCTTGCAGGCGTACCGCTTCTCGATCGCCTGGCCCCGCATTATTCCGCTGGGC
>JBEPYG010000254.1:0-7006 GCA_041641515.1 Roseiflexus sp.
GCACCCGCCCCACGCAACGAACATCGGGCCGTTCCTAGGGAACGAACGTAGTGGCACCGCGCGCCCGCCCCACACAGCACCGCGCACCCGCCCCGCGCAACGAACATCGGACCGCCGCGCACCCGCCCCACACAGCACCGCGCGCCGTGCCCCAACCGGGACACGTCCGCCGTTCGCAGAGCCGATATTCGCCCTCTGTACCTCTCCGCACGCGGAGGGATACAGAGGGCAACCGCCAGCCAGGGTTACTTCTCCCTACCAATTGACATCCTCTTTCCCCCCTGCTATCATTCTGACATTCGTCAAAAATCGTTTACCAAAGCCGACATACCGCATGTCTCCTCCCTGGAAACAGCGTCTCGATGCGCTACAGATCGGTGATCTGAGCGCCATCTTTCGCACTCGAAAGCCCATCATCGGGATGGTACACCTCTGGCCCCTGCCAGGCGCACCAGGATACACCGGCTACGGTATGCAGACGATCATTGATCAGGCGCTCTACGATGCACACGCCCTCGCCGAAGGCGGCGTCGATGGCGTGATCGTCGAGAACATGTGGGACATTCCGTTCCGCGCCGGTCCGAACGTGCCACCGGAGAGTATCGCCACTCACGCCGTCGCAGCGCATGCCGTCCGACGGGCAATCGACCTGCCGCTGGGGATCAATCTGGTGCACAACGGCGGTGTCGCGCTGCTGGGAATCGCGCTGGCGGCAGACGCCAGTTTCATCCGCGTCTGTATGTTTACCGGCGCCGGCGTGTGGGACGCGGGCGCATGGGATGAGGGGTGCGCCGCCGACCTGATGCGTCGACGCAAGGAACTGCATGCCGAACATATCAAAATCTTCGCCGATGTCGATAAAAAACATTCGGTGCGTTTCCCCGGCATCGATCTGGCGACCCATATCGAATGGACGCGCTTCTTCGGTGCGGATGCGCTGATCGTCTCTGGGCGCATGACCGGCGATGCGCCCGACATTGAGAAGGTGCAGCAGGCAAAGGCGTTGTGCGGCGACCGACCGCTTTTGATCGGCAGCGGCGCCGATGAGCGTAACGTAGCTGCCTTTATGGACGCGGCAGATGGAGTGATCGTCGGATCGAGCATCAAACAGGATGGACGGATCGAAAACCCGGTGGATGTCGAACGGGTGCGACGGTTCGTTGCCGCTGCACGCACCCGGGGATGATGACCGGACATTTCGTCACTTCCTGTGACCTTAGTATCAAGAGGCGCACTATGAACCTTCACGGCAAAGCGGCGCTGGTCACCGGCGGGGCGCGGCGGTTGGGACGAGCGATTGCACTAGCGCTTGGTCGCGCCGGAATGCGGGTTGCCATTCATTACCACGCTTCAGCGGGAGCAGCAGAGGAAGTTCTGGCAGAACTGCGCGCCATGGGCGCCGCCTGCATTGCCATCTGCGGTGATTTGAGCCGTACCGCCGACTGTGAGCGCGTGGTGGACGAGACCCTGGAGCAGTGGGGCGGTCTTGATCTCCTGGTCAACAATGCCGGCATCTGGGGAGCGACTCCGGTCGGGAGCGTGACCGAAGCGCAATGGGACGAGTTGCTGAATACCAACCTGCGCAGCATGTTCTTCGTCGCGCAGCGGTCCGCCGCCGCGCTGCGGGCAGCACGTGGCGCGATCATCAACATTGCTGATGTGGGGGTTGACCGACCCTGGCAAAACCACACGCCATACCTGATCAGCAAGGGGGGCGTCGTTACCCTGACCAGAGCACTGGCAAAGGATCTGGCGCCTGAGGTGCGCGTCAACGCTATTGCACCCGGTCCGGTGTTACTCCCCGACGACTGGAGCGCTGAACGGCACGAACAGGTTGCGCGCTCCACATTGCTGCGGCGCATCGGCAGCCCTGACGACATTGCGGGCGCCGTCCTGTATCTGGCGCAGGCCGGGTATGTAACCGGCGTGACGTTGCCGGTGGATGGCGGGTATCTGCTGCACTGAGTCAGCCTGCTCAGAAATATGTCCCGGCTCAGTCACGGACAAGATCACCACTTCGACCGCCACTCTTGCGCACCAGGCGTATCGCACCGATCTGCATGTCGCGATCGATAGATTTGCACATATCATAGACGGTCAACGCCGCGACACTTACTGCTGTTAATGCCTCCATCTCAACGCCGGTTTTGCCGATCGTGCGCACCGTCGCTTCGATCTGCACCGTTGAGGTGGCGGCATCGAGACGCACATCCACTGCCACATGCGTCAGCAACAGCGGATGGCAGAGGGGGATCAGGTCAGGAGCGCGTTTGGCGGCCATGATGCCGGCGATCCGCGCTGCAGCAAGCGCATCGCCTTTGGGCATATCACCGGCTGCCAGGCGCTGCAACGTTTCGGGACGCATCCGCACCTCGCCCCGCGCAACCGCCTCGCGCAGCGTCTCGTCCTTCGCGCCAACATCGACCATGCGCGCTCTGCCAGATTCGTCGAGGTGGGTCAGATCGCTCATCGTTCAGAGGTTCAGAAACGGAAACGCCGCCCAAACGAGCGGCGTTATGGAGCGGGAGACGGGATTCGAACCCGCGACCTATACCTTGGCAAGGTATCGCTCTACCAGCTGAGCCACTCCCGCATCAACGGTGATGATTATAGCAGATCGGATGAGAAATTGCAAATGGATGCGAGGTACGTGTTCAGACGTATCGTAAACTATGGCGTGTTTGCGTCGGCGGGGCAACGTCTCATGGCGCCTGCGAAAACCATACCGCCGCCGATTCTTGATCTCGGGAGCTTCCCCCGAACCCCTGATCATGAACAGTTGCACCACGCACAACGCGAGGTGCTTGTGGACACCAAGCTCGATGCCAACATTCCAATGAGCGAGAAACGCGAACCGGTGCGCGTGGCGCTGGACGATTGTAGATCCACTGCTGACGCCGCATCTTCACGCGCGGCAGAACCGGCACAGGCATATCAACGCATTCGCCAAACAGCACGGTTACGCATATGCGAACTCACAGCCGAGCTGACGCAAGCGAAACCGCATTCGTTTCTTCGTTCCCCATTCGTTGCCAGCAGCGACCACGCGCGAACCCAGAACCACCCCGTCGCCGCGCGCACAGGCGCCTCACCCGCCGGTTGTCAGACTGTAACATACGTGGAGGAACTGAGATTTTTACATCTGCTCCACACTTATGGCTTCATACAAGCAAAACAGGAATAAAACCGTCATACATTTTGCAAAGATAGTAACCAAACGCGCATTCTTAACTGATATACTACTATTACCCTGTATTTCATCAGACGCCTGTACAGCATCGCCGCACACTGTCGTGATGAAATCAGCAGAAGCGTATCGGCTATGTTCACCTCAGACTGTGGGCGAGGAGCACTGCTATGAGCGATGAGGCGCAGACCACCACGGCTGGCGATACAGCAGCACAACCTCTCTTCGATATGTTTCCTCCCGCCACCTACGAACAGTGGCGCGCAGCAGCGGAGAAGACGCTCAAAGGCGCGCCTTTCGAGAAGCGACTGATTACCAGAACCTATGAGCAGATCAGTCTTCAGCCGATCTACAACGCCGAAGACATCGCGGATCTGCCGCATGTCAACTCACTCCCCGGCTTTGCGCCATTTGTGCGCAGCACTCGTGCGCTTGGATATGTCATCGGGCGCTGGGATGTGTGTCAGGAATTGCCATACCCCACGCCGCGCGAGGTCAATCAGGCGGCGAGCGCGGATATGCCGCGCGGGTTGACCGCGCTCAACCTGCCGCTTGACCGAGCGACGCTCCAGGGGATCGACCCGGATGCCGCGCCGACGGACATGGTCGGCGCCGGGGGTGTGTCGCTCGCCAGCGTCGATGACCTGACCACGCTGTTCGAGGGTCTGGCGCTCGACCGCGCACCGTTACTCGTTATTGCCGGCGCCGATGCGCTGCCGGTCGCAGCATTGATCCTGACGGCTGCCGGGCGATCTGGCATTGCACACGATCAACTTCAGGGGTGCATCGGCGCCGATCCGCTCGGTGCGCTGGCGACCATGGGGGCGCTGCCGTTGTCGCTGGAGCGCTGCTACGATCTCATGGCGCGCTGGACGGCATGGGCGCACACCCATGCACCCCGTCTGCGGACGATTGCTGTAGCGACCCACGGATACCACAATGGCGGCGCGAATGTTGTGCAGGACCTGGCATGCGCGCTGGCAACCGGAGTGGCGTACCTGCGCGCGCTGCAGGAACGTGGGCTCGATGTCGATATCGTTGCGCCACGCATGCAGTTCGCCTTCTCGATCGGGTCGCAGTTCTTCATGGAAATTGCCCGGCTGCGCGCCGCACGTCTGCTGTGGGCGCGTGTCGTCGAGGCGTTTGGCGGCAGTGAAGAGGCGCAAAAGATGCGCATCCACGGGCGCACGTCCGCCTGGACAAAAGCGCGTTTCGATGCGTACAATAACATGCTGCGCGCGACTGCCGAGGCAATGGCCGGGGTGATGGGCGGGGTCGATAGCTTGCACGTCAGCCATTTCGATGAGGCGCTTGGTCTGCCCGACGAGTTTTCGCGCCGCATCGCGCGCAATGTGCAGATCATTCTCCAGGAAGAGTGCAACTTCTTCCGCTTGATCGATCCGCCTGGCGGTTCGTGGGCGATCGAGTCGCTGACCGATCAGGTGGCGCAGAAGGCGTGGGAACTGTTTCAGGAGATTGAACGTCAGGGCGGCATGGCTGCAGCGTTGCGCGCCGGTTTTCCGCAGTCTGCAATTGCTGCAACCCGCTCCGAGCGCTTCGCTGCCATTGCGCAGCGCCGCGATGTCATCATCGGCGTGAACATGTACCCGAATCTCAAAGAAAAACCGCTGACGGTACGGCAGGTCGACCACGCCGCCGTGCATGCCGAACGATCCGCCGCTGTACAGCGTGTGCGTCGCACGCGAGACGCGCAAACCTGCCAGGATGCGCTCGATGCGCTGGGTGTCGCAACGCCGGATCGCCTGATTGAACTGGCGCTCGCGGCAGCCGACGCGGGCGCGACGATCGGCGAACTCGCAGCAGTGCTGGCAGGCGGCGATGCTGCTCCGACCGTCGAGCTTGTGCCTGCGCACCGTGCAGCAGAGCAGTTCGAAGCGCTACGCATGACAGCCGAGGCATATGCGGCGCGCACCGGCGCTCGTCCCAAAGTCTTCCTCGCCAATATGGGACCGATTCCGCAGCATAAGGCGCGCGCCGACTTTTCGACCGGCTTTTTCGAGGCAGGCGGCTTCGAGGTGATCGGCAACGACGGCTTCGCCACCGTCGAAGAAGCAGCACAGGCGGCGCTGGCGTCGGGGGCGGATATTGTAACGATCTGCTCGACCGATGAAACCTACCCGGAGATTGTGCCGCCACTGGTTCATCTGATAAAATCAAGTCGTCCAGATATCACCGTTGTACTGGCAGGCTACCCTGCCGATCAGGTTGAAGCCCATCGGGCGGCCGGGGTCGATGAGTTTATTCACATGCGGGCGAATTGTTACGAGACCCTGGTGCGGTTGCAACAGTTGAAAGGAGTTGTCGCGTGAAAACCCCGGATTTTACGACGCTTCCCTATCGTGATGGCGCCGCTGCTCCCGAGATTGCGCAGTGGCGTGAGCGCGCTGAACGTGAAGCGGGGAAACCGCTCGATGAACTACTCTGGCGCACGATGGAGCAGATCAATGTGCGCCCGCTGTACACCGCAGAGGATAGCGCCGGGCTGGAACACGTGCGGTTTACCGCCGGCATCCCGCCCTACCTGCGTGGTCCCTATCCGACCATGTATGTGACCCAGCCCTGGACGATCCGCCAGTATGCCGGGTTTTCGACGGCAGAAGCGAGTAATGCGTTCTACCGGCGCAACCTGGCGGCCGGACAGAAAGGGTTGTCGGTTGCGTTTGACCTGGCGACCCACCGCGGGTACGACTCTGACCATCCGCGCGTGGTCGGCGATGTGGGCAAGGCGGGGGTGGCGATCGACTCGATCCTCGATATGAAAATTCTGTTCGACGGCATCCCGCTCGACCAGATGTCGGTGTCGATGACGATGAACGGCGCCGTCATTCCGGTCATGGCGTTCTACATCGTCGCTGCCGAGGAGCAGGGGGTGCGCCAGGATCAGCTGACCGGCACGATCCAGAATGACATTCTCAAAGAGTACATGGTGCGCAATACCTATATTTATCCGCCTGAACCATCAATGCGCATCATTGCCGATATTTTCGCCTACACGGCGAAGTATATGCCGAAATTCAACAGCATCAGTATTTCCGGCTACCATATGCAGGAAGCCGGTGCAACCGCCGACCTGGAGCTGGGGTATACCCTGGCGGACGGTCTGGAGTATGTGCGCGCCGGGTTGAAGGCCGGGTTGTCCATCGATGCATTCGCGCCACGTCTTTCGTTCTTCTGGGCGATCGGCATGAACTATTTCATGGAGATCGCCAAAATGCGCGCGGGACGCCTGCTGTGGGCGAAGATTATCAAGCAGTTCGACCCCAAAGACGCGCGTTCGATGGCGTTGCGCACCCATTGTCAGACCTCGGGATGGAGCTTGACCGAGCAGGACCCGTTCAACAATGTGGCGCGCACCTGTATCGAGGCGATGGCTGCCGCACTGGGGCATACCCAGTCGCTCCACACCAATTCACTCGATGAAGCGATTGCGCTGCCGACCGATTTCTCGGCGCGGATTGCGCGCAATACGCAGTTGTATCTCCAGGAAGAGACCGGTATCTGCAAGATCGTCGATCCGTGGGGCGGTGCGTACTATCTCGAGTGGTTGACCGATACACTGGCACGGCGCGCCTGGGCGCACATCCAGGAAGTCGAGGAATTGGGCGGTATGGCGAAGGCGATCGAAGCCGGGGTGCCGAAACTGCGCATCGAAGAAGCGGCAGCGCGCCGTCAGGCGCATATCGACTCCGGACGCGAGACGATCGTTGGAGTCAACAAATATCGCCTGCCTTACGAGGCGCCGATCGAGATTCTGGAAGTGGACAATACGGCAGTACGCCAGGCGCAGATCGAGCGCCT
>JBEPYG010000255.1:0-7002 GCA_041641515.1 Roseiflexus sp.
ATGGGCCGATCGACGTGCTCATCTCGGAAGACCTGTCAGGGCGGCTTGGCTTTCAGGTCGGTGAGGAGTATCTCATTCTCGGTCCACAGGAACAGCGCGTCGAGCAAAGCTATCCCATTCGCATCGCAGGTGTCTGGCGGGTGCGTGACCCCCGCAGCGACTACTGGTTCTATGACCCGATAACCCTCTACGACACGCTTTTCGTGGCGGAAGAGAGTTTTCGTGAACGCCTGACCGCCATTAACCCGCAATCGATCTATGTGGCGACATGGTACGCGATAGCAGATGGAAGCGGTGTGCGTTCTTCGGATGTCGCCGATGTGCGCGCGCGGATCAGCCGTGTTGCCACCGATATCACCACCATTCTGCCGGGATCGCGTATCGACATCTCACCGGCGCAGGCGCTGGCAGAGCATCAACGCCAGGTGCAACGATTGACCCTCATCCTCACCATTTTCAGCGTTCCGGTGCTCGGACTGATCGCCTATTTCATTCTGCTGGTCGCGGGGCTGGTGGTGCAGCGCCAGAGCAACGAAATCGCCGTGCTGCGCAGCCGTGGCGCTTCGCGCTGGCAGGTGCTCGGCATCTACCTAATCGAGGGTGTGCTGCTCGGCATCGTCGCGCTGGCATTAGGCGTCGGGCTGGGACAGGGCGCCGGGTTGCTGATGACCTGGACGCGCTCGTTCCTCGAGGTGCAGCCAGGCGAATGGCTGCCGATCGAACTGACCCCTGACGCCTGGCAACGCGCCTGGCAGATGCTGGCGCTCATGGTTGCAGCCAGTCTCGTGCCTGCATTGGGGGTTGCGCGATACACTATCGTGTCATTCAAGAGCGAACGCGCGCGCGCGACCCGCAAACCGTTCTGGCAACGGATGTATCTCGATGTGCTGCTGTTGCTGCCAGTCTACTATAGCTATACCCTCCTGGAACAGCGTGGCACTGTCGCATTCCTCGGCGCCGCCGATGATCCGTTCGGCAATCCGCTCTTGCTGCTTGCGCCAACCCTCTACATTTTCACCCTGGCGCTGGTAGCAACCCGTCTCTTCCCGCTGGCGATGAGCGCGCTGGAATGGCTGGCGCGGCATGTGAGCGGTGTGGCGGTGGTGACGGCGCTGCGCTATCTGGCGCGGACACCAGGCGCCTACACTGGTCCGGTGCTCTTACTGACCCTCACGCTCAGCCTGGCGACATTCACCGCGTCGATGGCGCAAACCCTCGATCGCCATCTGCTCGACCAGGTGTACTATGAACACGGCAGCGATATCCGTCTCTACGATCTGGGGCAGAGCGGCGGCTTCTCCGGCCCGATGGCTGGTATGCAGCCGCAACAACCGCAACCGTCCGACGGGATGAGAGAAGCGCGCTTTATGTTCCTGCCGATCACCGATTACCTGACCCTCCCCGGCGTCGAAGCAGCAACGCGCGTCTCGGTGAGCCAGGTCGAGATCAATCTTGCCAATCGTGCTATCCCTGCCCGTTTCATCGGCGTCGATCGGGTCGATCTAACGAGTGTCATTCACTGGCGCGATGACTATGCCGGTGAGTCGCTTGGCGCTCTGATGAACCGGCTGGCGGATGACCCGTCTGCTGTGCTGGTGAACAGCTCATTTGCAGCACAACATCGTCTGCGCCCTGGCGATCGCTTCGAGGTGGTGATGAATGATCTCGATAGAAGGGTGCGTGTGCCGGTCATCGTGGCGGGGTATGTCAACCTTTTCCCGACAATGTATCCGGGTGATGGTCCCTTCCTGATCGGCAATCTCGACTATGCCTTCGACACCCAGGGTGGTCAGTACCCTTACGATGTCTGGTTGCGGCTGGCGCCGGACGCCGATCGCCGTGCCCTCGATGAAGGGCTTCGTGAACTGGGGCTGCGCACCTTCGAACGCGGCTTTGCACCGGCGACGATCATTGCCGAGCACGCGCGCCCGGAACGACAGGGGTTCTACGGGTTACTGTCGGTAGGGTTCATCGCCTCGGCATTTCTGACAGTGCTCGGCTTTCTCTTTTATTCTGCGCTCTCATTCCAGCGTCGGTTCGTGGAACTGGGCATGCTGCGCGCCATCGGGCTTTCGACCCGGCAACTCGGTGCGTTGCTGGCGTGGGAACAGGCGCTGATCATCGGCGCGGGCATGATCGGCGGCACCCTGATAGGCGTGACTGCCAGTCAGTTGTTCATTCCGTTTCTCCAGGTTCGGCGCGGCAATGCGCAGATACCGCCATTCATCGTGCAGATTGCTTGGGAGCAGATCACGATCATCTACATCGTCTTTGGCGCAATGCTGATTGCAGCAGTGCTGATCACCATGACCCTGCTGCGGCGGATGCGCCTGTTCCAGGCGGTCAAACTGGGAGAAGCTATATGACGCCGGACCACCGGCTTTCGGTGCGACTATATGAGTGAACCGCTGATCCTCTGTGAAAACCTGGTCAAGATCTACAAACTCGACGAGATCGAAATTGTTGCGCTTCAGGGTCTTGACCTGATAGTGCAACCCGGCGAGGTCATGGCGCTGGTCGGCGCGAGCGGCAGCGGCAAGACGACCCTGCTCAACGTGCTTGGCGGGCTGGATCGACCGTCTGCCGGGAAGGTCATTGTTGCCGGCAATGACCTGTTGAAGCTCAGCGACGCACAACTCGATCACTATCGGCGTCAGTATGTCGGCTTCGTATGGCAGCAGAAGGCGCGCAACCTCATTCCCTACCTGAACGTCGAGCAGAACGTCGAGTTGCCAATGATCATGGCGGGCGTCGGTGCGCGTGAACGTCGCGAGTGGGCAGGAGAGTTGATCGATGCTGTTGGTCTTTCCCACCGGCGCTACCACCGTCTGGCGCAGCTCTCCGGCGGTGAACAGCAGCGGGTTGCCATCGCCATCGCGCTCGCCAACCATCCGGCGCTCCTTCTCGGCGATGAGCCAACCGGCGAACTCGACTCCCATACCGCTGAAACTATCTTCGAGATCTTTCACGACCTGAACCGCACCTACGGTCTGACGGTCGTGATTGTCTCACACGATCCACAGATTGCGCGCTTCGTAGACCGGGTCGTTGCGATCCGGGACGGGAAGACCAGCAGTGAGACCCGACGTGTGGAGTCGGACGTAGTCGATCCGGTCAACGGTGATCGCACAAAGCGTGAACACGTTTTCGAGGAACTGGTCATGCTCGACTCCGCGGGTCGATTGCAAATCCCGAAAGAAATCCGCGAGCGCTACAATATCGGTGATCGCATTCGCATGGAAGAAACACCGGAAGGTCTGGTGCTGCGACCGGTTGCCACGTCACCGTCGCCGGTCAAACGCCTGACCGAACCGGACGAGCCGCCGCCGGAAAAACCGCGCGGCATCAGAAAGTGGATGAACCTCCTGCAACGCCGGCGGTCGTGACCGCCTGATACTGCTATGTCAATCGCTTCTGCCATCCCTGCTGTGCGTGTCGCCAACGTTACACGCGCCTATACGGTCAATAATGAACGGGTGCTTGCCCTGAGCAGCGTGAGTCTGACTGTCGAGGAAGGCTCGTTTGTAGCGCTTATGGGGCGTTCCGGCTCTGGCAAAACGACGCTCCTCAACATGATCGGCGGGCTCGACCAGCCAACCGAAGGAGAAGTAGCACTCTTCGGGCAGGCATTGAACGGACTGAACCAGGAAGAGCTGACGCTTCTGCGCCGCGAGAAGATCGGCTTTATCTTTCAGTCATTTGCGCTATTGCCCATTCTATCGGCGTGGGAAAATGTCGAGATGCCACTGCGGATCGCGGGGGTTCGTTCCGGTCGCGAGCGACAGCAACGCGCCGAAGCGGCGCTGGCGCTGGTCGGTCTCGAACGGTGGGCAACGCACCGCCCTGCCGAAATGTCAGGCGGGCAACAGCAGCGGGTCGCCATTGCCCGTGCGCTCGTGTCGCGTCCGCGGCTCCTGCTCGCAGACGAGCCAACCGGCGAACTCGACTCGACGACCGGGCGGAATCTTCTGACGCTACTGCGCAATATTGTGCGCACCGAGGGCGTAACCCTGATTATGGCGACTCATGACCGGGCGATCTTCGATTTTGCCGACATCGTCTACCAGATGCGCGACGGGCAGATCGTCGAGTCATCGACTCGACCGCAATGATCCGTGTCCGAAGATGCGAACCGGTGAACGGTTTCACACCTCAGAACCTGTGGACATCCACCTGCCATCCTCATCTGTCCGTCGTGCGCCAGAGTTGAGGAGATCTCAATGCCGGTCGTCGTTGCGACGGGGAGTGGCGCGCGGTCCGCGTGCGCCGAACGGGCCGGCGGAGTACTCCATAGTGTGCCCGCGGTCAGTCGTCAGACCAACGCTCGGTTGCTGCGGTCCGTCGCTCGTCGAACGTCCCACCTCTGCGGCGCGCAGTTCCTGCGCCTGCAGGAGCAATTCCGGCGCCGGTTCGTAGTAGAACTCCAGCGCTTCGCCATGGCGATCCACTCCGGTGGCGACGACGATCACCCGGCTGCCTGCCGGAATGCCACCGGACGCCATCAGATCGGCGAGCGGCGCCTCAATCAGTTTGAGCAGTTGCTGGCGTAGCGGACGAGCGCCAAAGCGCGGCTCGAACCCCTTGCGCAACACATACTCGCGCGCTTCCTCGGTCAATGTGACGTGGACGCCATGGCGGCGGTACTGCTCATTCGCTTCCTTCACCATCCGGTCGAGCACCTGCCGCAATATCTCGCTCGACAGCGGACGGAACGCAACAATCTCATCGATGCGATTGATCCACTCTGGCTGAAAGACTTTTTGCAGCGCCTCAAACCCGATCTGATAGATCTGCCGTCCGGTCGCCTCCACGTCCTGCCGCGACGTGCGAAAGCCAATGGTGCGTTGATCGAGAAAGTCGACCATCTCCTTCGCACCGACGTTCGTGGTCAGAATCACTATACTGTTGGTGAACGACACACGTCGTCCGCCGTTCAACAGCAGGATTTCGCCATCTTCCATAATCTGCAGCAGCAGGTTCCACAGTTCCGGTTGACCTTTTTCGATCTCATCGAACAAGACCACACTATTTTCCTGTTCGATAATATCGGGGTTCAACAACGGTTTCTGATCACGCCCGACATACGACGGCGGCGCGCCGACCAGCGCCGATACCTCATGCCCCTGCGAGAAGAGCGAACAGTCGATCTTGAGAAATGCTTCGCCGTCGGGCCGCAACAACTGCGCCAGTCGCCGTGCGGTCTCGGTCTTGCCGACGCCGGTGGGACCGAGAAAGAGCAACGTGGCGCGCGGTCGGCGCGAGTTGCCAGCTGCAAAACCGAAACGCGCCCGATTGAGCACCCGAACGATCGCCTCAATTGCGCGATCCTGACCATAAATAGCATTGCGCAGACTCTGTTCGATCGCATCGAGCGGGTTTTTATCACCACGAACCGCGCGCTGCAGGGTGGAAGGTATCTGAGCCATATAACAGCCTCTTTCGACAAACCGTGTCTCGTCATTGCTGCTGTCGATTATAGACAATAGCCCGGATGCGGTTGTAAGCAATATTGCATCAGGTATGTTGCGAAGATGTGATCATTATGGGGATTCGTAAAACTCTGCATGAGCTTAACTTTGACATAACAGAACGTTAATGCTTATTCGCTAGAGTAGAAGCATGACAACAATACTCCTGGTCGAAGATGATAGCGTTCTACTTGAGACGCTATCCTACAATTTCGAACGGGCCGGCTTTCAGGTGACGACTGCCGCCGACGGGCTGACCGGATTGGAGATGGCGCGCCGTGTGCGTCCAGACCTCATCATTCTCGACGTGATGCTGCCGGGGCTCGATGGATTTTCCATCTGTCGGGCAGTGGCGAAAGAAACCGCTGTTCCAATTGTTCTGCTGACGGCCCTGCATGACGAAGCGCATCGCATTGCCGGGCTGGAACTCGGCGCCATCGACTATGTAGTCAAGCCCTTCAGTATGGGCGAACTGCTGGCGCGTGTGCGGGCGATCCTGCGCTGGAACGAGCGTCAGCGACAGGCGCCCGCGACCAGTGTGCTGAGCGTCGGTCCGGTGCAACTTGATCGCAACAGTCGGCGCGTCTGGTATCAGGAGCGTGAGATCGAACTCTCGCATAAGGAATTCGACCTGCTTGCCTGTCTGATGCACAATGCAGGGGTGGCATTATCACGCGATCTGCTGCTGGAGCGCGTGTGGGGCAGCGATTTCCTCGGCTCGAACCGGACGATTGATGTCCACGTGCGCTGGTTGCGCGAAAAACTCGAGCCCGATCCCGCCAATCCAATGTTGATCCGTACCGTGCGTGGCATCGGGTACTGCTTCCAGGATCCATCATTCGATCCGTCTGGGCGACAGAGTCAGAAGGATCCCGAACATACATCCTGACGCATCATCGTTCAGCGGCGCGTTCGTTCCTTGAGTGCGCGATCGATATCACGGCGCGCCTCACGTCGCGCTATGTCGTCGCGCTTGTCGTACAGTTTCTTCCCGCGCGCCAGCCCGATCTCGACTTTCGCACGCCGTCCTCGCAGATACAGACGGAGCGGTACGAGCGTGTATCCCTGCCGCTCGACCTGCCCGGCGATGCGGGAAATCTCACGTCGGTGGAGCAGCAACTTGCGCGGACGATCTGGCTGGTGGTTGAAATACGTTCCAGATTGCTCGTAAGGCGCAATGTGTACGTCGTACAACCACGCCTCGCCGTTGACAATGCGCACATATCCGCCGCGCAGATTCACCTGACCAGCGCGGATCGACTTGATCTCACTGCCGGTCAGCACAATCCCGGCTTCGTATGTTTCCTCGATGAAATAATCGTGGCGCGCCTTGCGATTATCGGCGACCACGCGCTCGATGTCATGCTCCCGCGCCATGGCGGGTCCTCTTTCACTGGTGAGAACATCGTGCGTCGCGCGACGCCCGGCGATCTCTGGTCGGCTTCGCGCGTGCAACGCACCCCATCCCTGGTCGATACACGTCCGGTTATTATACCATCACGCAGCCTGCAGCGCAGCATTGACGGCATCACGC
>JBEPYG010000256.1:0-6976 GCA_041641515.1 Roseiflexus sp.
TGCCAATCCATGGCGTCACTGAGCCGGTCTGGTACACGATCGGCGCCGATGCGCCATCGTTTTTATCGCCTCCCTATCGTCTCGAGGATTTGTTGCGTCGCTTGGGTAATGTGCTTCCGCTTGCAGAGATGACACGCGGCCGTGTCGAGACCATCGAAGGTCGGCGTTGTACGGCGTACCAGTCTGGCGCGGATGTGACGCTGGCGGCGCTGGGAGCGCTCGGACGACCGCTTGTGCCGCCACGAGCGACGAATACGAACACTCCGCTCGATCTCAACATTCAGCGGGGCGTTGTGCAACTCTGGCTATGCGGGGATGGGATGCTGCGCCGTGTGCAGGTGATCGCTGCAGGCAACGTTCGCCAGCAGCCATCGAATACGTTTTCCACCACCGTCCTCATTGAAGTCAGTCAACTCAACAGCAGGGTGACGATCACGTCCCCTATGCAGACGCGCTCCCTCAGGCGCACTCCGGAGCCGACTGTATCTGCACGGCGTGCCGGTCCTATCCGGAGTGCGCCGGGTGCGGGCAGTATTGTGGGGCAGATGAATGCGCAGGATGCCGTCATCATCATCGAGCGTAGCGCAGATCAGCGCTGGTATCGTGTGCGAGCGCCGGCGGCGACGGGATGGGTCAGCGCATCGCTGCTCTCTGTATCGCCAGCAGTTGCCCGACAGGTTCCGATAACCCCGAATCCCTAACTCTTTCTGGCAGGGTTCAGCGCCGCTGAGGGGAAGACCAGGCTGGCGCGCTCGAGCAGGTCGAGGCAGGTTTCCAGAATGACAATGCCGCGTTCATCGAGGGGGACGCCGCTCTCCCAGTCGTGCAGCAGGCGCGAGGCTTCGCTGTACGACGCGAGGGTGGCGGCGGTTTCCGGCGTTGCGGGCAGGCGCGCGTCGATTGCGGCAATCAGGAGGTTCAGCCGCTTGCGGGTCATCTCCATATTCTCGGCATGCGGGCGTATCGCCTGATCGCATTCGATCAACAGATGTTCTTCCTCTTCCAGATAGGCGATGATATTATTGAAACAGGTGGTCAACTCGTGCGCCAGTGGGTCGTTCGAGGCATGGCGCGCCAGCATGGCGATGGCACGCTGCGCTTCGTTTCGGTAGGTGCGCGCCTCGTTGATCTCATCGGCAAAGCCGAGGGTGCGCGCCAGTGATTGCTCTCGATATGCCCAGAGATTGCTGATGGTGTAGGCGATCTGTGCGAGCGTTGCAATCTGCGCGCTGCTCGCGAATGCCAGCAGCGCTTGAACTAGACGCACCTCCTTGAGCACTTTGTCACACAATGATCGCGCTTCGGGCAATGCTTCGACAATAGTGCGCAATGCCCGGGCGTATGCCGCCATGTCGCGGCGCAATGCCTGATTCGCATAGTCGAAGGTCGTCAAGGCTCACCTTCAAAGGAGATGACAGTCACGTCGGGGTGTGGACTCCCGCGTGACTGTCACCCTCGCTCGCGTTCGTGGTTCTGCTGATGTACCGCTCACCTGCACCATGAGTTACGCGCTGATTGCAAGATGCGCCAGTTGATGCATACTAGTGCGCAAGGTTGCGTACATATCGCGGTAGACTGCATAAACCTCATCGTACCGTGCAACGGCGCGGTCATCGGGGGTGGTTGTAGCGGTCAGCGTCACACAGCGGGCAACCGCCTCGTCGACATCACGGAAGACTCCTGCGCCAACCCCGGCAAGCAATGCAGCGCCATATGCCGGTCCCTCTTCAGCGACAAGGGTTGCCACTTCGACGCCGTAGATATCTGCCTGCAACTGTCGCCACAGCGAGCTTTTACCACCGCCGCCAGTAGCGCGGATCTGCCCCGGAACGATCCCCAGGCTGCGCATAATTTCTAACCCATCCCGCAATGAGAAGACAACCCCTTCCATCACAGCGCGCGCCATATGTGCAAGGGTATGGCGCGCCGTCAGCCCGATAAAAGCGCCGCGCGCCAGCGGGTCGAGGTGCGGTGTGCGTTCGCCGCTGAGGTAGGGCAGGAAGATTAACCCTTCGGCGCCAGGCGGAACCGATGCCGCCAGCGCAGTGAGGTCATCGTAGCTGAGATTTTGACCGGTAACAGCGCGCAACGTATCGCGGAACCAGCGGAATGAACCACCGGCAGCGAGGGTGACCGCCATGAGATGGTAACGACCCGGCACGCTATGGCAGAAGGTGTGCAAACGTCCTTGCGGATCGAGTGCAATCTCGTCGGCATGGGCAAAAATGACACCACTGGTGCCGATGCTGCTGCTGACGATGCCTGGTTGAACGATGCCGGCGCCAACTGCCGCTGCTGCATTGTCGCCGCCGCCGGCGATGACCGGCAACCCGGCGGGTAGACCGAGTTCCGCCGCAACCGACGAGGTCAACCCGCCGGTCACGTCTGGACCCTCGAAGACACGGGGAAGCCAGGCGCGTGGGATGTCGAGCGCCGTCAGAATATCGTCGCTCCAGTCGCGGCGACGCAGATCGAGGAGGAGCGTCCCGGCGGCATCGGCGGCATCGGTGGCGCTGATACCGGTCAACCTGCGGCGAATGTAGTCTTTGGGAAGCAGCACCTGCGCGACCCGCGCGTACTGTTCCGGCTCGTGGTTGCGCAGCCAGAGAATCTTGGGCGCCTGGAACCCGGTGAGCGCCGGGTTTCCGGCAATTGCAATCAGGCGTTCGGCGCCAACACGTTGCGTAATCTCGGTGCATTCTGCCGCAGTACGCTGGTCATTCCACAACAGTGCAGGACGAATGACCTGATCGTGTTCGTCGAGGAAGACCGATCCGTGCATCTGTCCGGTCAATCCTAATCCTGCAATCTGTTCCGGCGCAACGCCTGCCTGTGCGACAACAGACCGCAACGCTTCACAGGCGCCGCGCCACCAGTCTTCAGGGTTCTGCTCACTCCAGAGTGGTTGGGGGGTCGAGAGCGGATACTCGGCAGTTGCAACCGTCAGAACTTGACCGTTCGCGTCGCAGAGCAGCGCTCTCGCGCCGGTGGTGCCGATGTCGAGTCCAAGAAGACAGGCTGTCATGGGCAGGTTCCTTGCAGATCAGAGAGGCTCCTGCGCAGAATCATACCGTGTTATGGCATACCGTCAAGACATCGATCATCGCACAACCAGAGGTATATGGGTAAAGAAAAAGCGAGAGACGCGGACAGTCACCGATGCAGTTCCGACTGCTCCTTCGATGTCCGTCACGCGCACGGTGACGGTGTAGGTTCCTTCTGCAGCGTAGGTGTGGTTCAGAACGAAACGCTTATCGTCTGAGAGTGTCAATTGTTGCGGTCCGCTGCCGTCGCCATAATCGACAGTTGCTTTCCATGCACTCGCAGCGACCTCTTCGATATCTGTGAATGATCCTGTGCCGGTAAATGCCTGATCAACGCGAGCTTGCCCTGGTCCACTGATGGCAACCACCGGTGGTGCATTGATGACATTCACAGTTTGGACGGCAATCGTGGTTGACTCCGAATCGCGCACGGTCAGAGTGATTGTGTATACTCCGCTGCGCCGGTACTGATGGCTAAATGTAAATCCACCGTCTGGCGCCGGAGGTAGTGATTGCTCAGGCGTCCCATCGCCGGCATTGATCCGTATCGAGACATTATCGTTCTCGGTATCGAAGAACGAACCAGCGCCATTGTACGTCGTGAAGATATGCGCAGTTGCAGGATTGCCAGCGGCGAACCCCGCCGTTGGCGGATCATTGACCACGCGCACCGTGAACGAGACGCTGGCAGTGGCATTCTCGGAGTCGCGCGCAGTCACCGTCACCGTGTACGTTCCACTTCGTTGATAGGCATGGGTGAACGTGAATGCTCGATCTGGAGCGGATGCCGTGGTCTGTGCAGATGCGCCGTCACCAAAATTGATCGTCATGGTCAACATCTCGTCCTCGACATCGAAGGACGAACCGGCAACACTGAACGGCGCCAGAACGTGGGTGCTCGTCACGTTGCTGGCAATTGTGAGTTCTGGCAGATCGTTGACCGGTGCCACCGTAATGGTTGCCGTTGCCGTTGCGCTGCTGAAGGCGCTGGTTCCGCCGCCGTTGCCGGGGTTGACGTTACGCTGTCCATTGGCGAAGCCATCGGTGCGGTCCCATGCGCGATAGGTAATGTTTGCCTGACCGAAGAAATTCAATGCCGGACGGAACCGCAATCGCGCTGATGGTTCGAGCAGGAGTGTGCTGGTGGGTGTGACTGTTCCGACATCCAACCACTCACTGCCGTTAAGTGAGTATTGCCACGTACCATTACCACTAGCACTGGTCAGTGCCATCCCTGCAGGAAGTGCATCGGCGTCAGGATCGGTCACCATGCCGCTGAGCAATGCGCTGACCGTTGTGCCTGGATTGTCGGCGTCGGGAACATCTTCGAGAATGGAAGGGAACGTTCGTGGCGTCGGGTTCAGCACCGGTGCATCGTTGACCGGCGTCACGACGATATAGACCGTCCCAATATCTTCACCATCGGTGCTGGAAACGCGAAAGTCGAACCGATCCATACCGTTGCTATTTGCCTGTGGGGTATAGATGCGCGTCGTTCCCGATCCGCTGAGCGTTCCACGCGATGGGTTGCTGATCGGTGCAATCGTCAGCGGGTTGAGGAATGGCGTTGAACCGGTCAGTGTCATAGTAACCGGCGTATCTTCGGGAGTAACAATAACCTGATCGTGCGCATATGGCGCATCGACCCATTCGACCATCAAGGCCGGACCTGGCCAGCTGATTTCGAGATGATGACCCCGGCGATTCGTCCACACGCCAAAGATATTATCACCCTGGATCAATGCTGAGACCGGCACATCGCGCCAGTCGAAACTCCAGTGATGATCGGCGCCGATCGGCGGTGTTGCAGTTGCCGGTGGAGAGGCGTTGACATTGACGATCGGAATGTCGTTGATAGTGATGCGATCACGAACGAGAGGCTCTTCTTTGGTCTGATCACCTGCCCAGGTGTGGATGACCATCCGCGCTGAGGCAGCATTACCTGGATCGTCTGACAGGGTGATGGTTGTCGTCAGCGGCGAGGTGGTGCTACTCATATTGCGTGGACCGAAGTTCTGCGGCACACCATAGACACGCTGAAGCGGATTGCCATAGTCGTGCGAGGAGGTGTACATCCGCACCTGACGACCGCTTCGCTGGAACCAGACCGTGCGCGCGGCGGTCATAACTGAAACCCCGTCGCTGTCGGTGATCCGTGCCATCAGGCGGACCGGCAGTGGGTCGCCGTTGGCATTGATCTGATCTGGTATCCAGGTCGTGTTCCAGATCACACGGTACACGTTACCGTCACGCACTGCCTGGCCGATATGGCGTTGCATCTGGGTGCGCACCAGTTGATACTGCCACTCGCGCAGCACACCATTACCATCCCAATCGTAATCGAGATATTCGCCGATCACATCGACACGGGCGATCGTCCGTCCTGTAGGAGGTGTTGCCTGAACTGTTATCTGTGGCATCTCACGAATCGTGGCGTTTTCGATGGGTGCAATGATGCTGCCACTCGGAGCAGGGATGCTCCCAGGCGTGTAGTAGAGCCGTGCAGTGAAGCCGTAGATATAGGTTATACCCCAGCCAAAAGATCCTGGACAATTCGTGTCCTGCCCGAACGGGTTGTTATACGAAATGTTGAAACGGAACCGATTTTCTCCGTTCCGCAGCTGACTCAGATCGAGTGGCAATGTGCGACCGAGGATGGTGCGGAAGTAGCATTGCTGGCGAGCGCCGGGGGGGACATTCTGGATGGAGGGCAGCGGTTTCCATTCGTTATGCGCATTGACGCGAACATGCTGGCGTGTACCGATATGACCGCCCCAGTATTCGACGGCCAGTTCAGCTCGCGTGGCGCCTGTCGGGTTGAATGTCAACCCGGCGGAACGCTCTTCCGGAACGTTGTTGCACTGTGTGGGATTCGATGGTCGAAAACAGAGGGTCAATCGCTGCGGAAAGGTATAATCGCGGAACACATCGCCTGGTTGTGGTCCCTCGGAGGCGCTCTGCGCCAGAGTGACCGATTGACCCGTCGGTATCACTGCCTCGCCAGACAAACCGCCAAGGAGCACAACAATCGCAACCCACATCACCTTCCAGTAACGCACACCCATGCTCGTCTCCTAACGTCTTTACGAGAGCAGCAATTGCGAACATGTATTTCTGCCACGTGCACATACGCTCAGGTGTCAGAGCGTCGAGTACGTCATATAGGGATCGCTGCTTTTTTTTTGAGTAACCGGGAACAGTTGCACTATAACGGGATGAAACACGCACTGTCAATCATTCTGAAAAGATTGTTATTCAGGCGACCGGATGAGCGTAGCGCACGCGAAGGGGTAAAAAACCGAAGCGCGCTGATGATCAGCGCGCTCGAGGATGAAGAAATTGTTACCTGTGGTCTGTTCCTACCGTACTCCGAGCAACACTTCGTTTGTCAACTGGTCGAGGCGCTCGTATGCTAGCCCGCGCCGACCAAGCGCAACCCGATCAAACGAGTGCGCTTTGAGGGCAGCAGCTTTTTCTGGACTGTACGCGCCCTGGAACGCTGCCATCGAGCTGTCGTCGGCAGTGATTTCAGCCAGGAGCGCCTGAATTTCAGCGTCCTCATCGAAACGGCGCGCCTTCTCCTTCAAGATCAGATAGGTGCGCATACAACCGCGTGCAAATGCCTTGACTCCTTCGTAATCCTCGGTGCGATAGGCGTGCGCATCGAAATGCCGGCTTCCCTGGTAACCGACGTTCTCGAGGAAGCGGACCAGAAAGAACGCCGCTTTCAGATTGACCGCCCCAAAGCGGAAGTCCTGGTCGTAACGTCCGATTACCTGGTCGTTCAGATCAATGTGGAACAGTTTGCCTGCATCCCACGCTTGTGCAACACCATGCAGGAAGTTCAGCCCAGCCATGGTTTCATGTGCGACTTCAGGGTTCAACCCGACCATGTCGGGGTCGTCGAGGGTGTTGATGAATGCCAGTGCATG
>JBEPYG010000257.1:0-6909 GCA_041641515.1 Roseiflexus sp.
CCATCGGTCGATCAGACACAGCACGTGCTGGCGACACGCACTATCGCGCCACAAACAAGCCGGAGCAAGATCGAGGCTGCCTGACGCCGTTTTCGATTATCTTTGTTCACCGACTCCTGTTCGCACTGCGCTGATGATCGCCAGACCCGCCCGCCCGCCCGTTCTGCATATCGCGGTGCTCGCCGCACTTTCGCTCCAGTATGCCCTCTTCCAGCTGCTGACCGGCGTTCAGTACGGCGATAGTCCGCGTAATCTGCACTGGGGCATCGTGACACAAGAAGTGCCACAGTTTCTTCTCGACGCCGAAAATCCCTACGATCGCGTCAACGGTTTTGCACCTGATCCGGTCTCGCTGGCGCCGGCAGGTCTGGCGCACGGTCGCAGCGGACCGCTGCATCCCTGGTGGGGTCCGCTCTATCTGATCCTGTTCGGCGGGGTCTGGCGATTGAGCAACTCCTACACCTTGCTGCAGTTAATCGTTCCAATCGCTGCGGGAGCGGTTGTGACGTTGACATACCTCCTGGGAACGCGCTACCTCGGACCACGCGGGGGATTGTATGCAGCAGCGCTCCTTGCGCTTTTTCCTGTCTTTCGTGAGCACGGACCTCTGTCGTTCGTTGAGCCGCTCTCTGCATTCCTTCTGCTGGCAGCGCTATGGGCGTTCTTTGAGCGCCGCACCTGGCTGGCTGCACTCTTTGGTGCACTGGCAATGTATGGCAAGATTGACCTTGTTGCGCTCTACCTCGGAACAGCCGGGTTAACCTGGCTGGCGCGTTTGCGGAGTGAACAACCGCTGCCCATGCGTCATGCAGCGCTGGCGCTTGGTATTCCTGCAATCTGCCTGGCGCCATGGGTTTTGCTGATCTATGGTGTTATCGGGCGCGCGACGACGGTTGGCGGCGGACCGCAGAGCGATGTCTTTTTGACGGTTGCACCACAGATGCTCGAGCAGATGTTCACGTTGCCGCTGCCCCTAGCAGCAATGACATTGACCTTCATCGGGGCGCCTGCAGCACTGGCAGCGTGGCGCGGGAGTGCAGGAGCGCTAACAATGACGCTCGTTATCTGGGTCGTACTCGGCGCAGCTGTGCGGCTGGTCTACTCTGCGCTTCCGGGCGCGAGCAATAATCCGCGTGTGTGCATTCCGGCGTTGCCCGCACTGTGCATCCTGGCTGCCGCCGGGATCGAGCAGCTGGGACGCCGCGCCCAGTTCGGATTATTGACAGGAATAATGACCCTGTTTGTGGTGGTGAATGGTGCAGGTATGGCATATCAAACGCTGCAGGCGCGCCACGCTGCTGCCGCCATGCCGGTGTGGCAGGTCTTGCGTGAAGCGCCGGCGGGCATTATCCTCACCGACCAGTACTGGCATGCTGCGCTCTACACCCGCCAGCCCGTGACCTGGTTCGAGCACGATCCGGTCTTTCAAAGAAACATCATGCACAACGCAGGAAACTTCCGCCGTTATCTGGAGGTGGCGCCCATCCGTTACGTTGTGCTGCCGCGCGCTCCCGATGCGGAATCTCAGCGCCTGGCACTGCCCGAAGTTCGATGGTATGCGACGCTGCCAATTGGGCGAGATCTCGGCTGGAGCGCAGAACCGCTGGCTTCTACGGATGTGCGCGCATACCTGGACGATACGTTCCCAAAGCAGATCATTGGGGAATATATCGTGTACGTCATCGAGCGCTAGAGGAGTGTCTGCTTGCGCTCTTTCTCGTCGCCGATCCATTCGGCGGCGCCGTCCGCCCAATGTTCCTTCTTCCAGATCGGCGCGACTTCCTTGATACGATCCATGATCCATTCAGCAGCTTCGAACGCCTCGCGACGATGCGGTGCAGCAACGACCACCAGCACTGCTGTTTCACCGATCTCCAGGCGACCGATCCTATGGTGAATCGCAATATTGCCGGTATTCCAACGTGTACGCGCCTCAGCCGCGATCTGTTCGAGCACCGCTTCTGCCATGCCTGGGTACGCCTCATACTCCAGAAACGCAGTCTTGCGCCCGCCGAAGTTATCGCGCACAACGCCAGCAAATGTCACGATTGCGCCCATATCGCGTGCCTGCACCATGGCAACCAGTGGCGTAGGATCGAGTGGCGCGGGAGTAACGACGAAGGCGCGAGGAGCGCCGCCGCTTACCGGTGGAATAAAGGCGACTTCATCACCGTTGTGGAGTTCTTGTTCTGCCACAGCAAACTCCTGGTTCACGGCGAACAGCAATCGTCCGCTGTACCCGGACAGACGCGGGTAACGTTCGGTCAACATCTCCCAGAGCGCTTGGACCGTCGTACCAGGCGCAAGCGTCAGCGTCTCATCGCTGCACCCGGTAATCTCACGGTGTGCCGCAAAGTAGCGCACAACGATTGTTATGCTGTCGGACATTGACACGATCCTTGTGTACATTCGCACGTTTTGGGATTATGAGATTATGCGATGACGCGCGTTGCACGCTAAGATGACGTGATGATGCGATTATCTTGTGACCACGTTCCGCGTTCGCGTGTTCTGCGTTCGCACGTTCGCATGTTTCACATTCCACGTTCCGCATTCCCCGGCATCCGCACCGGTACGCCGCGTTCTGCAAGGTACTGTTTGACATCCTGGATCGTATAGACGCCAAAATGGAAGATCGACGCAGCTAGCACTGCATCAGCGCGCCCTTCGACGAGACCGGCATACATGTGTTCTGGTGATCCGGCGCCGCCGGAAGCAATGACCGGCACACTGACCGCATCGGCGATAGCACGGAGAAGATCAAGGTCATATCCGCCGCCCACTCCATCAGCATCCATACTGTTAATAACGATTTCGCCTGCTCCCAGCTCAACGCCGCGCCGCACCCAGTCAATGGCGTCGAGACCGGTTGGTCGAGGGTTCCGTCCAGTGTGAGTGAACACCTGCCAGCGCGGTGGTTCGCCTGGTGCACTGACTCGCCGGGCGTCGACCGAGAGCACAATGCACTGGCTGCCGAAACGCCGTGCGCCATCTTCGATCAGTTGTGGATTGAGCACCGCTGCAGTATTGATCGACACCTTATCGGCGCCGGCGCGCAGCATGCGGTACATATCTTCAACGGTGCGCAACCCGCCGCCAACCGTCAGTGGGATGAACACCTGCGCTGCAGTGCGTTCCACCACATCGACCATGATCTCCCGTTCGTCGCTGCTGGCGGTGATGTCGTAGAACACCAGTTCATCGGCGCCGCCTGCATCATAGGCTGCTGCGAGCTCGACCGGATCACCGGCGTCGCGATGGTTCAGAAACGCGACCCCCTTGACCACCCGACCAGCCTTGACATCCAGACAGGGAATGATACGACGCTTCAACATGTGTTTCTCCGACAACATTTCCGGTCGTTATTGCGGCGTCCGCCCGCGTTCCACCTGTTCAGCGTGAATTTCCTCCGCCTGAGCGCGCAATGCGTTCAGCAGCGTTTCAATCAGGCGAACATCGCGACGCTCCAGGTCGACGAGGTAGGCGAGGCTTTCGCGCTGCACCTGCTCGAGTTGACCGGCAGTGCGAGTCTGGCGCTGTTCCAGTTCGCGCAACCAGGCGTCGATGCGATCAAGCCAGGCGTTTAACTGTCGTAGATGTTGCTCTTCGGTCTCTTCGATCGATGAGATCTTTTCGTCCTGTTGTTGGCGAATCTCTTCCACACGTTCCTGGTTCATCAGGAACCGTTCAGTTGAGAGACGCTCGACTCGCTTGATTTCGCCGACAATCTCGTCGATACGTGCACCCAGCGCGGTTATCTGTGGCGGCAGATGTTCTGCGAACATGTCGATATGCTGGCGGATTTCGTCGAGGCGGTTGAGGCGACTGGCATGCGCTTCGAGCGTCGGATGGATATCGGCGACCAGTTGCTGCGCCTCGACAGCCTGACGACGCAGGCTCTGCTTTTCGATCTGCAGATCCTCGCTCAGCCGGCGTATCTCGTCGCGCAGTGCTTCGTCCGCTGCAGTGAAATCGCTGAGACGTGCGGCAAGGGAGCGATGGCGTTCCTCAGCTTCTTTGATTTGTGCGTTCCAGGAGGCGACGCGCTGCTCCAGATCGTCGAGGCGCACAAAGACCGACGCAACTGCGTCGCGGTCCTGGCGGCGCGCCTCGCCGAGTTGCTGGATCTGTGTCTGCATCTCGCGCATCGGGCGTAGCGCTTCATCAATCTTGACCATCGCGCCAGCCACTTCTTTGCGCAGCGCCGTAATGTCGCGCCGATAAGCATCGAGCGTTTGTGTCATTTCCTGGCGCTGGCGGTCGAGTAATCCTTCGATCTGGACGACACTCGCTTCGACGCGCCGGACCTGCTCCATCGCCCAGGAGTACTTGTTCGACTGCTCTTTCAGCAGGCGCCGTAGTTCGTCGATCTGCCCCTGGAGATAGACGAATTGTGACTGTTCAGCGGCGCGGAGGCGCTCTTCGTCATACTTGCTGGCAGAACCGCCTGGCTTACCAGGGTTCGTCATACAGTCTCCTCATTGCAACGCTGCAAGCGCTTCGCGCAGCGACAGATCGCCGGTGTAGAGTGCGCGCCCGACAATCGCGCCCTCGACGCCAACTGCTGCCAGGCGCCGCAGATGATCGATCGCGCTGATCCCGCCCGATGCGATGATCGCAGGACCACCGGGGCGCACGAGGGCGCCGGTTGCTGCGACATTCGGTTCGGAGAGGGTGCCGTCGCGCGAAATGTCGGTATAGATGATGCGCCGAACTCCCAGCGTCGCCATCCGTTCGAGCAGGTCTACGGCGCTGATGGTTGCGGTCTCCGTCCATCCGGCGGTCGTCGCCATGCCATTGCGCGCATCGATGGCGACGGCAATCGCATCACCGAACTGCTGGACGAGATAAGCGATCAGGTCGGGATCCCTGACTGCCGCCGTACCCACGATAACCCGCTGCACTCCCAGTTCGAGCGCACGCTCGATAGCTTCGATGCTGCGCAGCCCGCCCCCCAGTTGCACGGGTACGCCAGCAGATTGCACGATTGCGTGAATGATGTCGGTGTGGATTGGCATTCCGATCCGCGCGCCATCCAGATCGACCAGGTGCAGACGTTGTGCGCCCTCCCTGACCCAACGCTGCGCAACCGCAACCGGATCGTCGTCGTACACTGTGACCTGCTGGAAATCGCCCTGATAGAGGCGCACACAGCGACCATCTTTAATGTCGATAGCCGGAATGATTTCCATTATGCCACACCCGCCCATCTGACGAAGTTGGTCAGAAGTTGCAGCCCGTAGCGACCGCTCTTTTCGGGATGGAATTGCACAGCTGCCAGATTGTTGCGAATAAGTGCGCTGGGAAATGAAATGCCATACGTTGTTGTGGCGGCGATGTCACGCTCGTCAGTCAGATCGCAATAGTAGGAGTGGACGAAGTAGAAGTCGCTGCCATCATTGATTCCGGTGAAAAGCGGGTGCTGTGCCGTGTGCGGCATATAGTGCACCTGGTTCCAGCCGATCTGCGGCACTTTCAGGTGAGATGGCAGGCGTTGCACCGTGCCGCCGACAATGCCAAGGCAGGGGTGCAAACCGAACTCTTCGCTCTGGTCACAGAGCACCTGCATACCGACACAGATGCCGAGGAACGGCGTCCCGCGCGCGATCGTCTCGTGAATGGCAGCAACGAGGTTTAGGCGTTCCAGGCTCTGCATCGTATCGCGGGTTGCTCCGACGCCAGGCAGCACAACGGCGGGAGCAGCACGGACCACATCCGGATTACTGGTCACTTCAAGAGCTGCGCCGATCCGCTGCAATGCACGTACCACGCTGCGCAGGTTTCCGGCGCCATAGTCGATGACCGCGATACTCATAATCAATAGCTCGTATACGCTCATACAAAGGCGCCGTTCCGCAATCACCACATCCTGCGTCTTCGCGCCTTTGCGGCAACCTCTCAAGAAATGCTCTGGCTGGCGAGCAATGGATGATTCTGGCGCATGCGGGCAATCAGCGCCGACACATCTGGCTCCAGCGCGCCTGCGGGTCCGAGTGGATCGACAACAGTGCCCTCATTGGCCAGCACTTCAAGGCACGCCATCACGCTTGCAGCTAGCGCCCTCACATGGTAGCCGCCTTCGAGCACCAGCACAATGCGCCCGTTACACACTTCTTCCGCCGCCTCCATCAGGCGCGCCGTCAGCGCTGCATATCCGGTGACCGATAACGTCAACGGTCCGAGCGGATCCGCCCAGTGACCATCGTAGCCGGCGGAGACCAGGATCAGGTCGGGGCGATAGCGAAGGATTGCCGGAATGACGACTTCGTCGAACAGGCGGGCAAACCCGGCATCGCCGACTCCGTGCGGCAGCGGCAGGTTCAGGGTCGTGCCGCGCCCTTTGCCAGAACCGATTTCGCGTTCAGCGCCGGTGCCCGGGTAGAGTGGCGAAGCGTGCGTCGAGCAGAAAAAGACGCGATCATCCTCATAGAAGATGTCTTGCGTGCCATTTCCATGGTGGACGTCGAAATCGACGATAGCTACCCGCCCGATGCCCAGGTGATCGATCGCGTAACGTGCCGCAACCGCAACATTATTGAACAGGCAAAAGCCCATCGAATCGGTGGGTGTCGCATGGTGACCGGGTGGTCGTACAAGCGCGAAGCCATTATGCGCCGCTCCGCTGACGACTGCCTCGACAACCGCCATCGTTGTACCGGCTGCCATGAGCGCAGCATCCCAGCTCGCCGATGTCGTGTAGGTGTCATGGTCTATCCACGAACGCGGGCGTGTTGCCGACCAGCGAACCAGTTCGATCATCTGTGCGGTGTGTACTGCGCGCAGATGCGCCTCAGTCGCCGAACGCGCCGTCACTTCGAGCAGCGATGAACGCAAGCCGCTGGCATTCAGAGCTGCCGTAATGGCATGCAGGCGTGCAGCCTGCTCGACGTGCTGCGGATCGTCGTGAGA
>JBEPYG010000258.1:0-6902 GCA_041641515.1 Roseiflexus sp.
TGATGAATCGCCTGGCGGATTATCCCGATGCTGCGCTGGTGTCGGAAACGTTTGCACGGGAGCGCGGATTGCGGATTGGTGACCGCTTCACGCTAGCTATGAATGATCGCGGTCAGACGCAGAACATCACGTTTACAGTTGTCGGTACGCTCAGGTATTTTCCGACGCTCTACGATCAGGGTCCGCCGTTCGTGATCGGTAATCTGGATTACAGTTTCGACTCACAGGGTGGGCTGTATCCATATGAAGTCTGGTTATCGCTGGCGCCCGATGCCAGTTTGCAAACTGTGGCAGCAGCTGGAATCGCATATGGATTGCGGACGATTCGATCGACGCCGCGAATGTTGCTCGATCTCGATCTGCGTCGTCCGGAGCGTCAGGGGTTGTTCGGGTTGTTGTCGGTCGGCTTTCTGGCGACGACGCTGGTGACCGTCATCGGATTCGTTGCCTACACCCTGCTCTCGTTCCAGCGGCGACTGGTGGAGTTGGGGGTCTTGCGTGCGATTGGTCTGAGTACACGGCAGTTGAGCATGCTGCTGGTTTTCGAACAGACGCTGGTTGTTGGGTTTGGCGCGGCGCTTGGAACTATTGTGGGGATTCTGACGAGCCGATTGTTTATTCCGTTCTTACAGGTGCGCACAGGGGTCTATCCGGAAACACCGCCATTCGTGGTACAGATCGATTGGGAACGGATCGCACTGGTGTACGGCATTTCCGGTGGGTTGCTGGTAGCTACCATTATTGCCATCGTCCTGCTGCTGCGCCGGATGCGCATCTTCGAGGCGGTCAAACTCGGGGAAGCAGTGTAAATGTGGTGGAGTGCAGACTTGAAGAAACGATGCATCCCTGCTACTATAACCGCAATCGCGTACTACAGGGATAAGGAGTGCTCTGCATGCCTCGATTTGCGATAACAATCTGCGCCAGCATTGTTGCAGCCGGATTACTGGCGGGTTTTGCGCAGGTGATGGAAGCAGCTGCGCCACGCACCGTTCCGCAGGCGCCACTGCTGGCGTTGACCGAAACGGTTGAAGCACGACCTACGGAGACTCCAATACCCACCAATACACCGCCGCCGACCACGCCGCCGACCACGCCGCCGGAGACGCCGCCGCCGACCACGCCACCGGAGACGCCGCCGCCGACCACGCCGCCGGAGACGCCGCCGCCAACAGGGACGCCTGTGCAGGATCAGCAGCAAACAGCAACGCCAACTCCGACAGAAACGCCTGTTGAGACTCCGACGCTCACCCCGACCATTCCTGCTCCGGTTACGTTGCCGGGAACCGGTGCGCCTGCTGCTGGCGGAATGTCGTTGATTGTTTTGTTCCTGGCGCTCATCGTGGCTGCTGGTGGATTGATGATACGCGGTCGCCGGGTGTAATTCGACACTGTGTGCGTGCAGTGGAAACAGTCCTGTTTGTGCTGTACACGTTGCGATAATGATACGTCTTGCTGTCGTTCTTGCTCTGATCATCGGCAGTGTGTGCGGTGCGGCGACTGTTGCCGCCCTCGACCCTGAGAGTGATAGCTCGTTAGCGGTTCAGGCAATCGATGGCGGTGTGCGGATTGTCTGGCGTCCCATTGCTCCCGACCCATCACTGACGCCTGAACCAGTCCTGGTCGCTGTGCGCATCACCGGCGACTCGCCGGTCGAGCCGCGTTTGCTGGCGATCGACGATGCACCGTGGACAGGCGACTCCGACGATCTGCCAGCTGTACCGGTTGTCGTTCTGCGGGAGGCGCGCCAGCGGGGGGAGCGAATGGCGGTACTGGCGCTGAGTCCGGTCTATCTGCGCGACGGGCAGGCGCGTGTGGTGCGTGCGCTCGATGCACAGGTCGATGGCGTGGTTCCGCTGGAAGGACCTCCCTCTTCGGATGCGGTAGCGTCCCTGTCAGCCGTTGAACCGGTATCCATTCATTCGCCTGCTTTCCCGCCTTCACCGGCGCTGCGGGTGCGGGTGGATCGAGCAGGGCTGCAGGTCATTCCTGTCGGTTCACTGGATGCAGCAATTACCAGTGCTCCGGAGCGCATCAAGGTCAGCCGCGCCGGTGTGGAAATTCCGCTCGAGTTGTATGATGCGAGTGGAAATGGCGCATGGGGCGATCCCGGCGATGAACTGCGCTTCTATGCGCCACCACCGGGTGATCGCTGGAATCGCAGCGATACGTACTGGATCACACTGGAAGGTGGTGCGCGATTGCGCATATCCTCTCGCACGACAGCCGCACCGTCGGGTGAGGCGCCATCCACCGCTCTGGAGCGAGGCGTCATGCGTGGCACGACGTATTACGACTCGCGGCGACCCGGCAGCGACGGCGATCACTGGTTTGCGAAACTGCTGCGGGCTGAAGCAGGACAACCAGCGGATCACCAGGCGATGCTCACTGTGCCGCTGACAACGACCCTTCCGGCAGCAACCGGAACGGTGACGCTGACCGTCAACGTCCACGCACAATCCGGCGGTGCGCGTCGTTTGACTGCATCCATCGGGTCGAGCAGCGGACTACCGGTGGAGTGGAGTGGCAGCGGCGATACGACTCTGACAGTTGGCGTGGTGGGAAGTCCGGCTGCCGCCACCGAGGGACGTCTGACACTGACAGCGGTGACCGGCTATGTGCAGGTTGCCGTCGATACCGTCGCATGGCTGCGACCGGTGCAGTTGCAGTTTGGCGGAAGAGGCGCCATCTTCCAGGGCGCTCCAGATCAGCGCGCCTACAATCTGACAGGGACGCCTCCTGCATTCGTCATCTACGACATCACCAATCCTGCCGAGCCTGTGCGACTCCAGTTGCCAGCTGGAACTGCTTTTGAAGATAGTCAGCCGGGTCGGTCATACCTACTGACCGGCAATGGTACGATTCAGACGCCGGTTGTTGAGCGATTTACGACGCCGGTGCTGCCGAACGGCGCCGACGCAATCTACATCGCTCCCGGCGTACTGCACCCGGCGCTGACCCCGCTCATCGAACTGCGTCGTGCACAGGGATATGCTGTGGCGGTTGTCGATGTGCAGAACATCTACGATGGGTGGAGTTACGGTCAGGTGGAACCAGAAGCTATTCGGGCATTCTTGCAGTTCACACGACCCCGGGCGGTCACGCTCGTTGGCGACGGCAGTTCTGACCCCTTCGATTACACTGATCGCGGCGCGAAGAACGTCAATCTGATTCCACCCTACCTGGCAATGGTCGATCCATGGTTGGGCGAAACGGCGTGTGAAACCTGTTATGTGCGGCTCGACGGCGCGCGACCGGTGGATGACCGGTTGCCGGATGTCTGGTTGGGGCGTCTGCCGGTAAAGAGTGCCGATGAACTGCGGATGCTGGTCGCCAAGATCGTCAGATATGAAACAGCGCCATCTGGCGGCTTCTGGCGCGGACAAATGGTCTTTCTGGCGGATGACGCAGACACCGGCGGCGATTTCGCTGCTCAGGCGGAGGCGAGTATTGCGCTTCAGCCGGCAAACATACAGATCAACCGGGTGTTTTTCGGCAATGGTGCGGGGCAAATCCCAACAGCAGCAGCGGCTCGAGCAGCAACACTCCAGCGCTTCAACGAGGGTATGGCTGTTGTGACGTATATCGGGCACGCGCACCAGCAGCAGTGGGCAGTCACCGAATTGAACGCGCAGGAAAACTGGTTACTCCACCGCTCCGATGTCCCCGATCTGGCAAATGGTGAGCGGTTGCCGGTCGTGCTGTCACTCACCTGCCTGAGCAGCGCATTCCAGTGGCCCTCATTTGTTGGCATGACAATCGATGAGGCATTGCTTTTGAAGGAACACGGCGGTGCAGTTGCAGTATGGGGACCAACGGGACTCGGAGTATCGTATGGGCACGATAAACTCCAGCAAGGATTTTTCCGAGCTCTGTGGTCAACCGTGCCGGCAGTGGGAATAGAGCGTGCTGTCCCGCTTGGAGCGCTGACTGAGGCTGGCTTCCAGGAATTGTTCACCGGCAGCGCCTGTTGCCAGGAAGCTATCTCCACCTATGCGCTGCTCGGCGACCCGCTCACGCCATTGCGGGTGACTGTAGGAACGCGCGTGATGCTGCCGCTGGTGCAGCGGTGAGGCAATCGAGTTCGTAGTCTTGACGCCGGGTAACGCTGGCATTGTACAGGCAGGTCTGCTCAACCATGATCCCTTCGTTTCGCGCCATTCGTGCTGCCCTTTGTGCTGTCGACGTCTCATCATCCAGGTTTCCGTACCGACAGGCATTTTCGTCTGGGCGTCTTGCTGCGTTGCGTAATGCTCCGCATATACAGGCATTCCTGTATGATCTGCGTGCAGCGGCCGCCCGTGTGCAGAACGAACCTATCCCTGATCTGACCTTCGAGGCATTTCGTCGCTTCGAACGCGTCGGCACGCGAGATGAGTATCAGCGTCCCTATTTTGCACGTCGGGGTCGTCTGCTCGCGCTGGCGCTCGCTGCTGCTATCGATGAGGACGATGCATATCTTCCCGCACTCAATGAGATCATCTGGGCGATCTGCAATGAATATACGTGGTGTCTTCCAGCGCATCTCAGACGCCTGGGAGGCGATCCCAACACCGGACGTCTGCCGCCTGAACAGATGATCGACCTGTTTGCTGCAGAAACGGCGCATGCGCTTGCTGAAACGCTGGCGCTTCTCGCCGATCGTCTCGAACCCTGGTTGCATTATCGGGTGCGCGCCGAGATCGAGCGACGCATATTTCGTCCTCTCTTCCATAACCCTGCACGTTTCTGGTGGGAGTCGGCGCCGATGAACTGGTCCGCTGTCTGTGCCGGTGCGTGCGGAATGGCGGCACTGATCCTGGAAGAAGATCAGGAGCGTCTCTCCGGCATGATCGACCGCTGTATGCGTGCAATGGAGTGCTTTCTCGAAGGATTTGGCGACGACGGCGGATGCGCCGAGGGGGTTGGATACTGGCAGTATGGGTTCGGGTATTTTGTGTATTTCGCCGATATGCTCTATGAATACACTTCTGGCGCCATCAATCTGTTTGCCAGCGAACGAATACAACGCATAGCAGCTTTCCCGGCAGCGGTCAGCCTGGGGAACGACTGTTTCATCAACTACTCCGATAGCAGCGCGCGCACTAGTCTGCGTCCCGGTCTGATATCGCGGCTGGTGGAGCGTGGCGCTTCCGATATCCCGCCGTTAAAGGGTCTTCCTTCGTTTGATGCTGATACCTGTTATCGCTGGGTGCATGTCACACGTGACCTGATCTGGACCGATCCGGCAGTGCTGGGGCATCCGGCGCCGACCGGGACGGTCTTTCTCAACTATCTGGGGTGGGTCATTGATCGTCGAGATGTGCAGGGGACACTCGTGGCGTTTTCGGCGCGCGCCGGGCACAACGGTGAGCCGCACAACCAGAACGATCTGGGACATTTCATTCTCCACATTGGCGGTGAAAGCCTGCTTGCGGATCTGGGGGCAGGGGTGTACACCCGTCAGTATTTCGGACCTGAGCGGTATGAGCATATTCACAACAGTTCGGAAGGGCATTCTGTTCCGTTGATCGATGGTCACCCCCAGTTGCCCGGCGCCGAACATGCAGCTCGAGTCGTGCGATGTGAGCCGAAGAGCGATGGTGTGATCTTCGAGATCGATCTGACCTGTGCATATAGAGCAGGGTTGTTGCGTGCATTCCGGCGTCGCTTCGAATGGGAGTGCGATCTCTCGACTGGTCGGGCGCAGCTGGTTCTGGAAGATCGTGTGCATTGCAGTGCTGCACCGGGATCGTTCGAGGAACGTTTTATCAGCCTGCACGAACCGGAAGTCGCTCCTGGCACAGTCATGTGGCGCGGTGCACGTGGCGATGTGATGCTCCGCTATGATACCGATCTCTTTGAGCCTGTCGTTGACCGGATCGCCAGTCAGAACCACGACGGCGCGTCGATAATGATACGCCGTTTGCGTTTGTGCGCACGTACTCCCCAGGCGGACATGACTGCTCGTTTCGTGTTCGAGTGTCGGGTGAGAATAGCCGATAGCCTTTAGTAGCCGATAGCTGATACGCTGTCGCTGGTTTCATTGGGTAGTGCGCGGTGCAGCGGCGTGGGGGGATGATGTGACCATAGTTGCCGGGTGCGCAGGCGTCTCGCCCGCATGGAGGACAGAGGTCTGCATCTCAAGTCCTATTTTCCAGCACGGCACAGCGGTGTGGGAAGCGGCTATGTTGTCACACTAACTCAACAGACCGTTGAACCACGTGATCACCCGATCAATCCAGGGCTGCCACGGTGGGCGGCGGGCGCCACGGATGTCGGGCAGACGCTCACCGTTGATACCGGCGCCACGAAGCACCAGAAAACAAACGCTGTCACCCTGTTCACACCCGATCCATCCATGCAGGGTGCGTCCATCCGTCAGATGCACCTGAACAGCTGCGTTGAACACCCGCAGATTGACACTTTCCTCCCATGTCTGGGTAAAGGTGATATTCTGGTACGCGATGCCGCGTTGTTGCAACACATAGGCAATTGCGTCCTTATGGGTGCGTATTGCGGGGGATCGTGCAGTTTGCACGACAAGTCCAAGCGCCAGGCAAAGCACTGCGCTTCCTGCGACGCCTGCAATCAGCAGGCACCGCTGCACCCGATCGATAGACATGGACGATCCTCGCATTTGTTCAGATTCACTGCAGAGCCTGGAGATGCAACTGTTCACGATTGGGGTGCGGGCGAAGTCCTTGAGAGCAAGAATCGGCGGCGGTAGGACTTTTGCAAGCGTCTTGAGACATTGCCTCGCCGACACCAAAACACCATGTTTACGGTACGTGTGATGGTCTTCCAAAACATAATTCACTCGTGACCGTTCAGAGTCGGGGTAAATGAATTTGTCGCAGCGATGTTGCATTGCAACGTCGCTACGACTTTGCACGTGCTTCCAGGAAAAGTCTGAACAGTTA
>JBEPYG010000259.1:0-6870 GCA_041641515.1 Roseiflexus sp.
GATGATACGCTCGTGCAGCTAGGTGTGGAATGATCCGCGGAACGGTTTCGTACGGCGTGGTCCGGTAGCGCTTTCCTCAATGACAGCGAACAACGGCAGATGTGACTCGGTGAGTGTAATCTTCTCTTTGATGAGAAGGTCTAGTCGCGCCAGTGGTGATGCCAGCGCTGTTGCATCGCTGATGAGTGCGCCGACCCGCTCCTGAAATGCGGCAATATCCTCTTTGATTAGTGCGTGGCATAGATCGCCCTTGTCGGCAAAATGGCGGTACAGGGCGCCCTGTCCAACCTATGGTGCGTGTACCGCTGGCAGGTGGCTTTGCCGAAATGGAGCTACGGGTTTCATCCCCGATGGCGTGTGCCTTTAGTCCTCAATGTTGAAGAGTGACAGGAACGAAAACTCAGGCGTTGTCAACAACCTACTGTAGCCCCAGCGCACGCAATGTCTCTTCGTCCAGTCTGCGATCATTCATACCATCGCGCGTCAGGCTAAAGCTGCCTGCATAGTCCCACATTGCCCAACCGATCCGGCGCTGTTCCAGCGCCGTTCGTACATCGGACAACCAGGCGATGCGGTCAGCCGGTGTTGTAATCAGCCGGTAGACTCCAAATTCGTTGCATGTCAGTGGCACGTCGTGCTGTGCCCCCCAGGCAGCTGCCCGGTCGAGACGTTGCGCGATGCGCGTGGCGTCCCATCCGCTCATTCCGTAGAAGCGGATTTCCTCACGCGCGCGCGGGTTGTCGATGAGCGATAATGCAGCTTGGATGCGCTCGGCATCGACCGGGTAAGGAACACCGCGATAGTGCCGCCACATCTCGTAGCCCCAAGTTGCACCCTGATGGGTAAACTCGAAAGGTTCGTAAAAGTGGAAGTTGTAGACGACGTTGCGATCCGCTACCGGCGTGAGTTGGATCAATCCATCAATACTTGCCCATCCATCGCCGCTTGCGATCAGCGTATGGCGTGGCGCACCTTCGCGCATGGCAGCAAGGAAGCGGTGCAGAACCGCTTCCCAGCGCGGTGGATTGTCGAAATGCGCTTCATTGAGCGCCTCCAGGAAGAGCATTCCTGGATCGCGGGCGCTAAGGTGGTTCGCCAGAGCACGCCAGAATGCTACGACCGCATCCACAAAGCTTTCGTCGATTGCCAGGCGATCAACGAAGCGATCCTCAGGATGCAATTCAACAATCACGGCGAGGTCTGCCTGGAGGATCATATCGAGTGCGGCGTCGAGGAGTGGAAGCCGGTCGGCGTCGAGACGCGCCGGGTTGCGTTCGCTGAAGAGGATGTACGGATCGAGCGGCAGGCGCACATGGGTCAGACCGGTCTGGCGCAGCGCGCGAAACTCATCGGCAGTATGGCGAGATCGGAGTGTGGCGCGAGAGAATGGCGCCTGGGCAAACCAGTGGCTCATGTTGACGCCGCGCGCCAGGCGTTTCAGACGGTCGGCAGGCGCCCCATCGGAAGCGCCGCATCCGGCGATGCCCAGCGATGCGCTGGCTGTGGCAAACTGGAGAAATCTGCGACGGTTCATCAGCGCTCCACCGTATCTGGCACAAGACAGACAATCGAACGATATCATCCGATGCTTGCGACGCGCACATCCTGCCAACAGCTGCGCGCCGCACCTCTGTTAGATTGCTTTCCCGTACAGCGTTGTCGTATGCACGATTGTACCATGCGCCGCCAGACTGGATGCACCGGCATCGACTGCGTTGTACACAGTTTTGTCACCAAAATCTCTTACAAATCCACAGGTTATCCACTTCACCGATCTCGCATGGGTGTGCTATACTGGTGTTGCTGGCGAAGATTGCACCTGCCGGATATCTTCCGTTATGTAGAGCAACCGCATTAGAATGCGTTTCGTCTGACACCTGCCTGGCGTACAAGAAGCGCTCGATGCTTTGTAGAGTCTCAATTCCTTAAGTCATCACTTTCGAGTGTAAAGCCTTTTTCTTCACAGTATGATGTGCACCGCTCCTGTGGCGCGGGGGAGACCGTACCATGAACGATTTCGTTCACCTGCATGTTCATTCCGAATACAGCCTGCTCGACGGGTATGCCGCCACCAGCGCCATTGCCGCGCGCGCGGTCGAACTGGGGATGGATAGTATCGCCCTGACCGACCACGGGGTCATGTATGGAGCTATTGAGTTCTACACCAATGCCCGGAAGGCCGGTATCAAGCCGATCATCGGGCTGGAAGCCTACATGGCGCCCGGATCGCGCCGGGATGCGACGAGCCGTGGCGCGAAGAATTACTACCATCTGCTGCTCCTGGCAAAAGATGAAACCGGCTATCGTAACCTAGTGCGCCTGACGACGCGCGCCCATCTTGATGGTATGGGGAAAGGGGTTTTTGCCCGCCCGCGCATCGACCGTGAGTTGCTCGAACAGTACCACGACGGATTGATTGTCACGTCCGCCTGCATTGCTGGCGAGGTCATTCAGCGGCTGACGGAAAAACAGAAAGATCAGGCGCGCGAAGCCGCCGCCTACTACCGCGATCTGCTGGGTCCCGACAATTATTTCCTCGAACTGCAACTCCACGACAATACGCCTGAGCTCGAAGAGATCAATGATGAACTGGTGAGCATCGGAAAGGAACTGGGCATTCCGCTGGTTGTGACCAACGACACCCACTTTGTGCGCCCGGAGGATGTCGAAGCGCATAAAATGATCCTGGCGCTCGGCTACAACATGACCCTCAAGGAGTTGTGCACGAAGCATTATGAGATGGACGCCACCTACCACATCATGACCGGCGAAGAGATGTGGCAACGGTTCAAGAAGTATGGCACGGCGCCGCTCGAGAATACCCGCCGGATCGCTGAACGTTGCAACCTGAATCTGGAGTTTGGGCGCGTGCAGTTGCCGACGATCGATATTCCCGAGGGACACGACGCCTCCTCCTATCTGCGTTTCGTCTGCGAAGAAGGGTTGATGCGGCGCTTCAACGGCAACCCGCCCGAGGAATACGTCCGGCGCCTGGATTACGAACTCGACGTCATTAACAAAACCGGGTTCCCCGATTATATGCTGATCGTCTGGGATTACGTCAAATTCGCGCGAGCGCGCGGCATTCCCTGCCTGCCGCGCGGTTCGGCAGGCGCCTCGCTGATCCTCTACTGCCTCGGCATCACTGATGTTGATCCGGTGAAGAACAAACTCCTGTTCGAGCGCTTTCTCAGTCCCGAACGCCTGGAGATGCCGGATATCGACATCGACTTTGCCGATAGCCGCCGCCATGAGGTGCTCGAGTACATCGCCGAACGGTATGGACGCGAGAATACCGCGCAGATTATTACGTATGGCACGCTTGGCGCAAAAGCGGCGATTCGCGATATTGGGCGCGTGCTGGAAATCCCGCTCAGCGAGGTTGATCGCGTCGCCAAACTCATTCCGGCGCTGCCGGTCGGCACTACGATTGCTCAAGCGCTCGAGCGTGTGCCGGAGTTGAAACAGATCTACGAGACCAACTCCGAACTGGCAAAACTGATCGAATGGGCGCAGAAGGTTGAAGGGCGCATGAAGAGCGTCGGCACCCACGCCTGCGGCGTTGTGGTGAGTCGCACACCGCTCGACGAAATCGTTCCGCTCCAGCGCACCACAAAGGACGAACATGCTCTGATGGCGGCGTTCGAGGGACCCACACTGCAGAAGATGGGTCTGCTGAAAATGGACGTGCTGGGGCTGACCAACCTCTCGGTCGTAGCTGAGGCGCTGGAGTATATCGCGCAGACGACCGGCAGGAAGATGGAACTCTCCGATATCCCGCTCGACGATCCGAAGGTGTTCGAGGCGCTTGGACGCGGCGAGACGACGAATGTATTCCAGCTTGAAAGCGCAGGCATGACGCGCTACCTGATGCAACTCAAGCCTACCCGCGTCGAGGACCTCTACGCCATGGTCGCTCTGTACCGCCCCGGTCCGCTCGAACAGATTCCGGTCTATATTCACAATAAGAACAACCCGCAGGACATCACATACCTCCACCCGATCCTGAAGCCTATCCTCGAAGACACCTATGGCGTGATTGTCTATCAGGAACAGATCATGCGCCTGCTCCAGGAAGTCGCCGATTATACCCTCGGTCAGGCATATATCGTCATCAAAGCCATCAGCAAGAAAGACAAGAAGTTGATGGCGGAGAACGAGGTCAAATTCAAGCAGGGGTGCCTCAGGAAGGGATTAACGCAGGAACAGGCGGATCAGTTGTGGGAACTGATCCTGCCATTTGCCGGCTACTCATTCAACCGTCCGCACTCGACGCTCTACGGTCTGCTCAGTTATCAGACTGCCTGGCTCAAGGTGAACTATCCGGTCGAGTACATGGCGGCGGTGCTGAAGGGCGCCGGCGGTGTCACCGAAGATATTGCCAAAGCGGTCAACGAATGCCGCCAGCGCGGCGTTCCGGTGCTTGGACCCAATATCAACGACAGCGCTTTCGATTTTACCATCCGCGAGTTCCGCGCCTCACCCGATGGAACGCTGACCCGTGGCATCCTGTTCGGTCTCGCGGCGATCAAGAATGTCGGCGCCGGACCGATCGAAGCGGTGCTGCGTGAACGAGACGCCAACGGTCCATTCCGCTCGCTCGAAGACTTGTGCGAGCGTGTTGATCGCCACGCGCTGAACAAACGGGTGCTCGAGAGCCTGATCAAGTGCGGTGCGCTCGATTCGCTTCCCGGCAATCGCTGGCAAAAACTGGAAATCCTCGATGCCGCAATGGAAGCGGGGGCGCGCGCGCAGAAGAACCGTGAGACGGGCCAGATCGATATGTTCGGCGGTCTTGTAGCTCAGTCCGCTGAGGTCATCGCTGCCATTCCGCTGCCCGTCATCGAAGAAACTGCAGAACGCCGCAAGGAAAAACTGGCATGGGAAAAAGAGTTGCTCGGCGTGGTCTTCTCGAGCGATCCGCGCAAAACGGCGCTGGAACGCGCCAACGTCGATCAGCGCGTGTCGCTTGCTGCAATCCGTGATGCCGAAGGGGCGTCGGAATATCTGGGCAAGGTGCACACCTTTGCCGGTATGCTGACGCGCGTTCGCGCGATTGCGACGAAGAAGGGTGAGACGATGCTGGTTGCGGCGCTCGAAGATGAAAACGAAGATGTCGTCGAACTCGTCGCTTTTCCCAGAGTCTATGAAAAATATCGTGATCTGTTGCGGCAAGATGCTCTGGTGATTGTGCAGGCAAAGGTCGATGAGCGCAACGGCGCCATGCAACTGGTGCTCGAAAACGCGATGCTCCTCGATCTGTCAGAAGCTGAACCGCCGCCGGTAACGCCCGAAATGGATCTCGAGGGACTGGCGGACGAAGGAGATCAGAGTGCGTCGGCTGCGCTGGAAGAACCAGCTGCCCCCACGGCGCCCGCCGATGCGACACCGGCGCCGGCGGCGGCGTCCACGCGATCTACGAGCGCCCCGCTGCCGATTACCACCCCGATCTCGATCATCAAACCGCACGCATCATCACGCTCTCGCCCGGCAGCAGCGCCGAACGGTAATGGGCACAATCATCATGCCCCGGCAACGAACGGCAGCACAGCTCATGGGCGCACCATGCGCCTGCGCTTTCATCGCTCCGCCAATCAGGAGGCAGATATTCAGTTGATGCAGCACGTCTATGATCTGTTGCGCGGGCGCGATGGCGACGATCAGGTGGTGATCCAGCTCGACACCGCCGATCGCCGGGTGTTGCTGCGCATGCGTCAGACGGTCGCCTGCGACGACGGGTTGATCGATGCGTTGCGCGGCGTGCTCGGAGCGGAGTGTGTTGTGGTGGAGTAGGGCAGGATGGGCGACTGTCTGGAGTGTCAATCATCCCAGTACGCGACAAGCCGCCCCTCTGCATCATAGAGTGCGCCCGGATCGGAGGTGTTGTCGCTCCAGATATCGCGACCGCCTACACGCGGGAATACGCGCGTTTCACCGGGCGCCAGTGCGCCGCCAATACCCGGGTGGATCTGCGCGCCACGCATGCTGCACATCGTCCATCCATCCAGGTTCACGGTCGCATCGCTCACGTTGCGCAGCGTGACCTCTTCGGCGCGTTTGTCGATGCTCACAATGGCAATCGGTGCGTTCGGTGCGCGCGCGGCGTTTGGCTCGGTGCGGCATCCGTCGAATGATGGCGGCAGCTGCGTCGCAAGTGGCGTCGGAGAAGAGCGGGCAGCCGGCGTCGGAGCGCCTGCCGGCTCACGCTCGCCATTGCACGTCTCCGGCGCCCACAATCCCGTCTGCGCCTCGCGCGCCGCGCGTTCCGCCGCTTTGAACTGCGCCTGATAGCGGTAGGGCGTTCGGAAGGTGTATTCGAAGCCGTACCCCTGCGCAATGATCTCGTAGTTGACCAGGCGACCGTCAGGGAGCCAGACAAATCGAAGCAGCCGGTTGAAGCGGTCGCGATCGCCCTGGCTGGGATCCGCTTCAAGCAGCACCGTTTGATTGCTCAGCATCTCGCGTGTGAACGCCGCCGCCTCACGCCCGAAACACTCGACCGGACGCGACGGGTGCGACGTCTCCGGCGTGTCGACGCCGATCAGACGCACTCGTTCGGTCGCCCCGCCAAGCGATACCACGATCGTGTCGCCGTCACTGACAGTGGTGACTATTGCACGCTCGAGTCCTTCAGGAATCTGGAGCGATGCTGGCGAAGGCGGAAGCGAAACCGGCGCGGATGCACCTGTATCGCGCGGCGGACGCGACGAGGCTGTTTCGGGTGGAAAGAAGAGATCGCTGCGAGCAGAGATGAACCCAACGATCAGGAGAACGACGGCGACGATGATGATGACGCCGACCGCGATCGACAACGCCCGCCCCAGACACGAACGACGAGAGCGGATGTCTTTCGTCCAGAAACGCCAGGCG
>JBEPYG010000260.1:0-6828 GCA_041641515.1 Roseiflexus sp.
CGCTGATCCTGAACCCTGCCCCCCCCAGGGGATACCGGGTTCTTAATCGAGCATTCCTCCGCCAGCAGGTGACATTCGCACGATGCAGGGGTACGGAAGTCGTACCCCTTTTTTGATCCACAGATCACAATGTTCACGATGCACCGGTTGTCGCCAGATTGCTCAGCCATGCGACAGTGCGCCTGAACGCATCGTGCTCTGAAACCTGGGGTGTGTAGCTCAGGTCGCGCGTCGCCTTCGCCGATGTAACCCAGCAGTCGATGCAGGTCGATGCCACAACGGAACGGGTGAGCAGTGGTTTGCCAAACCGTCCACGCGACAGGCGCGCCCATCCTTCCAGCACTGTCGCCAGCGCATACGCTGCGTGATAGGGTATCGTTCGTTTGGCAGGGGGCAGTCCAATTGCCGTCACAAATGACTCAACGAAGTCGAAGAAATTGCGCGGTGGCTGGTCGGTGATGAAGTAGCACTGCCCGTTGACCGGCGATCCCGGTGTGAGGCGATCGGCAGCTAGTAAATGCGCGTATGCGATATTTTCGACGTATGTATGGTTGAAACGAGCGCGTCCGTCGCCAAGGCGCACCAGACTGCCGCGACGCGCTTCAGCGATGACGGTCGGCAGACGATACGGGTCACCTGGTCCGTACACCCCTGGAGGACGGATCGCACAGGTCATCAGGCTATTGCGCCCGGTAGCAGCAAGGGTTTCCTGCTCTGCGAGCATTTTCGTGTATCCATAGAACGAGAGATGCCGACGGGGGTATGGCAGGGTCTCATCACCATTGCGGATAGGAAGACCGCCAAAGACAGCATCGATCGAACTCGTGGAGACCAGGCGAACACCGGGATGGGCAGTGCACGCCTCGATGACATTGCGATTGCCGGTGACATTGACTTCGTACAATGTGTGCTCATTTCCCGGATGCCAGTCGACCACAGCGGCGCATTGAAAGACGACCGCAGCATCGGTGCATGCCCGTTGTACGTCTTCGATGCGGCGAATATCGCCCGGGACATAGTCAACGCGCGGATCATCGAACGGTATGCGGTCAAAGACACGCACCCGCCGTCCCTGGCGTAGCAGCAGGTTCACCAGGTGACGCCCGATGAACCCGCTACCGCCGATCACTACGTGGAGTGTACGTTCGTGGTCTGTCATCGTACAGAGCAGCTTCCAGATCGCGATATGTGCGCACCTGCCGCAGATCGATGCCGATACTGACCAGCGCCTGTGCGACTTCGGGACGAACACCGACCAGCACCGTCTCAGCGCCGAGTAATCGGGTCTGTCGTACCACGTCGATTAATCCCTGGGCAACCTGCTGGTCGACCACCGGAACGCCACTGATATCCAGGATGAGACGCCGCGCCATCGAGCGTTCAAGTTTGTGGAGCGCCTGATCCTGCAAGATGTGCAGTCGCTCGCTATCGAGTGCGCCGACGAGTGGAACGATCAGCGTATCGGCGCTGACCGGCAGCACCGGTACACTCAAACCCTGAATGATCGTGCGTTGCAGACGGTTTTCTTCGAGCAGGCGCTCTTGTGTAGCAGCACGTTCCTTCACTTCTGCGAGCGCCGACTGGAGTTCTGCCGTGCGCCCGGTGATCCGCGTCTCGAGCGTTGCCTGAAGTTCCTCGAGGCGCTGATTGCGCTCGCGCGCCTCCTGCAGTGCAGTGCGCAATGTTCGCCCAAAGGCGGTTGTAAAGATGCCAAGAATGGCGGCAAGGACGATGAATCCTCCCAGGTCACCGCCGATGTTGCCCGCCCGTGATGCGGCGATGCCAACAAACGGCACGCCCGCTTCCTCGAGTGCGATCGTTACTGCAACGCTGATACTGCTCAGAACGATCGTCCATATGACCAATCGTCCGGTTCCCATCAACCCCGCAAGCACGATCGGCAGGGCGAAGGTAAGGAGCGACGAACCACTGGTGCGCACGCCTGTCGTGAGAAGCAATGTGCCGGTGACCAGGATGAGTCCAAAGCATCCAACCGCAAGCCCGGTCTCAAAACGACCGCGACGCACCAGCGCGATGCCGGCAATGTTGAGCGGCAGACTCGTCCAGATAATCCCCATGACGATCAGTGCAACCGTCAGAGGCACAGGCGCCAGCAATGTAACGAATGAACTGGGAAGTGAAAGAACTGCAACCGCAATCAGCATCGTCTGAAGGAGCGATGCCTGTCGGTATGTCGTCGGATCGGTGTATGGCAGGGTGCGTAGCCAGCGTGTAGCCGCATGAAGCATTTCAGATCTCATTCCTGCCGTGTGTGGAGCGCAGTGTACTGCGACACCGCACGACCTGCACCGGTATTCCCCATGACATTGTATCACGTACAGTGACTGCGCAGATTGAGCCCCTGCCGCAATCGTGCAATTGCTCAAGCTCGATCAGCGCTTCCTGCATGGAATGAAGAGGGGCGCAGCATTGCTGCACCCCTCTTCCGGCATTCACTTTGATCCCTTCTCGCTGTTTCTGACGATGCGTGCGCGGCTTCTGGAGGCGAAAAAGGCGCCTTTGCCCGTTCTGTCTATCCTGCCACGCTTCTGTCGTACTTCTGTTTGCGGCGAATATCGCGCAGGGCGCGGCGGTTGCGGTAGACGGTGATGAGCACTGGCGTTCCTTCGGTATCGTTGATGACGAGTGTCGCGCCTTCCAGATGATGATATTTTTGAAAGGTTGCCCGATCAGTTGGAATGTCACGCCGTCCAAGGAAGATATGCAGCACACCGCCGCTGCGGATGCGACGCCCATGCCGCATGATGAAATCCACCTCGTTGTCCTTCAGGTTGCGCTGCGCCTGCCGCAGGCGCGCGTGGTTGCTGATAGCGATCATGTGCGCCTCCTCCATATCATATCCAGCGCTTGCCTTTGTTTCAGATCCGCGACGGCTCGACCGTCTGTTGCGCTCAGCGTAGCGCATTTCTATGAACAGGATAAGACGGGCGCGCACCACTTTTTTCATCTCGGTCGGTTGACAATCACTGCAGTGATTGGGTATCATCCATGCACGTCTGTTCGGGGAGCGGCGAACCGGGTGTCAGGAATTTGGGGGAAATAGGAGGTAGGGAATAGGAGGTAGGGAATAGGAGGTAGGGAATAGGAGGTAGGAAATCGAGCGTCAAGTGCCAGGAACCGAAAATCAACAATCAATCGCTAGGAACCGAAAATCACGAAATCACCAATAATCGCATGACACAGACATGGTATGAAGTGGTGCAGGAGTGTCAGGAGCGCGTGGCGCGCATTCGAGCTACGCTGACAACGGGCGGTGCATTGACGCCAGCGCTCCAGGCGGATTATGACGCTGTCATCCTCGCGGTGCGCAACTGGATCTATGGACGGGCGCGCAAGTTGGGGCTGGACGAAGACGCCTGCAGTGATGTGCTGCTGATGACCATTCAGCAATTTCATCGCGATGTGCGCAGTCCTGGCTTTGTCAGCATGGAGCGCCGATTCGGCGCCTACATCTCGACGACGGTCAACCGTATTCTCCACGAAAGAAAAAGCAGTACCCAAAACGTCTTATCTTCTGCTGAGAGTCTGGATGCGCCGATTGGCGACGATGGCTCGCCGCTCCACGAGATAATCGAAGATTCCACAATGGAACGCCTGGTCGAAGCGTACCGCGATGAAGAGGAGCGCAGGCGGTTGTACGCAGCGATTGCGGCGCTGCCCGCGAACGAACGTATTGTTATCACTCATCGCCTGAATGGAGTGCGCGGGGTCGATGTTGCACAGATGCTGGACATGTCTCCTGCAAACGTCTCACATATCTACAGTCGTGCGGTCAAACGGTTGCGCCAGGTGCTGGCATCCGGGGAGTCGTCATGAAAGACCGTTCGTATTTTATCGAGGCGGCTCTGCGCTATGAGGAGCTGCTCGAGTCGGGCCAGGTGATCGGTCTCGATGCATTTGTAGGAAGTGAACCGGCGGAAGTGCGTGAGGAGTTGCGCGCGTTTCTCGAGTTCAATCTGATGCTCGGCGAACTGGATGCGCCGGCAGCGTTGACACCAGAAGAGGAAGCGGCTGCCGATCGGGTGATGGCGCTGGCACGCGCTGCATTGGAACGCGACTTGAGCGGTGAGCCGGTGCAAAACCTGACCGGGCTGCGCAAGGCGCGGCAGCTGACCGTCGGGCGGCTGGCGCGTCAGTTGACATTGCCGGTCGATCTGCTGGCGCGTCTGGAGCGCGGTAAAGTACATGTTGCAACTATTCCCGAACGATTGATCGAGCGCCTTGCGGAAGCTCTGCACACCACAACGTCCATCATTCAGGCAGCGTTACTTGCTCCGCCGCCTGTCAGCGCAGAGGCACGGCTCAGCGCTGAAGATGGAATCATCGAACCGGACGAGGCGATCGTCAGTTTTGCGCAGGCGTTTGCCGACAGCGCCCCAACCGATAAAGAACGGGCAGCCTGGGCTGATGTGCTGCCGAATGTCAGACGCTGACTATGAGCGTTCGTTCACAACACATCCGCGCATTGGCGCGTGATGTTCGCCGATCGTACCTCGAACGCGTCGGCAGCGCGTCTGACCGTCCGCTTCCACTCGATGATCTGGCGGAGACTCTCTGGGAGTTGACTGTCGTTCCGACGACAACGCTCGCCGAAGGCATTCAGGGGAAGGTTGAACCGGAACTGCAAGTCATTCGGGTGCGACGCGATCTTCCGCCGACCCGCCAGCGCTTCGTGATTGCACACGAAATTGGTCATGTGGCGCTCGAAGGGTTGACTGCCGGTCCCTTCCGCGATACCAATGAAACCCTCGATGAGCGCGCGGTTGGCGAGGGCGCCGATCAAACGGCGGTGCGCACCTACAACACGCGCGAACGTCGCGAACAGGAGGCGAACCTTTTTGCGCTCGAACTGCTCGTGCCGGCGGACGAACTCTGGCTGGCGGTTCAGCAACCGGATTGGAGCGTCGAGACGCTGGCGGCGCATTTTGCCGTTTCGTCGAATGCCCTGTGCGCACAACTGGTGAATGTTTGTTGCCTAGAGCCGCCGGTGTTGCCAGAAGCGCCGGTTGCTGCCGCAGGTTCCACATTCACGCTCGACTCGGAGCAGCAGGCGGCGATCGATGCGCCCCTGCCGCTGCTGCTCGCCGCCGGACCCGGCACCGGGAAGACGCGCAGCATTGTGGCGAAATATGTGTCACTCGTGCATCAGGGGGTCGATCCGGCGTCCATTCTGGCGCTGACGTTCTCGAACCGGGCAGCGGAAGAGATGCGCGAGCGGATCATCGCGGCGTTGCGCCAGGAAGCTCCGCACCTCGCCGGACGTGTCGAGATCAGCACTTTTCATTCGTGGGGTTTGAATGTGCTGCGGATCTACGGGGCACGTCTGGGGCTGCCGGTCGATGCGCGCCTGCTCGACACCGCCGATCTCTTTATATTGCTGTCGAAACGCCTGAATGACCTGTGCCTGGAGCATTTCAAAGACCTGCGCGAACCGACGCGGCATCTGCTGGCGATCATCCAGGCGATCAGCCGTATCAAGGATGAACTGTGGTCGCCGGAGGAATATGCGCGTCTGGCAGAAGTGGAGGCGCGACGCCTGATCGAGGAGGCGGAGCGGGATCACCCCGGTGTGACCCGCAAAGCGACCGAAGCGCGCGAACGCGCTGCGCGACGAGCTGCTGCTCTTCGTGAATTGGCGCAGGTCTATCCGCGGTACGAAGCCATCCTCCGCGAGGCGGGCGTCCTTGATTATGGCGATCTGATTGGATTGCCGGTGCAGGCGCTGCGCGACCATCCGGCAATCGCCGCCGATCTCCGCCGTCGGTACTGTTATCTGCTGGTCGATGAGTTTCAGGACATCAACTACGCTTCGGGCAAGCTCATCATGCTGCTCGATGGCGGGCGCGGGCAGGTGTGGGCGGTTGGCGACGCCTGGCAGAGCATTTACCGTTTTCGTGGCGCATCCGCCGCCAACCTCGACGAATTCACGCAGCATTATCCGAATGCGCGCATCCGCTATCTGACGCGCAACTATCGCTCGCTGCAACCGATCCTCGACGCTAGCGCTGCCGTGATGGCGAGCGATCCGCGCGTCGCCGAACGTCCCCCGCTGATGGCGCAGCGTGGCAGCGGCAACCATGTGGTCGTCGAGTGGGTCGCGCCGCGCAGCCAGGATGAATATGCCGCTATTGCACACGACATTCTGCGCCGGGTGCACCAGCGCAACCGCCGGTTGTTGACAGGCTGCGCGGCGCGGCGCAGCACGGTGCGTTCTGGAAGGATGCGGCGGATGGCGCAGCGTCCTCCGCTTTCGAGTCGCCGGTGGCGCTTTCGCGATCACGCTGTTCTCTGCCGCACCCATGAGCAGGCGGGCGCGCTGGCTGCCGTGCTCGAGGCGCATGGCGTTCCGGTCGATCATATCGACGACGTGTTCGATACGCCCGGAGTCAAGGACGTTCTAGCAGTCTGCGCCCAGGTTGGCGCAACCAACAGCGCCGGGTTGTTACGCGCCCTGACCATGCCTGAACACCAGCTCGACCCCGCCGATCTCAACCGGCTGGTTGATCTAGCGCGGCATACCCAACAGGCACTGCCACGGGCGGCGCGTGACCCGCAGATTGTTGCACGCCTCAGCGAAGCAGGGCAACGGACGCTTGCACATCTCCAGGCGATCGTCGAATCACTGGAGAGCCAAGGCGATGCCTGGCAGGTTATAACGGCATATCTGTTCCGTCACAGCCGGGCGATGCGCGAGCGGTTAGTCCGCGCCGCGAGGAAGGATGTCAAGGCGCTGCGCGAAATTGCTGCACTTGGTCAGATCCTTGTGATTGCGCGTACTTTCGTGCGCCTGGCAGCAGTGGACGAAGG
>JBEPYG010000261.1:0-6820 GCA_041641515.1 Roseiflexus sp.
GCGCGCGTGAACGCACCATAATGCAGCGCTTCGTCCACGTCGCGATCTCCCTGTCCACCGTAGCTGCCAGTTTCGCTGTTTGTCCCAGGAGCGCACGCGACTGAGCCAATGGTTAGCCCACGAGATGGACACGCCAGACAACCGTTATCCAGCTCCGGCTCAAGTGCTGGTTACTGCTGTGCGCCGGGAAACGGTAAGTCGCAATCGCATAATCTGAACGTGCGAACACAGGAGCAGAGACACAGCAGTGCCACGCCTCTTCTCTGCTCAACCCGCCATCTCCCGCAGCTGAGCGATGATGCCCGGCAGGACATCGAGCACAACATCCACATCGGCGTCGGTATTGTCGCGCCCGAACGTAAAGCGTACTGCACCAGGAAGGGCAGAGGCGACCTCCGGCGCCGTTTCCAGCCCGGCTGCGCGCGCCAGGGCAAGCAGCACGTGCGACGGCTCCAGCGAGCCGCTGGTACAGGCAGACCCGCTCGATGCAGCAATACCGTGCTGATCGAGCAGCAACAGGATGCTCTCGCCCTCCACCCCCTCGAATGACAGACTGGCATTGTTTGGCAGGCGGCGTGTTGGATGCCCATTGAGGCGAGCGCCTGGAACCCGCTCCAGAACCCCTTCCACCAACCGGTCGCGCAGGCGCGCACAGTGAGCGCTATCGCTGGCGCGGCGCTCCTCCGCCAGACGCAGCGCCGTCGCCAGTCCCACGATGCCGGGCACATTCTCGGTGCCTGCCCGCCGGCGACGCTCCTGCCCGCCGCCGGTGATCTGCGGCAGCAGCGGCGTGCCACGCCGGACATACAGAGCGCCGACGCCTTTGGGACCGTAGAACTTGTGCGCGGCAATGGTCATGAGGTCGACATTGAGCGCACGCACATCGATCGGCAACGCACCCGGCGCCTGCACCGCATCGGTATGAAAAGGAACGCCTCGTTCACGGCAGATGGCGCCAAGTTCGGCAACCGGCTGAATGGCGCCGATTTCGTTATTGGCATACATGATCGACACCAGCACCGTATCCGGGCGCAGCGCAGCGCGCAGATCATCGAGCTGCACCAGACCATTGCCATCAACCGGCAAAATGGTCGCCTCAAACCCGAATGCCTGCAAGTGTTCGACAGTATGGAGCACTGCATGATGCTCAATTGCACTGGCAATCAGGTGCGCGCCGCGCCCTGCCTGCCGCTGCGCCAGTGCGACGCCGCGGATTGCCAGGTTATCGCTTTCAGAACCGCTGCCGGTGAAAATGATTTCGCGGGGCGAAGCGCCCAGGATCGACGCCACCAGATCGCGCGCCTCATCGAGCGCGTGCAATGCGGCGCGTCCGGCACGGTAGATGCTCGAAGGATTGCCAAAATGCGTGGTAAAGAAGGGCAGCATCGCCTCGAGCACCGCCGGATCGACCGGCGTCGTCGCTGCATGGTCGAGATAGATCAGTCGTCCAGTCACACATTCCTCACTTGTTCCAGGGCATTTCCAGACCGTGCGCTTCGAGCAGCGCCCGATCGGCGAGCAGCGCCGTCACGCAACCATCAGCGACGACGCGCCCTTCGTCCATGATGACCATCCGGTCGAACAATTCCTGCACCATGGCCATGTCGTGCGTTGAGACCAGCATCGTCAGCGGCAATCCACGCAACAGCTCGATCAATCCGCGGCGCGCTCGCGGATCGAGACCGGCGGACGGCTCATCGAATGCCAGAATGTCCGGTTCCATCGCCAGTACCGTTGCAATTGCGATGCGCTTCTTCTCCCCGGTGCTCAGGTAGTATGGATGCCGTTCTTGATACGCGCTCATCCCAACCATAGCTAGCGCCCGCTCGACCCGCGCACGCACCTCGTCCGCTGCAAGCCCCATGTGCAACGGACCGAACGCCACATCCTCGAAGACCGTCGGCGAAAACAATTGATCGTCGGGATGTTGGAAGACGAGCCCGACCCGCGCGCGCACCTGCGGCAGGGTATGGTCATTCACCGACATGCCGGCGACTTCGATCCGCCCTTTACCGCGCAGAATGCCATTGAGGTGCAACAGAAGCGTGCTCTTGCCAGCGCCATTCGGTCCGACCAGCGCCACCTTCTCGCCGCGTGCAATGCGCAAACGGACGCCTCGCAACGCCACGCGCCCATCAGGGTAGGCGAAGTGCAGATCGTCGATCAGCAGCAGCGGTGCAACGTGTGCGGAGAGTGATGCGTCAACCGCAGGATCAGGAAAAAGCATGGTCATGATCTGATTGTCAATAGTTCATCAATCATATTGTAGCGCGCTTTGCGGCTGTTGGCGAGAAGAAGCGGCAGGGTGCGCGTTCTGACCTAAGAACGGTGTGTTGGCATCGGCGGGGCAACGTCTCGTGGCGTTCGCCAAAGCCATACCGCCGCCGCTTCTGAGTCTCGGAAGCTTCCTGCGACCCCTCCGATTGTGAACACTTGCGCGGCAGGCAAACGCAGGCATGCATTGACATGAACCGCCACAGCGCTGTGAACCTGTAAAGAAACCCTAGCTTGCGGTCGATGGTCTTTCAGAAATTAACCCGCGGTACGCCTGACGTCGTCGAGATGAAGATCTCAGCTTGCAGGACAAAGCTCGCCTGCGCGAGCTACAGAGGATTATGTACTGGAAGACCATAAAGCTCTGGAACATGCAAACGGGACGGGAAACGACCGACCCTTGAGGTCTCTCCGCCAGCAACCGATTGCCTGCCACCGCACCACGCTAGCACCAAGGTTCCTGCCGTGCGGTGCGCGTCCCCCAGTCCTCATACGCCTGAAGTCGTTAGGGCAGCAGGACGTGCCCCTGGCGAGCTCACACGCTTCGGGGCTGAACCCTGTCGGGGCGCGGCGGCGCCATGCCCCAACCGGGCAACGCCTACCACGCGCATCTCCGATATTCGATAGCCTCCCCTCTGCATCCCCCTGCTTGCACAGGGGTTTGGGAAAGGCTATCGGCTATAATACCGACTGGAATTGAACAAGCTGCAGGCGCACGCTCACCAGAGCGCACTGCAATGCCATCACAGCAATCTACAATCTAAAATGGCATACATCATCCCCTCCAGCTCACGAAGGTGGGCTTCGCCCTGCCAGCTGCGAGCTTCATCTCCATTGGCATCGGGCGTAGACCGAATTCATTGCTGAAAAACCGCCATGCTTCGGCGTGCATGCATCATCCACTCTCACAGAGCGCGTGCCATCACGGGCGGAGCGTGCCCGGCGCCTGGCGATGCGCAAGATAGGCAACGCGGCGTTCCTGGTGACGCGAAACCGCTGCTTCGCCAAAAAGGCGCATTTTTGCGCATTTGGTTTGACATCCCCTTCTGCTGCGGTATAATACCAGGAGACGCGAGAGATAGTGGTCAATAACCGCGCCCAGGCGCAGTAGATGGAACGAGGAGAATATCATGCCAACGCTGGGAGTTCCCGAACTGGTTATCATCTTGATCATTATTCTGTTGTTGTTCGGCGCTTCACGCATCACCGGCGTCGCCAGCGCACTCGGCGGCAGCATCAAAGCATTCCGCAAAGCCGTGCGCGATGATGATGTTTCTGCCAGCAAAGCTGAAACGAACGAGTCAACGGACAAGAAAGCCGAAACAAAAGTCTGACACCCCTGCTGTCCACTCGTGGCGCTGCGCGATAGATGCGGCCCGTGCGCAGACGCGCCGACGCCAGCCGCAGTGTGATTGTTTCGCTCTGTGGCTGGCGTTGTTGTGTTTAGTTTATGGTTTATGGCTGGCGACTTTTACGACTACGCTCGAATCTACGTGCAGGCCGGCGATGGCGGTGATGGAGCTGCGACCTTTCGCCGTGAGAAGTATGTGCCGCGCGGCGGTCCCGACGGCGGTGACGGCGGGCGTGGCGGTCATGTTTACTTAGTGGCCGACCGGGGGCTCAACACGCTGCTGCCCTTCCGCGAACGCACGCACTTTATTGCTGAACGTGGCGGGAATGGCGGAAGATCGCGCAAACATGGGCGCAATGGCCGTGATGTATTCATTCGCGTGCCTGTGGGGACGGTAGCGCGCACCGTCATTGACGGCGAGACGTATAGCATCGATCTCGACGCTCCTGGACTCCGGCTGCTCGCCGCGCGCGGCGGTCGCGGCGGGATGGGGAACGTCCATTTTGCCACGTCGAGTTATCAGGTTCCACGTATCGCTGAGCTGGGCGAGCCGGGTGAACGCCGCGAGATCGAACTCGAACTCAAACTCCTTGCCGACGTTGGGTTGGTTGGTTTCCCAAATGCGGGCAAATCGACCTTGCTGTCGGTGATCAGTGCGGCGCGTCCTAAAATTGCTCCGTACCCGTTTACGACATTGCAGCCCAACCTGGGAGTTGTCGAGGTTGGCGAGTTTTCATTTGTCGTGGCGGACATTCCCGGCCTGATCGAAGGAGCGCACCGCGGCGTCGGATTGGGGTTCAGTTTCCTGCGCCATGTCGAGCGCACACGTTTGCTTATTCACATGATCGATGCCGCAGGCGTCGATGGACGCGACCCGGTGAGCGACTTTCATGCCATCAACGAAGAGTTGCGTCTCTATCAGCCCGAACTCGCTCGGCGACCTCAAGTGGTTGCGCTGAACAAGGCCGATCTGCCCGAAGCACAGGCGAACCTGGAACGTCTGCGCGCCGCTATCCCGCTGCCAGCACACGATGTGTTCGTCATCTCAGCAGCGACGCGCGCAGGAGTGGACGCGCTCTTGCAGCGCATCGCTGCATATCTCAAAGAAATGCCCGCGCCGCACCGTGAGCTGCGCGACGAAACGCTCACCTGGCCTGTGCCGGAGGTCGATGAACGCCTGTACACTATTGAGCGAACAGTGGATGGCTGGCGAGTACGCGGGCGTCGAATCGAACGCCTGATCGCAATGACCAACTTCGCCCAACCAGATGCGCTGATGCGCATTCAGCGCGTGCTCGAAGCGAGCGGCATTGGGGCAGCATTGCAGGAAGCCGGCATCCAGAACGGCGACGTGCTCTATATCGAGAAAGCGGCATTTGACTGGGAGGACGGAGAAATAACCTACCGCATGCCAGGCGTCAGTTAAACCGGATCTCGATGAAGTACAATACGACCGATCGCGAGCTGATGAACCGTGATGTTCAGAAGGAGCCGACGGTGAAAAAGACAACAGAGGCAACCACAGCCACGTCCGTCGTTCATGCTCCTCTTCCAATCCGTCGCCGTCGAAACGCACCTGCTGGCGCACTGCTGCCTCTCTTCGACGCCTGCCTGATTCTGGCAGGGTTTGCCATCGCGTACCTGATGCGCTACGAACTCGACTGGCCCCCACCGTTCGATCAACTGGTGCGCGAGGTGCAGGCGCAGAACTTTGTGCCGCTCAGCGCCTTTACGCCATTTGCGCTCCTTCTGGCTGCGTTGCTGATCGTTCAATTCGCCATGCGCGGACTGTACCGCCTGCCACGCACCGCCGGCGTGCTCGACCATGCCAGTATTATCGTTGGATCGACAACGACCGGCATCGCTATTCTGATCGTGGTGGTCTTTCTGTACAAGCCATCGGAGTTCTACTCGCGCCTGATCTTTGCGTTTGCCTGGGTGACAATCATTGTGCTGCTCGCCGGATGGCGCGCCGCTCTGATCGGGATACGCCGCTGGCGCTGGGTGCGCGGCATCGACCGTGAACGAGTGCTGGTGGTTGGCAACACAGGGCTGGGGCGGGAGGTGATGGAGAGCCTGGTGGCGCAACCCGACCTGGGATATGCGCTCGTCGGATTTCTCGATGATCGTGAGCAGGCGCCCAACCGACGAACCATGCATTTTCGACAGATTGGACGGATCAGCGACCTCGAGATTTGCCTGCGCGGCGGAGATATCGATCTGGTCATCCTGGCGCTGCCATTCTGGGAACATCATCGCCTTCCCGACCTGGTGACAACCTGCCGCTACGCCGGGGTCGAGTTTCGTGTCGTTCCCGATCTCTATCAGTTGAGTTTCGACCGGATCGATATCGGCGATCTGAGCGGCATTCCGCTGATTGGCTTGAAGGAAGTCTCGCTGCGCGGCTGGAACCTGGTGATTAAGCGGGCGATGGATCTGGCGCTGACGCTGTTCATATTGCCGCTGGCAATCCTGCTGGGAGTGGCGATTGCGATCATTGTGCGTCTCGACTCGCCGGGACCCGCGATTTTCCGCCAGCGCCGAATTGGGCGTGATGGCCGCCCATTCATCTGCTACAAGTTTCGCACGATGGTCGTCGATGCTGAGGAACGCAAAGCTGAACTTGCGGCGTTGAACGAAGCCGATGGCCCGCTCTTCAAAATGCGGAACGACCCGCGGATGACGCGCGTCGGGCGTGTGCTGCGACGTTACAGCCTCGATGAAATTCCTCAATTGTGGAACATCCTGCGCGGTGAGATGAGTTGGGTCGGTCCGCGCCCGGCGACGCCGGAAGAAGTGGCGCAGTACGAAGACTGGCATTACCGTCGGTTGATCGTCGTCCCCGGTCTGACCGGACTCTCACAGGTGCTGGGACGTAGCGATATTTCATTCGACGAGATGGTGCGGCTTGATATCTTCTACACCGAAAACTGGACCCCCGGCATGGATCTGCGTATTCTGCTGCAGACGATCCCGGTGGTCATCTCCGGGCGCGGGGCGTACTGAGGGGACGAAAGCGGAAAGACGAGAGTCGTGATGAGCTGAAAGCTACCGGCAGGAAGGTTGAAAGGTCAACGTCGTCCGCACCAATAACAGGTTGTTCACTACTGTGATATGCAGAGTCACAGCTTCCTCACTGGAATACAGTACCATACCAGCAATGCATAAAGAAGTTGAGGTCGTATGTCTATGCGT
>JBEPYG010000262.1:0-6795 GCA_041641515.1 Roseiflexus sp.
TCGCGACATGGCCTGCACGATAACACGCGCTGCTAAGGGAGGGATGTTCCATGAAGACCGTCAAGTATCTGCTCGCCGAAGATCAGATGCCAGCCGCCTGGTACAACATTCAGGCTGATCTGCCGGTGCCGCCGCCGCCGGTGCTCCATCCTGGCACAGGGCAACCAATCGGTCCGCAGGACCTCGCGCCACTCTTTCCGATGGCGCTGATCTTGCAGGAGGTCAGCACCGAGCGCTTCATCGAAATCCCCGAAGAGGTGCAGGCAATCTACCGTCAGTGGCGTCCGACGCCACTGTTTCGTGCGCGGCGGCTCGAAAAGGCGCTCGATACCCCCGCTCGCATCTATTACAAGTATGAGGGGGTTAGTCCCGCAGGCAGCCACAAGCCGAATACTGCCGTTGCACAGGCATACTACAACAAGCAGGAAGGGGTCAAGCGCCTGGTAACGGAAACCGGCGCGGGGCAATGGGGGTCGTCGCTGGCGATGGCAGGTGCGTTCTTCGGGCTCGAGGTACTGGTTTTCATGGTCAAGGTCAGTTACCAGCAGAAACCCTACCGACGCGCGCTGATGGAAGCCTACGGCGCGCGGGTGGTCGCCAGCCCTAGCGAAGAAACGCATGCCGGTCGTGCGATCCTCGCCGAACATCCCGAGAGCACCGGCAGCCTGGGGATCGCTATTTCCGAGGCGGTCGAGGTGGCGGCGCAAGACCCAGAGGCAAAATATTCCCTCGGCAGCGTGCTGAACCATGTGCTGCTGCATCAGACGGTCATCGGCGAAGAGGCGCTGGTACAGATGGAGATGGCGGATGACTATCCCGACATTATTGTCGGGTGTACCGGCGGTGGGAGCAACTTCAGCGGCATTTCGTTCCCCTTCATCGGGAAGAAATTGCGCGGCGAGCGCGATGTGCGCGTGGTGGCGGTCGAACCGGCGGCCTGCCCGAGTATGACGCGCGGGAAGTATGCCTACGATTTCGGCGATACTGCAAAACTGACGCCGCTTGTCAAGATGCATACCCTGGGGCACGATTTTGTGCCGCCGGGGATCCACGCCGGCGGGTTGCGCTACCACGGTATGGCGCCGCTCGTGAGTCACCTGCTCGAACTGGGGGTGATCGAGGCGATCAATATTCAGCAGCTTGAAACATTCAGCGCCGGTGTTCAGTTTGCCCGCGCCGAGGGGATCATTCCTGCGCCGGAAGCTAATCACGCCGTCGCCGGTGCGATCCGTGAGGCGCTGCGCTGCAAGGAAGAAGGGGTGAGCCGCGCGATCCTGTTCAATCTCTGCGGTCACGGGCACTTCGATATGCAGGCGTATACCGACTATATGGCAGGTAAACTGCGTGACTACGAATATTCCGAAGAAGAGGTCGCGATGGCGCTCGCCGGTTTGCCGTCAGTTGGGTAGGATCGGAGAAGAGGCATGCGCTTGGCATATATGAACCATCCTGCGCGCGACATTCTCGATGAGGCGCGCTGGGCTGCGGACAATGGCTTTGATGCGCTCGATCTGACCATCGAGGGTCCGGCGGCGCTGACCGATCGTTTCGATCCGGCAGCATTGCGCGCACTGCTCGATACTGCCGGTATGTGCGTGGTTGGTCATACTGCCTGGTACCTGCCCTTCGCATCACCTGTGGAGCGGGTGCGACGTGCAGCAGTCGAAGAAGTGGCAGCGTCGCTCCCCGTTTTTGCGGCGGTTGGAGCGCGCCTGGTCAATGTGCATATCGTGCGTGGCATCCCGCTCTATGGGAACGAGGATGAACTTCGCCGCAATGGCGCCAGTTTCGCTGAACTGGCGCATCTGGCGGAACCGTATGGTATTCAGATCATTGTCGAGCATCCGCCATCTCGACGTTTTGGTCTTACCGAGATACGCACGATTCTCGACGCCGATCCGCGTCTTGGGTTGCACCTCGATGTCGGGCACGCATTCATCGCGGGCATTAACCTCGAACATCTGCTCGATGAATTGGGTGCTCGGCTGCAGCACGTCCATTTTTCTGATAACCGCGGGCAGGAGGATGATCATATGCCGATCGGCGCGGGTAAGATCGACTGGCAGCAGACGATCCGTTTGCTAAAACGCGTCGGCTATGACGGTGTGGTGACCCTTGAGGTGTTCGACCAGGATCGCGACTTTCTGCTTCTGAGCGCGCAGAAAGTGCGGTCGTGGTGGGCAGCGCTGGAGTAGTGCGTCACCATCGTATCTGTACCTGAACAACTGCCATATCCGTCACGTCGATGACGACGTACCGGCTGGCGCGCAGGGTTTCGATCGTGTGCGGCACAGGTGCGCCGTTGACCAGCACGGTCACCGTTCCAGACGCTTCCTGCGGCAAGAGTGCACGTATCCGGGCGTGGTCGAACACGCCGCTCACATCGAGGTCGATGCTGCGCGAATGCTGGCGCCAGGCATATGCCAGATATCCGTCACTTGCCGGGTAGCGCGCCGAGGCATACGCCGCTGTCAGACCGGCAGCGCTCCAGCGCGGGCTGATCACGACATCGCGCATGGCAACGCCGCGATCCTCGATGCCGGCAGCGCCTTCGATCAGCGCAGTGAACATCGCCGCCGTCCCCCACGCATCGGTCGGGATGGTGTCGTCGGAACCAACTCCTTCCGCACCGTCGGGATGGTACCAGAGAAAGGTTCGTCCGCGGCTGAGCATACGCAGCCAGTAGTGCTCAAGGATGGCAAAGCCGTAGGTTTCGTTGCCGTGGCGGAATGCGCCGCGCGCCAGTTCGCCGCCGGTGATCGGCATGATGCCGCCGTTGACATATGCGCCGGGGAGTTCGCCGCTGCGTCCGGCAAGCCCGAAACTGCCCGGCGGAAATGGTGGATCGATGCTGAACCATTCCGCGAATGCGCGTGTCTTTTTCGAGCGCTCGATATATTCGTCAATGATCGCCTGACCCTGCTGAACGGTGAGCACGCTGCGGTTGAGTGCATACGCATTCGAGAGACTCAACTGACGCTCGCGATCAACGCCGGGGATGTCAAAGGGTTGAAAAGGCACATGATGGCGAAAGAAGCGTCCATTCCAGCTGAGGGCATTCAGGTTGCGCATCAGACCGGCAGCGACATCGCGCCAGACACGCGCCAGGTTCGTGTCACCAACGCGATCTTCCATCTGCGCCAGCATTGTCAGCGCCTGTGCCATGCCGGTGTTGTCGCCATGGAAGATGCCCCAGATGGTGTTATCGTCGATCCAGTGGCGCGGTGCAGGCTTGCCGGTGTCCGGATCGGTCGTTGTCGGACCGTACTCGAAGTCCCACGTGTCAATCGTGAAGGGGCGCTTGATCAGACCACGTTCGGCGTCCCAGCGCAGCGGATGCTGCAACGAATAGGTCACGGCGCGCCGCATTGGCTCCAGATGGGTGCGCATCCAGGCATCGTCGCCGGTCGCCTGCCAGGCTTCGTAGACCCCCTGGACGTACAGGTACTCGACGTCGGCTTCGACCGGAACCCGCAGTGCGCGGTCGGTCCATGGCGGTCGCGGCAGGAAATCGGGGAAACTACCGTCGGGTTGCTGGTAACGGCGAAAGTCATCGAATGTGGTTTTGAGGTCTGCGTCGAAGTAGCGCGCACCGCGTTGCGCGTGAACATGGTCGCGCAGCCAGATCAGGGCGCTATCGGGTGAACGATAACCGCGGAAGGGAACGTCGTTGAGAGTGTACGACAGCGTTGCAGCGGCAAAGATCGCGGCGGCATTCGACACGAAGCGGTCGAAGCGTTCCTGCCCGGTCCAGACCTCGGTGCGCGCGTCGAGCGAGAAGAGCGCGGGGTTGGCAGCTACGAACTGCCCCGAAGCAAACAATGCGGACCACTGTGCTCCGAGGGCGCCGCGCGGCACGACAGTCAGCGTTCCAGCGCCGTTCTCGACGCGCCCTTCAGCAACACCCGCAAACCGTTTGCGACTGTCGAACAGCACTATCGCGGCGGGACCGGTGTATCCAGGAATGCGGACATCGACCTCGACTGGCTGGAGCGGTGCGACAACCGGTCGTCGGGCAGCGAGCGCTGCACCTTCCTGTGCATATGCAGGACGAAGCGACGCGAGCGCAGCGATCGTCGCGGCGGCAGACAGAGCCGCGCGGCGGGAAAGATGTTTGGGTGGCATAGATGTATCTGAGGATACGCTTCTCGTTCTTGCAATAACTATACCATACCTTTGGAGTGGAGGACTGCTATGAACCAGCCGAAAAAACGCATTCTGACCGGCGACCGTCCGACCGGGCGCATGCACCTGGGGCACTACGTCGGCACACTGGCGAACCGGGTGCGGCTGCAGGACGAGTATGAATGCTTCTTCCTGGTCGCCGATCTGCATATGCTGACAACACGCACCGAACTCGAGCGCCTGCGTCAGACCGGTGAGAATATCCGACACGTCGTGCTCGACAATCTGAGCGTCGGGATCGACCCGGAAAAATCGACGTACTTTCTGCAGTCGATGGTACCGGCGATCAGTGAAATCGCGCTGATCTTCGGCATGCTGACCACCGTGCCGCGCCTACAACGAGTGCCGACCTTGAAAGAGGTGATGCACGACCTGCATATCGAGCAACCGTCCTACGGGTTGCTGGGGTACCCGGTGCTCCAGGCCGCCGACATTCTGTGTGTGCGCGCCGATCTGGTGCCGGTCGGCAAGGATCAGGCGTCGCACCTGGAAGTGACGCGCGAAATTGCACGCCGCTTCAATACCCTGTATGGCGAGGTGCTGCCCGAACCTGAAACATTGATCGGTGATGTGCCGACGCTGGTCGGCATCGATGGGCAGGCAAAAATGTCGAAGAGCCTGGATAACGCCATCTATCTGAGCGACGATGCCAAAACTGTCGAGGAGAAGGTGCGACGCATGTACACCGACCCCAACCGCATTCGTGCCGATATTCCCGGCAGGGTCGAAGGGAACCCGGTGTTCATCTACCACGACGCCTTCAACCCAAACGTCGATGAAGTGAACGACCTGAAGGAACGATATCAGCAGGGGAAGGTCGGCGATGTCGAAGTGAAGCGTAAACTCGCCGCCGCGATTAATGCCTTCCTCGACCCAATCCGTGAGCGCCGCGCACAGTACGAACGCAATCCGCGCATCGTCGAGGAGGTGCTAGCTGCCGGTTCCGAACGCGCACGCGCCGAAGCCGACGAAACCCTCAACCGGATGAAGGAAGCGATGGGGTTGAAGTTTATCTGAGGGACTCTATGAAACTTATTCCATCTCTCAACGACATGCGCGCGTTGGTTGGGCAGGGCAATCTCTGCCCGCTGTACGCCGAGGTGCTCGCCGACCTGGAAACGCCGGTGTCGGCGTTCCTCAAGGTGGCGCGCGAACCGTGGAGTTTCCTGCTCGAGTCGGTCGAGGGAGGACAACACATTGCCCGCTATTCGTTCATCGGCGCCGAGCCATATCTGACCCTGCGGTTCGATCAGGGGGTCGCGAGCGCAGTGCAGGGAGGGTATAAGCAGACGCTGCAGTACACCGATCCATTGCATGTGCTGCACTCCTATCTGAGCGCCTATCGTCCGGTGCGATTGCCCGATCTGCCGCGTTTTGTCGGCGGGGCGGTCGGCTACTTCAGTTATGAGACGGTATGCTATTTCGAGCGCCTGCCACGTCCGGAGAACCGCGGTTATGCCATGCCCGAAGGATTGTGGCAATTTGTTGATACGTTGCTCGTCTTCGACCATCTGCGCCACAAAATCAAGGTGCTCACCCATGTGCACCTGGACGACCCGGACCTCGAGGGCGCGTACCAGCGCGCTGCGGCGCGGATCGAGGCGTTGATCGAGCGATTGCGACGCCCACTGCCGGTGAGTTCTTCGGCACGTGAAATGGCTGACGCGCCGCAGGAGCGTACCTTTTCCTTCGTAGCGAACTACGAACCCTGGCCCCTCGAGACGCCTTCACCGGTCACTGTGACCTCGAACGTCTCGCGCGACGAGTACATGCGACGTGTCATGGTCGCCAAAGAGTACATCGCTGCCGGAGACATCTTTCAGGTCGTGCCCTCGCAACGTTTCAGCCGTCCGGTGCGGGTGCATCCGTTTGCAATCTACCGTGCGCTGCGCACTATCAATCCATCGCCATACATGTTCTACCTCCATACCCCCGAAGGCGACCTGGTCGGCGCATCGCCGGAACTGCTGGTGCGGGTCGAGGAAGGTGTCGTGACCACTCACCCGATTGCCGGCACGCGCCGGCGCGGCAAAGACCCGGAGGAAGACGCGCAACTGGCACAGGAGTTGCTGGCAGACGAAAAGGAGCGCGCCGAACATCTGATGCTCGTCGATCTGGGGCGCAATGACCTGGGGCGCGTGTCGGAACCGGGAACGGTACGTGTACCCTCATTTATGGAAGTCGAAAAGTTCAGCCACGTCATGCACCTGGTGAGCCACGTGACCGGAACGCTGCGCAGCGACATGACGGCGCTCGACGCGCTGCGCGCTGTGTTTCCTGCCGGAACGGTCAGCGGTGCGCCAAAGATTCGCGCCATGGAGATCATTGCTGAACTCGAAGATGAACAACGCGGAGTCTATGCCGGCGCCGTCGGGCATGTCGGCTTTAACGGCGACCTCGATACCTGCATCGCACTGCGCACCATGGTTGTCAAGGATGGGATTGCCTATGTGCAGGCCGGCGGCGGGGTCGTGGCAGATAGTGACCCGGCAGCGGAGTATGAGGAAAGTTGCAATAAGGCGGCAGCGCTGCTGCGCGCTATCGATGCAGCGGAGGGTGAACCATGATACTCCTCCTTGATAACTACGACTCATTCACCTACAATCTCTA
>JBEPYG010000263.1:0-6766 GCA_041641515.1 Roseiflexus sp.
GAGGCGATGGTGGAACACGATCATGGCCGTGAGACCTCAAGGGTCGGGCACGTCCCATATGCCACCTGCCATATTCCGTGTTCGCACGTCTACGCCGTATGGCGAGACAATGCCTGGCGCAGCGTTGGGTATGGGTGTGCGCCTGTCAGACGCTCGACCACCTGCCCGTTTTTGAAAATGTAGAGCGCCGGGATGCCCGTAATGCCAAACCGTCGCGCGGTGTGCGGGTTATCGTCCACATTCAGTTTGGCAATCACCGCGCGCCCGGCGAATTCCTGCGCCAGCCGTTCGATCGCCGGCGCCACCGCGCGGCACGGACCGCACCACGGCGCCCAAAAATCGACCAGTACTGGGTGGGTGCTGTTCCTCACAAAGGCATCGAATGTCGCATCGCTCAGCGTCACCGGTTGTGACGTCGCCTGAGGCGCTGCCGCGGGTTCTGCAGGCATCGGACGCGTGGAAGATCGCTCCAGTGGTATGCCCGGACCGGTGGGCAGCGGAGGCGGCGTTCCGCCATCGGCCAGGAAGGTCAACCATGCACGCAACGCTTCCTCTGGAATGACGCCGGTCGTCTGTGTGACGTGAACGCCATTCCTTGCAAAGAAAACAAGACCCGGCAACGCCTTGATACGGTACCGTTGCACCAGCGCCGGGTTGTCATCGACATCCACTCGCGCCAGCAGCGCCCGTCCTGCAAAGAGCGCTGCCAGGCGTTCGAGTGTCGAGTCGAGTTGCTGGCAGGTGGTGCATCCTTTGCGATCGAATATTAACAGCACCGGCAGACCGGTGTGCAGTACGCGGTCGATGCTTTGCTCGCTGGTACGAATGGGTGTTGAGAATGCCATACTCGTCCTCACAATGGTCATATACGCGTTGATGTGAGTCTACCGCGCTCCTGTTAGTTTTGCAGTAGCGGCGTATTAGCGGAATGTCAGCATTGTGACTGGTGTCCAGCCGACATGCTCAACGCGACGAGTTTGTCGTTCTCCACGGAAAAGCGGCCGTGTCGCCCCACGCCACGTCGACGCGGTGACCATTGACGGCAATCGCTGCGCGATCGGGGTGGGCTTCGATGGAGATGCGCATCTGTGTGTCGCGCCAGTGGAGACGCACACCATACGTGCGTCCGTCGACACGCCAGGCAGGCGGTAGATTCGGGCGAATGACGAGTCGTTCGTACTCTGGTGTCAACCCGACCAATACATAGAGCAGCAGGTGCGTCGTGAATGCGCCCCAGCCATACCCCTCGCCGCCGCAGCGCCCGTCGAGGGGCCAGTACTCGCATGCCACCCCCGGCAGTGTGCGGTCGGGAGGTGCCTGGTGTGCGTCCCAGAACGTGTATGCCCGGTCGATCACTGCAGCCGCGAGTTCTGCGGCGCGGTCGGTCAATCCAACGCGTAGTGCGGCTTCGGTTGCTGTCCAGGCAAACATCGGCCACGTCAGAGTGTCGGGGTCGATCTGTGCAATGACTGAGCGAAGCGCCTGACTTCGCGCTGGCGTGGCGACATTCAGCGCAACCGGCGCCAGCAGCATGACATCGTCCACGTCGGTTGGTCTGCCAGCGCGCGTGTCGTAGTCGGCATAGCGGTTGAGATCTTCCTGCCAGAGGGCGTCGGTGCGCGCCACATATTCCTCAGCAAGCGCCAGCCACTCGTGGGCGTCGGTGGTGCGTCCAAGTTCTCTGGCGATGTCGTTCATGACCAGGCAGGCATGGGCGAAGGCCGCCTGAAGATCGACAGGACGCACATGGCGCACCGGGTGCCCGCCGCCAAGCGGCTGTTCACCGAACCGTGGCGAGTCGTCCTGCCCCGACTCCCAGCTACAGGCGTAGATCAGCCAGCCATCTGCGTCACGGCGGTTTTCCAGCCACCAGTGCAGATAGGAGGTCAACGCCGGGTAGATGGTCGCCAGCCACTCGCGTTTGGGGTGCAGGTTGGCGAGCCAATCCAGCACGAGCCAGGGATAGCCCCATGCTGGCGCCGTCCCGCAGACTGTACCGTCGGCGGCAACCATGTTGTAGCTGCCATCTTCGCGCGAACAGGGCACATTCGGTTCGGGCGCGTCAACGAACGTGCCCAGCAGCAGATGTTGCGCGAGCGTCGGATCGGCATAGGCGAGCAACAGGGCATCAATAGCTGCTTCAGCAAGCACAACACGCGGCGCATGGATCTGCATGGCATCCCAGATATGGCGGTAAATGCCGGCTGGTGCACGCACCATCATGCGGAGCGTTTCGAGATCGTACACCAGTCCGCGTCGCCAGTGATCGGGCCAGTCGCCTTCCAGCACAGGCGCGCGCGCCCAGAACGCATCGTCCTCGGCCTGCTTGCGGACGCGATCCGCCGCTGCCATGCGACGCGCGGCGCGTTGCCGATGCTGCGCCATGCGCAACGTTTTGCCGCGCGTCATATACAAATCGATCTGTTCACATGGCGCTGCAAATCCTAGTGTGGCGAAGAGCGCCACCGTCTCGCCACGCCGGCCGGTGACGGTTACAAACCCTTCGCCCGGCAACCCGGGCGCCTGTGCTGCTGCCCATGCGGCAGCGTGCGCCGGATCGGTCGTGATGCCGATGTCGGCAAACGGCTGCGATGCGTGCACCACGAATGCATCGCCGTCCTCGAAACTTTGCAGCACCAGGTCGCCATCGACGATCCGCCCAACCAACCCCGACTCGCCCCATTCACCGCTGGCGGCGATGGTGCGTGTGTACTCGACGACCACAGCAACCCGCGTTTCCCCTTGAACGGTCGCCGATGCACAGAGGGCGTGTTCTCCAGCTAGATGGAACGTGGCATGGAGCGTCGCGCCGCCATGCGACAGGTCGAGCGTGAAGAGGTTCATCGAGTGATACGGACTAGAGACGACATCGAACTCGGCGAGCTCAAGCGCCCCTCCCAAGGCAAAGCGAAACCCAGCGCGGTAGGTTTCGCGCCGTCCGCCGTACATGCCTGTGTAAGCCGGGTAGTGCCAGCGAAAACCTGCGCCATATGAGCGCAGCACTCCACGCGGCGAGAGGTTGCGAGTGTGTGTTGGCGTATTCAGATACCCGTGCGGTGTGTAGTCGTCGGTTGGAAATGGCATGGCGCCAGTATAGCACACCGGGAACCAGGCGCCGAGAACTAAGCGCCAGGAACAAAAATCAAGAAATCAAAACCGATGGTTTTCGCTATGTTCTGCAGTCCGATCAGAACGGTTGGCGCGTCATTTCACGGACGCAGGTTTATTGACCCGCGCTTCACCAGCTGCGTCTGATCATCTTTTTGATGAGTGATGCGGCAATCAGTACGATAATCAGCGGCGCCCAGAATAGTCGGCGGCTGACGAAAAAGATGACAACGCCTGTCAATGCGAGCGCTGCAATCATCCGACGCGCTGTGACGTCGCGCAGAAAATGGAACAAGAGCCCCACTACCCCAATTGCAACCAGAATGAAAGGAATAAAGCGCGGCATAGCTGCCATCGCCACTGCGCCGGTGATCAGCAGCAGCGGAAGTATGAGATCGTCGTACCATTCTGTCTGCTGCGGCGCCGGCAGCTGTGGCGCGGGAGCTGGAACGGGCGCTGGGGCAGGAGGACGAGCTGGCAATTGCACCGTCGGTCCGGTGGCAGGCGCCTGTTCGATGATCACATTGTTCATCGGTGTACCGCACTCGATGCAGTATTGCGCGTCAGCCGGAACACTGGCGTTGCAGTTTGAGCAGACAACAGTCGTGTCGGTCATGGAAGTATCCCTTTCTGACGCACAGCGCATGGACGCCTGTCGGCGCGCTTCGTGTACAATGAGCATGATGGCAACGACATACTTCGTTGTATGGTACGTCTCCAGGACCCGAAAGGTTGCAAACGTTCACTTTTGAGGTTGACATATTGTGGTCATAACAAACAAACAGTTTCGTCAGTCCATTATTGAAGCGACGCGAACCGGCGAGGTTGCGACGCCGCGCTGTCCATATGCACCACCCGCAGGCCAGTGTGGTGGATGTCTGTTTCAGGATCGCGTCTACCCGGCGCAGGTAACGGCGAAATGTCTGGCGCTCCGCACTCTCTGGGAATCTGATCTTGCTGATGATCTCAAAGATGCGCTCACAGTCATTCCCTCGCCAGATCCATTTGCCTATCGCACGCGCATGGATTTTGTGGCGAGCAAGGAACGGTTTGGGCTGCGACGCGGCGGCAGGTTCAACTACATTATCGACCTGCAGGAGTGCTGGCTCATCCCGGCGCACGCTTTTGCTGCCGCGCGCGCTGTGTACGAGCATGCCAGAGCGTTAGCGTTGCCCGACTACAATCTGCGGACCCACACCGGTTTCCTGCGGTATGTGGTCGTGCGACGAAGCCCCGACAATGAACTGTTGCTGGCGCTGGTTACTGCCGTTCCCGAATCAGAACAGGCCTATGGCGAAAAGGTTGAGCGCGTGGCGCTGGCGGCGCTGGAACATTCGGGTGTCCTTGGGGTTCACTGGTTGATCAACGCCACCCGCACCGATGTATCGTTTGGCGAGCCGGTTCGCCACTGGGGGCGCGCGACATTGCCAATGCGCGTTGGCGCCCACACACTCGAAATCGGTCCCAACACCTTCTTCCAGAACAACGTCTGGTTGCTGATGCCGCTGCTCGATGCAGTGCGCGACGCAGTCGCCGCACGCGGGCGCGCAGGCGCGATTGCCGATCTGTACAGTGGGGTCGGTACAATCGCGCTCCATCTTGCCGATCTGGCAGAGCGGATCATCTGCATCGAGTCGGTGGCGGAGAGTGTGCGTCTGGCGCGCGAGAATAGCGCAGGCGCGGGGTACAATCATATCACAGTGATTGAGTCGGAGGTTGGCAGTGCGCTCCGCACGATGGAAACCAGTGCGTTCGATGTGGTCGTCGCCGATCCGCCGCGTACCGGTTTGGGTCCTGACGTCTGTCGCGAACTGCTGCGCTTGCGCCCGCAACGGATTGTGTATGTCTCGTGCAACCCGCTCACCCAGCGCGATGACATCTGCGCCCTCGCGCCAGGGTATCGCCTGGTATCGCTCCAGGGCTACGATATGTTTCCACAGACGCCCCACCTCGAGTCGCTGGCAATTCTCGATGCAGCTCCATAGCGAGCGTGGCGCGTTCCCCCACGACCCTTGAGGTCGGGTCGCGATCCCCGGCATGGTCAGAGATTGCGGCGCAGGCAGCGTCTTCTGGCAGAGACGCATCCCTGGTGCAGACCTCAAGTGTCGGGAACGTCTTCGGTGGATGGGGGCGTTCCACATTCGCACGGTCGCACGTTTCCTGACCGCAACACCAGCGTCTGTTCGCGCGTATCAGGTACAGAGAACCGGTTGCCGTTTCTATTCAGGTGTGCTACCCTACCTGTAGAGACGCTCATGATGTCTGCCACAGGTCTGCCTATGACCGACGTACAGCAGATCCTTTGCCCAAAATGTCATAAACCGAATCTGCGGCGTGCTCGCTTTTGTCAGCATTGCGGACATGATGTCATCCTAAACAACGTCGGTCCACGCTACTACATCACGCGCGTCATCAAAGAAGGCGGGCAGGGGGCAGTCTTTGAGGCAATCGGGGATGATGGTCGGATCTACGCCGTCAAGCAGATGCTGGATCGCTTCACCGACCCGCGCGAACGCGATGAGGCGATTGCACGGTTCGAGGCAGAAGCGAACATGCTCGAGCAGTTGAGTCACCCGCGCATTCCGCGTGTCTACGCTGACTTCAAAGATGAGGGGTATCACTATCTGGCGATGGACTTCGTTCGCGGTTCCGATCTGGAAGACATCATCCGGCGCGAACGGTTCATCCCCGAAGAGCGTGCATTGCGATGGGCAGATCAGATCTGTGATGTGCTGGAGTATCTCCATCAGCAGAAACCACCGATTATCTTCCGCGACATCAAGCCGTCGAATATCATGATCGAGCCAGACGGCAATGTCAAACTGATCGATTTCGGTATTGCGAAAGTACTTCAACCATCGCAACGCGGTACGCAGATCGGCACACCCGGCTATGCACCGCCGGAGCAGTATCAGGGCATTGCCAGTCCTGAGTCGGATATCTTTTCGCTTGGCGCCACGCTGCACCACATGCTTACGGGGCGCGACCCGCGTGATGAACCGCCGTTTTCATTCCCACCGGTCTACGCGCTGCGCCCGAGCGTCTCCAAGCGCACATCTGACGCCATTATGAAGGCGTTGAAGATGAAACCGGAGGAACGTTACCGGAGTGTGGCGGAGTTTCGCCGTGCGCTGCTACCAGAACGCGCGCCCGCGCAGGTGCGAGTCGTGCCGGCGACCCAGGCGCTGCCAGCACAGGTCGCTGCGCCGTCCACGACACAACCGGTTACCGCACCAGTAGCTTCACCAACGGTTCAGTCAACCGCAGCGCCGACTGTGCGTGTGGCGTCGGGAGCGCCACCAGCTGCAGCGCAGTCGTCCACCCCGGCTGCAACGCCTGCCCCAAAACCTGCTGCATCCCGGAAGGCGCGTCGCTCGTTTGGGTTGGGAAGGATACTGTTTGTGCTCATCGTCATTGCGCTTCTGGTAGCGACCGTTGCGCTGGCGTTTCCCGATCTTGCTGCGCGCGCCATTCAAAGTGTTCCGGCACTGGCGACACCCACGCCGCAGCGTTTTATTCAGCAACCATTTACGGTCGAAAACATCGAGGTCGTTGTGCCGCCAAACGAAGACGTTCACAAGGCGTTTGTGGTTGCATATACGCGTGTGGTTCAGGAGGAGTTCGGACCACAGGCGCGGATTAATACCAACGTGCCGTT
>JBEPYG010000264.1:0-6764 GCA_041641515.1 Roseiflexus sp.
ATCATACACGTATCCACCACCGGCGCGCCCCGCATCGGCGCCCGGTCACCATCATCCCCGCCAATGGTAGGGGCGCCCCTTGTGGGCGCCCCTTGTGGGCGCCCCTTGTGGGCGCCCCATCATACACGTATCCACCACCGGCGCGCCCCGCATCGGCGCCCGACCCTCCAACCGTCAACCCTCAATGCCCGTCGTGTTCCACCTTCACTTCACTGAGCGTCGCCAGTTCCTTGTAGTGCTGCCAGCGCGCACGCACCGACGCCTCCGCCTGGTGCAGCAGCATTTCTGCACGTTGCGGATCGCTCTGCATCAGCATGCGATAGCGCGTCTCGTTGTAGACGAACTTCTCGAGCGGCAGCGTCGGGTCCTTCGAGTCGATGATCAACGGATTCTTCCCTTCGGCTGCCAGCAGCGGGTTGTAGCGATACAGTGGCCAGTAACCGGTTTGCACCGCCAGTTTCTGCTGCTCGAGACCTTTGCGCATATCGATGCCATGGGCAATGCAGTGCGAATACGCAATGATCAGCGACGGCCCATCGTATGCCTCGGCTTCCATAAAGGCGCGCAGCGTCTGCACATCATCGGCGCCCATCGCCACCCGCGCCACGTAGATATTGCCATACGCCATCGCGATGAGACCAAGGTCTTTCTTCGGCGCTGCCTTGCCTTTGGCGGCAAACTTGGCGACCGCACCGATCGGCGTAGCTTTCGATGCCTGTCCGCCGGTATTCGAGTACACTTCGGTATCGAGCACCAGCACGTTGACGTTGTATCCCGACGCCAGCACATGATCGAGCCCGCCATAGCCAATATCGTATGCCCAACCATCACCGCCGACGATCCAGACGCTCTTCTTGACCAGCACATCTGCCAGACTGAGGAGCTCATGCTCACGTTCCACTACGTCCGGGAACTGGCTGCGATCAAGCGTATGCAGGCGTTGCTTGAGCAGTTCGACGCGCTCGCGCTGCGCAGCGATCCCCGCCTCGGTGCTCTGGTCGGCGTTCAACAGCGCATCCACCAGATCCTGCCCAACCACCGGCGTGAACAGCGGCAGCAGTTCACGCACATGCTCGATCTGCTGGTCGAGCGCCAGACGCATACCCAGTCCAAACTCGGCGTTGTCTTCGAAGAGCGAATTACTCCAGGCAGGACCGCGCCCTTCGGCGTTCTTCGTATATGGCGTCGTTGGCAGGTTCCCGCCGTAGATCGATGAACAGCCGGTGGCGTTGGCGATCAACGCGCGATCACCAAACAGTTGGGTCAGCAGTTTAATGTATGGCGTCTCGCCACACCCAGCACACGCGCCAGAGAACTCGAACAGCGGCTGAAGCAATTGTGAGTTCTTGATCGTTCCCAGTTGCATGGCGGTGCGCGGAATATCCGGGATGGACAGGAAGAAGTCCCAGTTGCGCACTTCACGCTCGCGCACCTCGACCAGCGGCTTCATATTGATCGCCTTGCGCCCAACCTGACGTTTGTCCTTCGCCGGGCACACCTCGACGCACAACCCGCAGCCGGTGCAGTCTTCCGCTGAAATCGCCAGGGTGTACTTGTGACCCGGGAACTCCTTGAAGCGCGCTTCAGCGCTGAGAAACGTCTCGGGTGCACCATCGAGCAACGCCGGTTCATAGACTTTGGTGCGGATGACAGCGTGGGGACAGACATACGCGCACTTACCGCACTGGATGCAGATATCAGGCTCCCAAACCGGCACTTCCAGCGCAATCGTGCGCTTTTCCCATGCGGCTGTACCGGTGGGGAAGGTGCCATCGACCGGCAGTTTGCTCACCGGCAACGAGTCGCCTTCGTAGGCGATCATTGGACCAAGCACCTCTTTGACAAAATCGGGCGCATTGTCGGGCACCGGCGGTCGGCGCGTCTTCGGCGAGCGGAACCCGGCGAATTTCTCGACATCGACTTCGTACAAACGCGCCAGTGCAGCATCGACCGCGCGATAGTTCTGCTGCACCACTGCTTCACCACGCTTGCCATACGTCTTCTTGATACTGCGCTTGATCTCCGCAATCGCATCCTCACGCGGCAGAACCCCTGAAATCGCAAAGAACGCCGTCTGCATCACGGTATTGACGCGGCGCCCCATGCCGCTTTCCTTGGCCACCCGGTCGCCGTCGATTACATAGAACTTGAGCTTCTTGCGCACAATATCGTCCTGCACTTCGCGGGGCAGGTGATACCAGACCTCATCCGGTCCATACATGCTGTTGAGCAGGAAGACGGCGCCCGGTTCCGCCGCTTTGAGCACATCGATGCGCTCCAGGAACGAAAATTGGTGGCAGGCGACGAAGTTCGCCCGCTCGATCAGGTAGGGCGCGTGGATGGGATCTGGTCCGAAGCGCAGGTGCGAGACCGTCATCGAGCCGGATTTCTTCGAGTCGTACACGAAGTAGCCCTGCGCGTAGTTATTGGTTTCTTCACCGATGATCTTGATCGAGTTCTTGTTGGCGCCAACGGTGCCATCTGCACCGAGACCGTAGAACAGGCAGCGCACCGTGCGCGGCGATTCGATCGAGAACGATGGATCGACGTCGAGGCTGGTGTAGCCCACATCGTCGATAATGCCGACGGTGAAATGGTTCTTCGGCCGATCCTTCGCCAGTTCATCGAAGACCGCCTTCACCATCGCCGGGGTAAATTCCTTCGACGACAGACCATACCGACCGCCGATCACCGGCAGATGGCGTCCACTCTCCGCCATCGCAGTAACCACGTCGAGGTAGAGCGGCTCACCACTGCTTCCGGGCTCTTTTGTGCGATCAAGCACAGCGATCCGCTGAACAGTCGCCGGTAGCGCCGCCACAAAGTGCGCCACCGAAAATGGACGATAGAGACGCACCGTGACGACGCCGACCTTCTCACCCTGCTCCGCCAGGAACTGCGCCGTCTCACGTGTTGTCTCCGCGCCGGAGCCCATCACAACAATCACCCGTTCAGCATCTGGAGCGCCGGTGTAGTCGAAGAGATGGTAGGCGCGCCCGGTCAGCTGTGCGAACCGATCCATCGTTTCCTGCACAATCCCCGGGGTTGCGGCATAGAATGGGTTGACCGTTTCACGCGCCTGGAAGTACACATCGGGGTTCTGCGCCGTTCCACGGATGAACGGATGATCGGGGCTAAGCGCCCGGGCACGGTGCGCTTCGATCAGCGACGGATCGATCATGGCGTGCAGGTCATCATCGGTCAGTTGTTCGATCTTGTTGATTTCGTGTGAGGTGCGGAAGCCATCGAAGAAGTGGAGGAACGGCACGCGCGCCTTGAGCGTCGCAGCATGCGCCACCAGCGCCAGATCATGCGCCTCCTGCACCGACGACGACGCCAGCAACGCCCACCCCGTCTGCCGCACCGCCATCACATCCTGATGGTCGCCGAAGATCGACAGGGCATGAGCTGCAATCGACCGCGCCGCAATATGGAAGACGGTCGAGGTCAGTTCGCCGGCAATCTTGTACATGTTCGGGATCATCAACAGCAGCCCCTGCGAGGCGGTGAAGGTCGTGGTCAACGCACCGCGCTGCAGCGCCCCATGGCACGCGCCAGCTGCACCGCCTTCCGACTGCATCTCAATGACCAGTGGGGTCGTCCCCCACAGATTGGGCTTTCCGGCAGCTGCCCACGCATCCGCCAGTTCGCCCATGGGCGTCGAGGGTGTGATGGGATAGATCGCAATGACTTCACTCAAGCGGTACGCGATGCTGGCAGCAGCTTCATTGCCTTCCAGCGTTACCCAACTCCGTTTCATGGTGACCTCCTCGCAAGCCAGAGCATGCAACAAAGAGGCGGTCTGGCGGATGCTGTCACGTCAGCCGACTCTGGCAAGAGATATGGCAAAAGGGAACACGTTGTTGTGTAGCACGCTTGACAGTATACGCCGCGCTGCAAAGCCAGGCAGTGAAGAACACGCAACAGAGAGTGACGCTTCCTTGCCATAGTTCGTGGGGATAGACACAGGAAACACAACCGGAAACACACAGTCGTTGTGAAATGTTCACCGTGCGTAGCGACGTTCTGCCTCACTGCCAGTGCAGCCTGCGCTACGATCTAAAACAGATCAGGAGATAAGCGTTCGAGATATGCGCTTATACCGCATTTGGGGGAATGCGTGCGTCACTCCTGGATCTGGGTGAGTCCTTCGTGTCTCCGCAATCAACGTCACTACGGCGGAACGGGTGCGATCGATATCCGCCAATCGCGAACCAGGGCGGCGTCGCCCTGGCAAAGTTCTCACAATGAGGTGAGCGATGGAACGCTATGAACAAGGGCTCATTTCCCCTGGACAGATCGATTCGCTGTTGAAACTTCGACTCGTTCTGCTGTTCGCCGAATATCCCTGGCTGCGGATGAGCGTCGCCAACGCACAGCAGCGCCTGCGCGAAAGTCCATGGGCGATCGCCGAGTCGCTCGACGAACTGGCGCGTGCCGGTTTGCTGCACAAAACAGAAAACGGTGGTCAGCCAATGTACTGGCTGACCACAACCACGGAACAACGATCGCGTCTCGAGCGCCTAACACGCAGTTTCGACGACCCGCAACGTCGTGAAGAACTCTATGAACAGGTGCGCGCTGCGCAGGCAGAACGTTGTTTTCGTGAGATGACAATGCCGCGCGCGAGCACGCCTTTCCTGACTGAGTTCGAAACCTTCGTGGTCTGAGTGACTGCTCCCACGCGTCCTTGCGAACGTCAAGCATCTTGTTGTAGACCCAACGCGCTGCGTCAAGCGTCTGCTGCAAACAACGCTCCTGGCGCTTGAGCGGGTAGAGGCGGCACTTAATTTACGCTCATACGTCCATCCATGCACGATTGGCGTAAAGCAATCAAGCCAGAGCTGAAGCGGCTCAAGCGAGTGAAGCTCTTCTATCCCGCCGCCAAGCTGGTGGACTTTACGAGCTATTTTGTAATCACCAGACTGCCATCACGCGCGTTGGTCCACCCGATCCCGCTGCGATCTTCGGCGCGCCCACAAACAGCGTTGCACCGCTCGGCGGGATCGACTCCAGATTGGCCAGGTTCTCAAGTCCCCAGCGGTTGGTCGGCAGCAGCGTGTAGTGCACGGCAAACGTCGTCGAGGGACCATGGTCGAGGCTCAGCGTATCCACGCCGATGCCGGAAATACGTCGTTCCATCAGCAAGAAGTCAATCGCGTCCTTGCCAAAGCCTGGGAAGTGCATCACGCCACTGCTGTCGGTATTGCGAAACGCTTCGACTGAGCCAGCGCGAGCTCCCCAGCCGCTCGCCATCAGCACAGCTGCATTGTCGGGAATACGTCCATAGCGTCGCTCCCACGCGCGAATATCGTCCGGCGTCACAACGGCGTCGGGGTCGCGGCGCACTTTGTCGGTTATGTTGATCACAACCGCTGGAACAACGAGACTCTCTACTCGCAACTGATCGACGAACAATCCATTCGGTGCAAAATGCACCGGTGCATCCATATGGGTCCCCGAATGCTCCCAGTAGGTGAGAATACTCCCGTAGTAGCCATCCTTATCGTGTGACACCGCCTGCTCAATGCGGAACGGCGCCGCTCCTGGGAAAAGCGGAAACTGCGTACCGAGTACGTGGGTCAGATCGAGGACATTCCGAAATGTCGTGCGGCGTACTGTTGCTGCCTGTGCTGAACCGATCGGCAGTGCGGCAGCTACTGCAGCTCCCAGACCAAACTTGAGCAGATTGCGTCGGCTGATTTCAGGGGATCGCATACTGGCGAGCGTTTCGGGGGGACACATTCTCAACCTCCTTGTGATAGGATAGATGTGAATCTGCAGCGACCTTCGCGCACAAGGATACGCCAAAGCTAGCTCGCGCAAAAGCGCGGACGTTTCCAGCATACGTGGTCACGCCTGGAGCAAGAGGCATGCCCGGAAGCGAGGAGAATCCATCCTCATCGTACATTCAACGGCAAAATGCCCTTGCTCCTGGGAGAAGGGTGAACACGCATCTTCCAGCATATCTTTGTGGCAGAAGGCGCGAAGAAAGTTGCGATAAAGTGTAGTATAGTCGAACGGGAATGATCTGTCAACAGAACCCTAGCTTGCACGGCGAAGCTCGTCGTTCAGATGAGCTCACACCGAGGCCTTTGCGAGCTAGAGTGGAGAGTGTGACGTAACATTGTGCACCAAGACCGCTGGACTGATGGTCTTTCAGCAATGAATCCGGTCTACGTGCCGTGGGGCTGAAGCTCTCGGCGCCCAAGACAAAGCTCGCCTGCCGGGCTAAGGGGATCATTGCCTGCATGCCGTGGGGCTGAAGCTCTCGGCGCCCAAGACAAAGCTCGCCTGCGCGAGCTAGAGGAGCGTATTTACTGAAAACCCGTAAGCTCACGCTGGCATCCAACGCCCTGCAGGCTCATCAGAACCGGTGACGCTCGCAGCTTGCAGGGCGTTGTGGATCAGACAGATCTGATGAGTTTGAAGGACTCAATCTGGTATAGACCGCGACGGCGGTCTTCGCTGGTCATAGCTGAGGCGTTCATGCCCACGGCGGCAGGTCTACCGGATGTACGTTTGAAAAACCATGAGTCCGACAGGTAGCACATCCGTTGTGCACAACTTTTCGTTACATCTTCGATGTGGATGTAACTGTTCAGACTTTTCCTGGAAGCACGTGCAAAGTCGTAGCCACGTTGCAATGCAACATCGCTGCGACAAATTCATTTACCCCGACTCTGAACGGTCACGAGTGAATTATGTTTTGGAAGACCATCACACGTACCGTAAACATGGTGTTTTGGTGTCGGCGAGGCAAT
>JBEPYG010000265.1:0-6764 GCA_041641515.1 Roseiflexus sp.
GCGTCTACTTTGGCGGTGGCGGCACACACCCTGGCGGCGGTATTCCACTTGTGCTCCTCTCGGGACGCGCCGCCGCCGAACGTGTGCTGGCAGATGCCGCCTGATATATCGTTAAGAAACGATTTAAGAACATCTTGACTTATGGCGCATGAATGCTATCATGCAGATAACACCCCAGGGAACGAAAAGGACAACGGAACTTTGACAAACGGATCGATGATCCTGTACTGCAAGCGGCGTTACCCACAGGTGTCGGGAAGACGGGGACGACCGTAAGTCGATGGAAATGGCTGAGCAAACCGCCAGGGAGATCGACAGGCAAGCGCCGGGTGCTTGATGAAACACCGGATGCTGTGTGAGCTAGTGCAGGGTTCCAGCGGTAAAGCCCGCACTATCGCCGGGGGAAACGAAAGCGAGGTGCGTTGCGACCCCGACAGAGGAGCTGGCCGTCTGCAAAGCGCTGTCGTGGTAGCCGAGCGGTAGATCCCGACGTTGAAGTTCAAAGCCTTTTCACATTCCCTGGGGCAATATTGTTGGTCAGCCCTTCGCAGCGCCTGCTGCGAAGGGCTTTTTAATACGACAACGAGACATCGCTTCATGATCGCACCACAAAGGTCGCGTTTGTCGATTGCATTTTTCGAGCCCGCTGCACTGTCCAAGGGTTTGGGGGGAAGCTCCCGCGATCAAGCATCGGCGACGGGAAGACGTTCGCACACGCCGCGAGACGCCCTGCCGACGCACGACCACCATGGCGACGATACGTCTGAACACGCACCTTTGTCGTACATGAACAATCTCGTTGTAGTGTTAAGGCGCCATCCGCCATCCACCATCCACGACGAGCGTCTGCCCTGTGATGTATGATGCCAGCGGCGACGCCAGAAAGACGATTGCTGCTGCTACTTCTTCTGGTCGCCCAATACGCCGCAGCGCAATCACCCGTTCTCCCCAGAGACGCATCTCTTCCGGGAGCGTTGCCAGTTGCGGCGTTGCAATGAGACCAGGTGCAACGGCGTTGACGGTGATATTCCAGGGCGCCGCTTCGCGCGCCAGCGTCCGCACCAGCCCCAGAACGCCGCCGGTTGCCGCCGAAAAATCCGCCTGCTGCGGTCCGCCCGCCAGACCGTGCAGCGCCGCGACAGCGACGATCCTGCCGTAGCGCCGCCGCATCATCCGGCGCAGTGCCGCTCGACAGACGTGGCTGACGCCATCGAGATGCAACGCCAGCACTTCGTTCCATTGCGCAACGCTGATTGCTTCGATCGACGCATACTGCATCGCTCCCGCACAGAAGACCATCACGTCCAGATGCCCTTCAGATTTGACGACAGCGCTGACGAGCGCCTCGACAGATTGCGGATCGCGCGCATCGACCTGATGCGCAGACACGTTGCCGCGCATGTCCTGGCAAGCTGCAACCACCTGCTCTGCCGCTGCAGCATTCTGGTGATACCCGGCAATCACCCGCGCGCCACGCTTTGCGAGCATTGCCACGACTGCCGAGCCAATTGCACCTGAACCGCCAACAACGATGGCAACTTGATCGGTGAAATCCATATGTGATCGCCAGAAAAAACAGGAGACGCCTTGAAAGGCGTCTCCGACACTATCAATGTGGTGGGCGATACTGGACTCGAACCAGTGACCTCATCGGTGTGAACGATGCGCTCTAGCCAACTGAGCTAATCGCCCGGCAACCGAAAGTATACCACGGAGCGCCCGAACACGCAACTTATAGAAAAAGTTTAAAAACCTGAACTCTCGCGAACAGTTTGTGCCGCTTTTGTGCAGGAGGCGTCTCCGTGATTCATGGTATCCTGCTTCACAATGTATGTTCCCACACACCCGCATATGGAGGATGGCATGGCACGCCGGAGTGGTGGCACCAAGCGCAGTTCATGGGTAACCTTCCGCAGACGTTTGTTTCTGGTGCGTCAGCTGCTGCGCGCGCCCGCAAGCGCAGCAGAGTTGATCGCCAGAGTTCAGACGGAACTCGGCGAGAATGGGTATCCTGCAAACGCAGCAGCAGCTCTCAAACACGATCTGGACTCGCTCAAGGGAGAGTACGACTGCCGAATCGTCTACCGGCGCGATCAGGGCAAGTATGTGATCGTCGACCTGGGCGAACTTGCGCTGCTCGATCCTCCACCGCAAAGCCTGGAAGCGCTGGCGCTCCTCGATGCAAGTTACCCCGCCGGGTCGGGCAATCCCACGCAATCACACATTCGCGCGTTGCTTGATCAGATCCTGCAGATGCTGCCCAACCGGGCACAGTCTCATCTGCACACACGTCGAAGTGCAACGCGTCAGAGGGCGCCATACGGTCGCATCGACTCCAATGTGTTCGCGACCGTGCGTCAGGCAATCGAAGAGAAACACGAGCTTGTCTTCCGCTACTGGGGCTTGAATAAGAATGGTGAGGCGCCACGGCGTCATCGCGTCGCTCCCTACGGCATCTTCTTCCGCAACAGCGGACATACATTTCTCGATGCCACGCTGCTCGAGGTGCAACCCGCCGGATCGGAGCAGTTGTTCACCACAGTGGACTATCGGCTCGACCGGATCGTTCCCGGCACGGTGCAGGTTCTTCCGACCCCGCTGCCGCCAGAGCGTCCCCAGGCGCAAACGTATACCCTGCGGTACTGGCTGCATCCTGAGATTGCTCAGAGCGGCGACGGGATATTGCCCTTCCCCAATGCGCGAGTCGAGTATGGCGACGATGGCAGCGCCGTGGTGACTGCAACGATTTCCAATCTGGCTGTCGCGCGTGATGTGCTGTTGCGCTACGGCAATCGCTGCCGGGTGATCGAGCCGTTTGAACTTATCGACCTGATTCGTGAGACGGTAGAAGCGATGGCGTCGCTCTACGGCAGTTCAGTCGTTGTACGCTGAGGAAACCTGCCGCAGATCGTAACATCTGCGGCAGATTGCACAGATTGTTCTATGCCCGGCCCGACGTCGCAACACCGGCGCGCGGCGCATCTTCCGACGAAGGTTCTTCTTGCGGAGCTGCACCGAACAGGTTGCTGATGGTCGCTGCCGGGTGCGGCAGCAGCGCTGCTGCCAGCACTTCATCGAGCGTTTCGACGGGCACGAAGGTCAGCGCCTCACGCACATCGGGCGGCAGGTCGTCGAGATCAACCTCGTTGCGACGCGGCAGGATAATCGTGTTGATGCCAGCGCGGTGCGCACCCAGCACCTTCTCCTTTATCCCGCCAACCGGCAGTACCCGTCCACGCAGGGTGATCTCGCCGGTCATCGCGACGTCATCGCGCACCAGACGGCCGGTTGCTGCCGAAGCGAGCGCCGTCGCCATCGTGATCCCTGCCGAGGGTCCGTCTTTTGGAACGGCGCCTCCCGGAACGTGAATGTGGATGGCGTGCGTGTCAAAGAAACGCGGATCGATGCCCAGGGAATGCGCCCGCGAACGAACACAGGTTAGGGCCGCCTCAGCGCTTTCGCGCATCACATCGCCCAGTTGCCCGGTCAGGCGCAGTTCACGGTTCCCCTCGACGACCGATGCCTCAACGAACACGATATCGCCGCCAGCCGGCGTCCAGACCAGTCCTGTCGCCACACCGGGCTGATCGATGCGCTCCCTGGCTTCGTTGAAGAACCGCGGACGGCCAAGCGCAGTGCGGACAAACGCACCATCGATCAGAACGGGTGTTGATTCCGTCTCTGGACGCTCCTCAACGATGCGGCGCGTTACTTTGCGCAGCACAGCCCCGATCTGCCGCTCCAGATTGCGCACCCCCGCCTCGCGTGTGTAGTCGTGAATGATGACGCGGAGCGCCTCGTCGGTGAAGATGACCTCTTCCGGGCGCAGCCCGTTGCTGCGCAGTTGTTTCGGGATCAGGTGTCGTTGTGCGATATGCACTTTCTCGTCACCGGTATAGCCGCTCAGCTCGATCACTTCCATCCGGTCGCGCAACGCCGGCGGCACCGTGTCCATCGTGTTGGCAGTTGCGATGAACAGTACCTTGCTCAGGTCGAACGGAACATTCAGGTAGTGGTCGGTGAATGTATCATTTTGCTCGGGATCGAGCACTTCCAGCAACGCCGCTGCCGGATCGCCGCGGTAGTCGTGCCCCAGTTTGTCGATCTCATCGAGCAGGATGACCGGGTCGCACGCGCCAGCGCGGCGCAATTCCTGGATCAGGCGCCCCGGCTGTGATCCGATGTAGGTGCGGCGGAACCCGCGCAACTCAGCTTCATCGCGCACGCCGCCAAGGCTCATGCGTGCGAACTGCCGCCCAAGCGCCCGTGCAATGCTCTGCCCCAGGCTCGTCTTCCCGACGCCAGGCGGACCGACGAACGCCAGAATAGGCTCGCGTGCCCGTTCGTGTTCATCGGACAGTGTCTGCCGGCGCTGCCGGACGGCCAGATATTCGAGGATGCGCTCTTTGATCGTTTGCAAACCATAGTGGTCTTCATCGAGCACCCGACGGGTGTAGACGACATCGATCGGCGCGCCGGTCGTCTTGTTCCATGGCAGTTCTGCCATCCATTCCAGGTAGGTGCGCACCATCTGATATTCGGGCGAGGCGCTATTCATCCGGCTGAGGCGGTTGAGTTCACGGTCGGCTTCTTTACGAGCTGCAGGCGTCAGGTTCGCCGCTTCAAGTTTCTCGCGTAGTTCCGCCAGTTCGTCCGCCTCGGTATCGTCCTCACCCAGTTCCTTCTGAATAGCGCGCAATTGCTGGCGCAGATAGAACTCGCGCTGTTGTCGAGCTGCTGCATCCTGCACTTCCTGCCGCAGGCGCGCCTGAACATCCATCAGCGCCAGTTGCTTGCGATAGAACGTCAGCACCTTGCGCAGACGTTCGACCACATCGAGGGTTTCGAGCAGATCCTGCCGCTCCTCGAAGGTATAGTCCGGCGAGTAGCCGGTGTTATCGGCAAGATGACCGGGATCATCGATGCTGCGCACGAAGTTGCGGATCTCCTGGGGAATACCGGGGCGCAGCTCCAGCACAGCGTCAATTGCAGCGTGCACCTCGGTCATCAACTGCTCGAGTTCGGCGGTACGCTCGACGTGATCGTGGCGCTCAACATACCGGAAGCGCGGACAGGGCTGATCGTGGGTCTGCTCGAGCAATTCCGCCCGCACCAGACCCCGCACGACCATGCCGTTCGCGCCGTTCGGCAGGCGTCCGATCTGCTCGATGCGCGCAACCACGCCAATGCGGTGCAGTCGCAGCGCGAGCGGCGCGTTTGCCGGCGCATCACGTCGGAAGGCAACCAGCAGCACCAGTTGATCCTCCTTCATAGCTGCGTGCGCTGCCGCCTCGACTTCTTCGTTGAGCGGCACGGTCACCACGGTATAGGGAAAAACGACCACGCCATCGAGCGGGATCAGCGGTAAGGTCTGAATTGGGTGCGTTGTTTCAGAGACAGGCTCGTGATCCATAGTCGTATGTACCTCTATGTGTTTGGCGGAGAGAGGCTCCGCGTATGAGGTATTATGATGCGCTGCGCAGCGACAGTCAAGGCTTCCGGGCAGCTATGGAGCAAACTTTAACAAAACGTTAGCACAGGAAATGTCAATCCTCACGCGCAAGCAGCATCCGGCGTCCCGGCGTGAGTTGCGCTTCACGCCACGGCTGGTCAGGTGCGAAGCGGTAGCGCGCCAGCAGTGATGTGTTCCCCTTCAAGTGATGGATCTCGACTATCTCCGGCGTGATGCGGAGGTCGAGTGTGTGCTCACTCACGCGCAAACCGTGGAGCGCTGCGCTCTGCCAGAGTGATGGCAGATGTGGTTCAATCGCCAGTTCGCGACGATGCGCCTGCGGGTCGAGACCAAAGACTCCCTCGGTGATCCCCTGCAAGAGCAGCCCCGCCGACCAGAGTTGAATGAAACACAATCCCTGCGGGATCAGTTCTTTCAATGTACCGAACGTTCCATGCCGCGCCGTTTCGCCGATGCGCCGCAGCAATCTGAGCCCGTCATCCGCCCTGCCATTGCGCAACGCTGCCAATGCCAGCAGACCGGTGGGAAGCGTCCATACTCGCGAGTCGGCGCCACGGGTGTGCATCATGCCCCATTCGTTGACCCATTCGCGCATGATCCGATCCAGCGCGCGCCGGGCGCGTTCAGGGGAAGCGATACCGGTCACCACCGGCAGCACAACCGTCCAGTGACCATCGAACTGCTGCCGACCATCGAGGTGCAGCGAGTCGGCATACATTTCTTCATGCGCGATCCACCAGTCGCTCTCAAAGCGCGCTGCCAGCGCGCCAGCGTACCCGGCGAACCGGATCGCGTCGTGTGGTCGGCCGAGCGCCAGCGCCATCTCACGCAGGGATGCCAGCGCCTGGTAGAGGTAACAGACCGTGTCGAGTTTGCAGGCGCCCATGCCGGGAACTTCGACAACGCCATCGCCGATCGGATAGCCGCGCCCTTCGAGCGTTGCGCCGAAATGCTCCAGTCCTTCGACGCACACCGGATACATCCGCTCCAAGAATGCCAGATCGCCGCTCCAGCGCACATAATCCCAGCAGGCGACGGCGAATTGTGGAGTCTCCTGGATGTTACCCGGATGGAAGACACGCCCATTCGTCGTGATTTCGTGGGGGACCCGACTGCAGGCGAGCCACGCATACCTGCCAAGTTCCTCGAGCGCACTGCGGGCAACATCGGCGAATCCGCCGGCAACTACGCCTGGCACGCTATACGCCGTATCGCAGCCAAAAAGTTGCGGATACTCCGGCAATCCCGCCAGCAGGTACGGCGCCAGCGTCGGACGATAATCAGCCATGAG
>JBEPYG010000266.1:0-4463 GCA_041641515.1 Roseiflexus sp.
ATCGAAGGCCAGAGCAAGCGTCCATCATTGAATGACGTTATACGTTGCGCAATGCCACCTTCGCGTGGAACCATCCACAGATTTTCACACCCATCACGATCAGAGACAAAAAAGAGAGTCTGACTGTCAGACGACCACATTGGACAGTAGTTTAGTCCCGGTGCATCGCTCAATCGGCGAAAATCATCGGCATCGGGCACATTCGACACGACCCAGAGCTCAGCACCACCATATGGATTTGGGCCGCGGCGCCACCAGTGATCACGCATTAGGCTGAACGCCAGCCAGCGACCGCAGGGTGACACCGCAACCGTGCCGAGGCGTTCTTACGGTTGTGCAATCCAGCGAACCGGCGTCCCTCCCGAAGTGGAAACGCGGTAGATTGCCGTTCCTTGGCGCTCACGTTGGGAAGTGAAGTAGATCGCGGCACCATCAGGCGACCAGCACTCAACAGCACTCTGGACTTCGTGATAGGTCAGTCGTTGTACTGCGCCGCCGTCAAGCGGCAAGACATAGATATCGCCTTGCCCGGCGCGTGACGATGTATACGCGATCGCCGAACCATCTGGCGACCAGCGCGGCAGCATATGATTCGCAGGGTAGGCAGTCAACCGCTCGGCATATCCGCCACTGACAGCAACCAGCCAGATATCACCGGCATATACGAAGGCGATGCGACGACCAGCAGGGTCAATCGAGGGTGCACGAAAGTAGGGACGTGCAATGTGCTGATCATCGGTCATAGATGATCCCTTTCCTATGACAATGCATCGTATCAACTGCGACATTATAAGCGCCTCCCTCTATGCGGGCAAGAACAGGCCAATGGAACTTTTCAGTCATCGACACTGTCTCGCGCATAGGTTCGGAACCCGCCACGAGGTTCTATCACGACGTCTCAGTTAGATATCATTGCAGATCGATGGTAGTTGGCTATACTGTAAGAGGCAGGTAAGTACCGCGTGGTCGAAGACATCGGAATGCCTGTAACGCATATTCGTGCGAGTAGAGCGGGTCGTATTTAGTGAAAGGCAGAATCATGCGACGTTTGTGGATCATAGCGACCCTCTGGACGATGCTGCTCGTATCATGTGGCGCTCCGCAGTCACAAGGTGGTGTCACACAGACGGTTCCCAGTCCATCACTGACGACCGGCCGCGGTGAGCCGACAACGATTTCCTTTGCGGTATGGGAATATGAGTATGACAAATATCAACTGCTAGCCCATAAGTTCATGGAAGAGAACCCTGATATCAAGGTTGTTCTCGTTCTCATCAACGATGCGATACCGTTCGAGCCGGAAGGACCAATAAACCCGCTCGATCTAGTGCGCCAAATTGTCTCGATCGCCGACACAGCACCCTCGCTGGTGATCCCCGAAGCATTTGGCACCCCTTTGATCCTTGACCTCAAGCCGCTGATGGACGCTGATGCCGCGTTCCAGCGCGACGATTTCCTCCCTGGCACCATCGAACGCTATACAGCAAAAGGAGGAATCTGGGCGCTGCCACGCTATTATTCAGTTCCGCTCATTGCGTACAACCGTACTCTGTTCCAAAAGGCTAATCTGCCTGAACCACGCCCTGGCTGGACGTGGGAAGAACTGATGGCGACCGCCGAACGTTTGACCGAGCGCAGCGGCTCGACGGTTCTTACCTACGGGTTTGCGGATCCAAGTAGCGGGCTCCTGCCGCTCCTCGGGTTGCTTGAACAACAGGGGGTTAATCCGTTAGCGGCAGGAGCAGCGGAAATCGATATCACCACACCGGAATACGTCGCGGGAGTTGAGAAGATTCAGGAATGGTATCGCACCGGTGTGCTGTATGGGAGAGACATCTCCGATGTGTCTGTCGAACAACTGATACGTGAGGGGCGAGTAGCGATCTGGAGCGATCTGACATACGTTCGCAATGATGACGGCTCCCCCTGGACTCCAGACTTTCTAATTGGTCGCGTCCCTTTTCCGAAGAGTGCCTTTCTAGAATATTATTCCTCCAGCGAGGGATTTATGATTAGTGGTGGGACGCTTCACCCTGACGCAGCATGGCGCTGGATTGAATGGCTTTCACGCCAACCAGTCATCGGGTATGTGGAAGAGGTCGGTCCGCACACTCCTCTTCCGGCGCGTCAATCGGTCGCACAACAGACCGAGTTTTGGAGCAAACTCGATCCGCAGACCGCCGAGGCGTATCGTTGGGCAGTGGCAAACAGTAGTACGCTGCCAAGCCCGCGGCCCCCTTATTCAGTGATCGACGCCTTGGGCGGGGCGGTTTACAAGGTCATCAGCGATCCAAAGGCGAATGCACGCCAGGCGCTGGCGGAAGCGCAGCGCCAAATGCAGGATGCGATTGCGCGGCTGGAACTGACGCCGACCCCAAAGCCCAATCTCAATCCGGTGGTCGTTGCCACCCCAGAACCGCAGGAAGCGCCTGCCGGTGCAACACAGGTAACATTTAGTATCTTTGGCTACAATCTCGGCGATGTGCGCCGTATCGTGCGCGCCTTCCATGAACAGCGTCCTGATATCTTCGTGAACTTGAAACAGTTCGAGTGGACACCTGATATCCAGGATATCCAGGAAGTATCGGCGGCAATGTTGGCGCAGCGTAGTGACTGCTTTGCCTGGGACGGTCCGCTGACCAACAACGATTATGCAGCGTTACTCGACTTGCGTCCGCTGATCGATGCCGACCCCAACTTCCCGCGCGACGATTTCCTGCCGGCAGCAATAGCGCAGTACAGCAATGACGGACGCATCTATGGTGTGCCACTCGTGGTCAACATGCGCAGCCTGATTTACAACCACGCTGCCTTCGAGGCAGCAGGGTTGCAACCGCCGCGTGTCGACTGGAAGCCGGACGATTTTCTGGCGGCAGCGCAGGCGTTAACCAAGAGCGAGGGGAACGACCAGCGCTGGGGATATGTGCCGCTCGGCGGACCGTTCGGCGGACCGCAAGACGATCTGTTGTTCTTTATCAGTCAGTTCGGCGCACGCCTGACAGTGGGTCAGGGTAAGGATTTGCGCCCGAACTATACCGATCCGAAAACGATTGCTGCTATTCGCTGGTACCTCGATCTCAGCACGGTGCACAAAGTGACGCCGCCGCTCAAGTTCTCCTACCGGCGTAATGATTTTGGCGATGTTCGCTCATATGAACTGATCCAGTCTGGTCGGGTCGGGATGTGGTTCGGGTATGGCGATTTGTTCCAGTTCCAGGGTCCGATCGTTCTTGAACCAGGAGAGGAACTGCCGGCGCCGACTGCGTCGCTGCTCAATCCGGTCGAGCGCGACATCCGGGTAGCGCCAATGCCGGTTGGCGGCGCTGGTGTCCCGCAGAGTGAGATACGTATGCGCGGTATGTTCATCTCAGCGCAGACAAAGCAACCACAGGCGTGCTGGGAGTGGATCAAATTTCTCTCCGGTGACACCTCACTGACGGATAGTGATATGCCTGCCCGACGATCAGTGGCACAATCTGAGGCATTTCTCAAGCAATTGCCACCAGAGCAAATTGCGCAGTTCGAGGCAGTGCGTGCAACGCTGGCGTACCCGGCACAGACGACCGGCGATGCAGGGGCATTCTACAGTCGGTACATAGACCCCTACTGGTTCTTCAAGGCACTCAGCGCCGTGGTCGAGAAGGGCGCTAGTCTCGAAACAGAACTGGCTGAAGCGCAGCGCTTCACCACCGCCTTTGCCGAGTGTATGAACCGCCCAGAAGCGCGCGCGGCGATATGCGCCAAAGAGGTGGATCCAGACTATGACGGGTATAACGTGGAAAGGTAATACCATCAACATTGGTCCCGCCGGACGCGCCCTTTAAGTGCAGGTGAAGCGTGTGCGATGCAGTCTTGCTGGAGTGTCTCAGCAGGATGTCATTAATGAAAACCTGCACAGGTACAGCTCCAGAAGTATCGAGCGAAGTGGTTCAGGTTTCAGTCCATCGTCCGCGCAGTGGGATCATAGCGCCCGGTACGTCATTTCTCTTGCACGGGCTGATCAGCGGAAAAAGACCTCGTACCGCTTCTATCGAAAGGCAAAATCATGCGACGTTTGTGGATCATAGCGACCCTCTGGGCGGTGCTGCTTGCATCGTGCGGCGCGCCGCAACCATCGGGTGATGCAACGCAGACGGTTCCAGTCCCATCCCCAACAGGGGGACGCGAACAGGCGACGATTTCCTTTGGAATATGGGACTATGAGCGCACCAGTTATCAGGCGCTGGCTGACCGTTTTATGTCCGAGCATCCCGATATCAAGGTCGTGCTTGTGCCGCTGGATGACGTGATGATGTTCAATCCGGGGGACGAAGGACCATCGAATCCGCTCGATATGCTGCGGCGGATCGTTTCAGCAGCGGATACCGCTCCTGCATTTGCTCTGGCGCCGGAAGCGTTTGGCACGCCGCTGCTCCTCGACCTCAAGCCGCTGATGGACGCTGATGCCGCGTTCCAGCGCGACG
>JBEPYG010000266.1:4473-6754 GCA_041641515.1 Roseiflexus sp.
CGGCACGATCGAGCGCTACGCGGCGAAGGGCGGGGTCTGGGCGCTGCCGCGCTACCAGAGCATTCCGCTGATCGTCTACAATCGTACATTGTTCCAGAATGCCGGTCTGCCCGAACCTCGCCCCGGCTGGACGTGGGACGACCTGATGGCGGCTGCCGAGCGCCTGACCGAGCGCAGCGGTTTGACGATCCTCACCCACGGGTTCATGGAACCAAGCAGCGGCCTTCTGCCGCTCCTGGGGCTGCTTGAACAACAGGGGATCAACCCGCTGTCGGCAGCGGCCGAAGAGACGGATCTGACAGCGCCGGCGTATGTTGCGGCGGTCGAGCGCATCCAGGAGTGGTATCGCACGGGTGTGCTGGTAGAACCCTATTCGCGCAGCGCTTCTGCCGAAGACCCTGCGCGCCTGGTGCGTGAAGGGCGGGTGGCGATCTGGAGTGATATGTCCTATATCAGCAATGACGACGGCTCGCTCTGGACTCCGGATTTCCCGGTTGGTCGCGTCCCGTTTCCACAGAGTTCAGTTCTTGGGCCCTTCTTCAGTTCCACTGAAGGGTTCATCATCAGCGGCGGCACGGCGCATCCAGAGGCCGCCTGGCGCTGGATCGAATGGCTCTCGCGCCAGCTAGATACCGGGGATCAGTCAGGATTCGGTCCGTTCACTCGTCTTCCGGCGCGTCAATCGGTCGCGCAGCAGACTGAGTTCTGGAGCACACTCGACCCACAGACCGCCGAGGCGTACCGCTGGGCGATCGCCAACAGCGGCGCCCTGCCGAACCAGCAGTTCGATTATACGGTGATGGGCGCCTTGAGCCAGGCGGTTTCCGCCGTCGTCAGCGACCCAAAGGCGAATGTACGTCAGGCGCTGGCAGAAGCGCAACGCCAGATGCAGGAATCGATTGCACAGCGCGAACTGACGCCAACACCGCGGCCCAATCTCAACCCGGTGGTGGTTGCCACGCCGGAGCCGAATGAAGCGCCAGCCGGCGCTACGACCGTAACGTTCGGTCTCTACGGGTATAATCCTACCGAAGTGCGTCGCATTGCACGCGCCTTCCGCGAACAGCGCCCCGACATCTTCGTGCAGTTGAAACCGTTTGAGTGGACGCCCGATATGCAGGAGGTTACAGCTGCTACGCTGGCGCAGACCAACGATTGTTTCTTCTGGTTCGGTCCGCTCTCCAGCGCCGATGATGCAGCACTGCTCGACCTGCGCCCGCTGATCGAGGCCGACCCCACCTTTCCGCGTGATGATATCTTTCCGGCGGCGCTGGCGTATTACAGCCGCGAAGGGCGCATCTACGGGTTGCCATATGCCGTCAATATGCGCAGCCTGATCTATAACCATGCCGCTTTTGAGGCGGCAGGGTTGCAACCGCCGCGCGCCGACTGGAAGCCGGACGATTTTCTGGCGGCGGCGCAGGCGCTCACCAAGGGCGAAGGGAACGACCAGCGCTGGGGATATGTACCGCTTGGCGGACCACAGAACGATCTGTTGTTCTTCATCCATCAGTTCGGCGCGCGCCTGACGGTTGGCGAGGGGAAGGACCTGCGCCCGAACTATACCGACCCGAGAACGATCGCCGCCATTCGCTGGTATCTCGACCTCAGCATGGTGCATCAGGTGACGCCGCCGTTCAAGTTCTCCTACCGGCGTGATGATTTTGGCGATGATCGCTCATATGAATTGGTCCAATCTGGTCGGGTTGGAATGTGGTTTGGGTATGCCGAGTCATTTCAGGAAGGGGTCATCATACAACCGCTCGAGCCAGGGGGCGGACCCGGATCGGCGCCGACTGCTGTGCCGCTAAGCTCGGTCGAACGCGATATCCGGGCGGCGCCGCTGCCGGTTGGCGCCGCCGGTGTGCCATCGAGCGAATTGTTCGTGCGCGGCGTGTTCATTTCCGCGCGGGCACAGCAACCACAGGCGTGCTGGGAATGGATCAAGTTCCTTTCCAGCGATGCATCCCTGATGTACGGCGACATGCCCGCCCGTCGCTCGGTCGCGCAGTCTGAGGCATTCCTCAAGCAGATACCGCCGGAGCGAGTCGCGCAGTTCCAGGCAGTTCGGGAGACCCTGGCCATTCCTGCACAGGGCGCCGGTGATGCCAGCGTCATCTATGGCCAGTACACCGACCCATACTGGTTCTTCAAAGCGCTCAGCAACGTGGTTGAGAAGGGCGCAAACCTTGAAAAGGAACTCGCCGAAGCGCAGCGCTTTGCGACCGCCTTTGCCGAATGTATGAATCGCGCAAATGCGCGAGCGCCGGCATGCGCAAAA
>JBEPYG010000267.1:0-6725 GCA_041641515.1 Roseiflexus sp.
TCGGTCTGAACGAAATTGGCAGTCGCAAGAGCTATCGCGACGTTAAGCACTATAAGCGACGAAAGCGCTGGTTGTCGTAATTTCAGGAATGAGGAGGTATGGATATTCAAGCGTTCTATGCCGGGTTTGATCAGCAGGTACGTGAGATTGTCGCATTCGGCTATGAATATTCGCCGGCATTCCGGCAGCGAATGAACGTCGCCAGATTGACTCCGGCTGATATTCAGACGACAGCCGACCTTAGCCGTCTGCCGGTGTTGCGAAAAGAGCAGTTGATCGAACTGCACCGGCAGGGAACGCACCTGGGTGGGATGCTGACCGTACCACTCTCGCGCCTGCGTCGAGTCTTCCAATCACCAGGGCCGATCTACGATCCCGAACCTGACGAACCAGATCCATGGCGATGGGCGCCGGCTTTTCGCGCTGCCGGCTTTAATTCCGACGATCTTGTCATTAATTGCTTTGGCTACCACCTGACACCCGCTGGCGTGATGTTCGAAGAAGGGGCGCGGATGGTAGGTTGCACGGTCATTCCTGCCGGAATCGGCAATCAGGCGCAGCAGATTGATGCTATCGCTCATCTTGGCGTTACGGCGTACGCCGGCTTACCGAGTTATCTGAAGGCATTGCTCGAGCGAGCAGAAGAACAAGGGTATAATCCACGTTCGTGGTCCTTGAATAAAGCTTTCGTCGCTGCAGAGCCATTGCCGGCGTCGTTACGCGCTTTATTTGAAGAAGCGTATGGGATTCGGGTCTACGATGGCTATGGTACCGCAGAAACCGGAAACCTTGGTTACAACGGTCCAGAACGACAAGGCTGGCATTTGCCGGACGATGCACTGGTGCAGATTTGTGATCTCAATACTGGCGAACCGGTTCCTCCTGGTCAAACCGGTGAGGTGGTGGTAACCCTTTTTCGTCGCGACTATATCCTGATTCGCTTTGCCGTTGGCGATCTGTCGGCGTTGATGGTATCAGATGCGCCGACGATGATCCAGACACCGCGACTGGTAGGCTGGCTGGGACGTAGTAGCGAAAGTGTGAAGGTGCGCGGGTTGTTTGTGCATCCACGGCACGTGGCCGAGGTGATGCAGCGACTTGAGGAAGTGCAGCGCTATCAAGCTGTCGTGGTGCGTGAGAGTCACCGCGATGAGCTGATCTGCCGTCTCGTTCCCGCAGCCGATGTCAATCCTGATAGGCTGCGTGAGGTAGCAGCACAGGCGCTGTACGAAGCGCTCAAGATTCACTGCCGCATTGAGCTGGTCGGCGAATTGCCTGATGATGCGAAGCCGTTTGTCGATCAGCGCACGTGGGAGTGATTGACAGACGAGCCGGCTATATTACTGCTACGGGACGCTGCCGGTCGGGGTCGGCAATGCAATATCAGGGTTGACCGGCACCAGTGCTGCGGTCTCTGGCGGCACATTCAGCAGCGTGGCGCTGACCCACCCGGCCACGCCGCGCACGGTCAGCACCAGATACCAGCGCCCATTGTCGCTGCGCCCCAGGAGTTGTACCTCTTCACCCTGGTTCACCCGGTCGACAGGTGTTGCGCTGACATTCGGATCGGCGCGCACATTACCGGGATTCGCCACTGTTCCACGCAGCGAGGATACAATCGGCACCGGCGGATAGGTGGGTGTCGGCGTCGGCGACGCATCAGCATCAGGTGTGGGTGATGACGCAGGCGTGGCAGTCGGTGTCGCGCTGGGGGTAGGGGTGTCAGTCGGCGGCGGCGCAGTCGGCAGCCCCGGGATCGGTGATGGTTGCAGGTACAATGGTTCGTCCGTCGGTCCAGGAGTAGCGGTTGGCGTGACTTCGGTCGCCGTTGGTGACGGCGCTGGTGCTGTTGTGCCGGTATCTGCCTGTTCAGTCGCAACAGTCGGGGAAGGCATAACCGTGCTGACGGTCGTTGCTTCGGCAGTTGCCTCCGGTGAAGGCTGTGGCGATGGCGTCTCGACTGGCAGGCTGACCGGCGTATCGGTGTCAGATGGAAGCGTCGGCTGCTCGACTGCTGTCGGTGCAATACCCACTCCAGGCAGCGGCAAACCGCTACATCCTGCCAGGGTAAGTATGAGTGCAATGATCCAGATGTACCGTGCTTGTCGCATAAGAACCACGAACTAAGTGCCAGGCGCTAGCAATCGACAATCAAGCAAACAAACCCCACAAACCAGGCGTCAGACGCCAGCACCCCACATCATAAACCGACAATCAAGCAATCAAACCCCACAAACCAGGCGCCAGGCGCCAGAAGTCAAAAAATCAAACTCCACAAACTAAGCGCCGGGCTCCAGCAACCAAAAATCAAAAAATCAAGAACCAAGAACTAAGTGCCAGGCACAGGGAACTGAGAACCAGGAATAGACAAATCACGCAATCACATAATCACCCAATCCCGCGATCAAACACCATCCCACAGATCGACACCACCGACGTCCCATCATCATCAGCAGGGCATTGTGCATACCCGACCAGTTCACCTTTGACTGCGTCCATCAGACGAAGCGCCAGGTATGTCGGCGGCAGCCCGCAGATGTTCTGGCGATCATCGGTGCTGGCGATGACGCGGAAGAAGCCAGCAGCATCACCGGCGCGCATCCGTTCAATCACCAGTTCATCGGCATGACGCAACGCTTCCTTGTCGGCATCGCTGAGCGGCGCACCGCCAAACGCCGGACCGACATGCGACATGTCGCCGGAAATGACCACCAGCGCCCGTCGGGAAGCGATCACCTGACGCAGGGTTGCAATCAATGCCTCAAGGCGCTGGTCGGTCGCCGGATCGCTGCCGTCCATGAAACGCGCAAATGATCCGACGAGGATCGGCACCGTCGGACACAGCTGTGCACCGCGGATGTACTGCAACCACACTGCAACCAGTTCGAGTGAATGTTCAACGCGATGATACAATTCACCCGCAAAAGCAGCATCTTCTCCGAGTGCCGCCGCTAGTGCATCGACGACCGCCAGATCGGTCGGCAGAACGCCGAACGGCGTTGCATACTGCTGGCGCGTCAATGTCACCGGTTCAGGACTGTAGTGGTCAGTGCCGATCAAAAGAATGATCTCTGCTGCGCGCACCATCTCTGCCGCGCGTTGCCAGACCTGTGCATACACCCGACCACCGCGCGCATAGTCGATGTGCGGACTAAGCACGCCACAACCGGTTGGCGGCGCCGGCGCCACCGAACCGGCTGCAGCAACGAAATCATCGAGCAAGCGCCGGAGTTCCGTCGGATCCGCGGGGTACGATTGCCCTGCCAGCGCAGGTGGTCGAAATGGCGCAGCGCGATATTTGACGAGTGCCCGCTCGTGCTCTTTCCTGAAGCGTAGATTGTCGAGCAGTAACGCCTCATCGAGTGCATCGACCAGACGGTCGACCAGCGCAACATCAACCGGCGCGCCAAGCATCGAGCGCAGTTTACCGGCAATTGCAGCTCGGTGATGCTTTCCATCGCAGAAGAGCAACGCTGGCCCCAGCCCATGCGAGATAACCAGGAAACGGTCCGAAATCTGGAGCGGATCGCGCAACAGCAGTGATGGATGTCCATCGTGCATCACGTGGCGAATATCGATGGCGCGCAGTTTTGGGTACTGGTCAGTGGGAAACAGCATAGAGCAACTCATCCCGATGATCGCGAATTTTGATCACTGCTTCAGCCACATCATCCATCTCGGCAGGATCAGCAAGCAGCAGCCACTGAGGCGCCCAGATTGCCTCTCGGCACGCTTGCTCGGCATTGGGACAGGCGCCGGCGCGCGTGAATGCCGGACCAAGTGATGCCTGACGATAGAGCGGGAAGGGGTACCCTGTCGAACAGGGAATGCCTTCCGCCTCGAGCGCCTGTTCGAACAGATCGCGCGGTACACCAAAGGCGCGTTCGTCGTAGCGCACCATGTACAGATGAAAGGCATGCCGGTCGGCGCGTTCGTCCCAGCGCATCGGACGAAAACCCTCGATGTCGGCGAAGAAGGCATTCAGGCGACGTGCACACGCCATCCGCCGGTCGGTCTGTTCGGTGAGTCGCTCCAGTTGCGCCAGCAGCACGGCGGCCTGCCAGGCAGAGAGACGCATATTCGAGCCCAGGTTGGGATGCTCATACCAGGCGCCGCCAATAGCGCGTCCCTGATTCACCCGGCTGCGGATGGCATTGGCAAGCGCTTGATCGTTCGTAGTCAGCGCACCGCCTTCACCTGCGGTCATGTTCTTGCTGCTCTGGAAACTGAACGAACCCACATCGCCGAGAGAACCACACATTCGACCGCGCCAGGATGCCCCGTGCGCATGCGCTGCATCTTCGATCAGCAGCAGACCGTGGCGCTGCGCAAGCGCAGTCAAACGATCCATATCTGCCGCCTGGCCGGCAAAGTGTACCGGAATGATCGCGCGCGTGCGCGATGTGATTGCCGCCTCTGCCGCCTCAGGGTCGAGGTTGTAGGTGTCCGCCTCGATATCGGCGAACACAGGAGTGGCGCCGGCCAGCCGGACCGCTGATGCCGTGGCAATAAACGTGTACGGCGGCACGATGACCTCGTCGCCGGGACCGATGCCGGCTGCCATGAGTGCAGCAACCAGCGTCTGTGTGCCGTTGACTGCTGCTATACCAAAAGCGGCGCCATGATGCTGCGCGAATGCGTGTTCGAATTCCTCTACAACCGGAGCAAACCCGCCCCAGTCGTCACCGGAGAGCACTGCAAGCACCCGCTGCTCTTCGCGTTCATCCCACTGGGGCCAGCGCGGCCAGGGACGGGTGCGGACCGGGGGACCTCCGTTGATTGCGAGTTTTGCCATCTCTCCTCCGGATCATGCAACGCCTGATTAGGATACCACAAAAACCGCACTCTTCTTGCACACGTTCGTCTTGGAGGAACACACAAATGTCCCCCCTTCCCTGTATGTCCGAAGGGAAAGGGGGACCGCTAGCAGGGGAAGCATTACGGACACAGCGCCGGTACGACGATCGCAGGTTCATACCCTAGCGCGCGGAGCTGCCCTGTGATGACTGCGTGACCTGTTGCATTCGGATGATAGCCGTCGAACGAGAGGTACAGCGATGGTTGAAGCGGAGCCGCATAACTGCCGTTGAACGCCTGATAGACTTGCGCCGTCCTAACACCACATCCTGTTGAGTTGATAATGTCGTTCGTTTGCTTCAGATAGGGCAGCAACACAGACAAACGTCCACGAGCAGCATCCTGTGCGACGAACGGATAGTATAGGTCCATAGTGCGATAGACCGTTGGCCGTCCGCCACGCAACCTGACAATTTCACGCACGATCGCGCTCCAGTTGCCTGCGAATGTCGTTACCGCATCTCTCAGGCATTGCTGATTGTCGAGACCGCCACACGTCCCTGCGCTATACCGGTCGCGAGCACGCAGCAGATCATTCCCGCCGATATCCCACGTGACAACCTGAGCCGAAGCTACTGACAGGCGAAACGTCCAGCTGGTGCGCAGCGCATTCAACAACTCGCTGCTGGTCCATCCTGGAACGCTAAGGTTGATGAGCGAAACCGTGGCGCCGGTATCAGCAGCGAGCATTGCCCCATAGCGATAGACATATCCGCCGCGACTGAAATCCCATAGACCGAAGCCAAGCGAGTTGCCAAGCGCGACATACGTGATCCGTGGCGATGATGTGGTGACAGCTGCCTGTGCGGGGGTGGTTGGCACAACCATTACCAGAGCAACCACCAGAAGCAAGAGAAGAACCAGACGACCGGCGACTCTCACGGCAAAATCTCCTTTCGGCTGAACCACGGCGACCTCGAAACGTGCGGCAGCGACGTAAGGAGAAACGTGTCCACTCCTATCATACCCCCGATCGTGTCGATGGAGACATTACAGATTTGTCATTCAGAAGGAATAACACGACAGAACACCACATTCCCACGTTCCACGTTCTACTCCAATGCACGTATTCGTGGGACGGCAACGAAGATCAACACAGCTGTGCAGAGCACCACCAATGCCCCGCTGATCACCGCCATCGGTTCGCCTGCCCGCTCAGCGATCAACCCGATCCACAACGCACCGACCGGCATCATGCCAAAAAAGACCATGCTGTAGACGGCCATCACCCGACCACGTAACGTATCAGGCGTTAGCGTCTGTACCAGGGCATTTGCCAGGTTCATAATCATGATCACCGCCAGACCGGAAGCGACCAGAATTGCCAGGGTCAGCGGCAGCCAGCTGGTGAAGGTTAGCAGAATGAGCAGTGTTGGAAACGCAAATGTGCCAACTGTCAACAGGCGTCCTTTGAACTGAAAGCGTCCAAGCGACGCGATCAGCAGCGCACCCAGCAGCGCACCCAGACCGCGCGCCGACTGCAAGAGGCCGGTTGTCGCCGCGTCCCCCTCCAGGATGCGCACTGCCCATGCCGGAAAGAGCGTCGAGAACGAGATACCGAAACAGCTCGTCACCCCGACCAGTGCCATCAATGTGCGCACCACCGGCTCGCGCAGAATGTAGCCTACACCTTCGCGCACATCGCGCCATGCCGAGGTGCTGCGCGGTGCAGCAGGGTTTGGCGCAATCCGCATCCGCCAGAGTGCACCGATCACAGCCAGAAATGAGATGCCGTTGAGCATGAAACACCACGCCGGCCCGACCAGATTGTAGGTCACTCCAGCCATTGCCGGTCCGGTCGTCGTCGCCAGGTTGAACATGGTTGCGTTGAGCGCGATGCCATTCGTCAGGTCTTCTTTATCGACCAG
>JBEPYG010000268.1:0-6699 GCA_041641515.1 Roseiflexus sp.
AAACAGATACCGTCCATGGTTCTCGAGAATGATATTCGTCAATCCAGGCTCGTGCACGTAATGCTCGATCGCGTCGGGACGACACGACCGATACGCTTCGATACGCTGGCGATCAATATCGTATGCATAGACTTCGTGTCCATACTCTGAGCAGACCGCTGCATGAGTCAGACCAACAAAGCCGGTGCCGACCACAATAATTTTCATAGGATATACGCTCCTTGATCCACATGAACTACCGACCGCGTACCAGCAGGTTGCTGAAACGAACCACGCCCTGTCCTTCATCGAAGGTTTCTGTTCCAAACGCTAGTTCGCCGCTTTGGAAGGCGCTGTCGCGCAGGGTCGTGAGACGCTGACCATTACAGTAGAACGTCAGTTCGTCGCCGGCCATTTCGATCTTCAGCCGGTTGGGTGAACCGGCGGCATTGATGGATGGCGACGATGTCCAATCGCGCAATACTGAGAAAGCATCGTCCACATAACGAGCGACACGGTAGCGTCCCATGCCGTCGACGCTGAGAATGTAGAAGTTCTGATTGTCCTGATAGCGAAAGAGGAGCGCCACTGCCGCGCTACGCGGCTTGCTGACCGTTGCTTCGATCTCGAACGATGCATCATCGACCATTGTGTCGATAACCTGCCAGACGATCTGATCCGCCTCGAACGACTCAATTACATAGGCGCCATTTTCGAAGCGATAATCGCCGGCTTCGGTTTGTTCGGCGGTAAAGTCGCTGCTTGCTTCACTCGCCAGCGAGTCGCGCAGCAGCACATTCGGAAAACTGCTTGCCCCTGGCGGATTATCAATACTGATGACTGTGCCGGAGACAGTTGTCCCGAACGATTGAACCGCCTGCTGACCGATCACGTACAGAACGCCAAGCACCAGAATGCATCCCAGCACCAGCACGCCCAGAATGATACCAATAATCAACAGCCAGTTCGGTCCCTTTTTGACAGGTGCAGCTGGTGGAGTGACGGGACTGCCTGCTGCTGGCGGCGATGGGGAGGATGGCAATCCGAATCCGCCGCCGGCGACTGGCGGGGCAGATGGAGGCAACTCAGGCCCTCCGCTCGATACGGGTGATGTTGGCGGCGCCGATGGCGTGGGCGGCAATCCAAACCCGCCACCCGCTGATGGTTGGGGCGATGACGGGGGAACGCCTGTCGCAGGCGTTTGCGGCTTCTGGAACTGTTCAGACAGAATCGTCTGCAACCCGGCGCTGCTGGATGGCGTTTCAGAGGGTGGCGCTGGCGGAACCACCATTGTCTTTCCGACATCTCCAGCCGGCGCTGGAGGAGGGGATGCGGGCTGCCCGGCAGGCGCTTCTGGCGGCAGCAACACTGTGCGCCCCACATCGCCCGCAGGCGCTGGCGGAACTACCATCGTCTTTCCGACATCTCCGGTCGGCGCCGGCGGCGGAGGCGTGGGCTGCCCGGCAGGCGCTTCTGGCGGCAGCACCACTGTGCGCCCTACATCGCCTGCTGGTGCTGGCGGAACTCCCATCGTCTTTCCGACATCTCCGGTCGGCGCTTCGGGTGGCAGCAGCACCGTGCGTCCCGCATCACCCGCAGGCGCCGGCGGCTCAGGGAGACGTGCGCCACACTGCGGACAAAAGCGTTTTCCTTCGGCGATCTCGGCCTGGCACTGCGGACAGCGAATCATCATGCATCTCCTTACGAACAAGCGTCCGCCTTATATGAGAACGCATCGACAACGTAGAAGTTACGCTACCTGAACAGAACCCTGCGATTGCGACGGACCCTCCAGGGGAAGCGCGACATAAAAGGTGCTGCCACGCCCTTCGATGCTCTCCGCCCAGATCGTTCCGCCGTGACGCACAACCAGTTCATAACTGAGATATAATCCCAATCCGAGTCCTTCGCCGGTGCGCTGACGACCGCGCGCATACCTCCGGAACAGGCGTTGCATCGTCTCTTCCGACATGCCAATCCCATAATCGCGCACTGTAATCAGGGCGAGTGGGTGTGACACGCTCTGCAGATTGAGGAGCCACGATCGCAACGTTGCCGGTGGTTGATGACCATACCGCGTCGCCAGGACATCGGAACGAATAATCACTTCCGACACCTCGATCGGCGACCCTGAACCGCTGTAGCGCGCCGCATTGACCAGCAGATTCGTCAGCACCTGGCGGATGCGCAGCGGATCACAGGTAACCATGAGATCGGGCGCGTCACTGGTCAGTTTCACGTCGCGCTCGCCAATCATCGGGCGCAACTGATCGATCACCTGGTTGGTCAGGGCAACCAGATTGACGCGCTGAAGTTGAAGGATGAAGAGACCGGCATCGAGGCGTGACAGATCGAGCAGATTATCGACGAGGCGCAGCATATGGCTGACCTGCTGCGCCAGAATCGTCAACCCGCGCAGATCGGCGGCGTCTTCCTTGTCGCGGCGTTGCTCGCGGCGGATCAGGAGATCGGCGTAGCTGCGCACTGCAGCCAGCGGGCTGCGCAATTCGTGCGCCGCGACCGCGAGAAAGTCGTCTTTGGCGCGTTCGAGTTTTTGGTGCTCAGTGATATCGCGAAAGATGACGACAGCGCCCTCGATGGTATTCATGTCACCGTAGACGGGCGCGCCACTGAAACTCATGACGGTGTCTTCACCGCTGGCGCCGCGCAACAACACCCGATAGTCATGGAATACTTCACCAGCCAGCGCGCGCGTCAGCGGCAGGCGCTCGACCGGCAATGCACGCCCATCGAGATCGCGAATAGCGTAGAAATCCGCCATTGAACTGATCGGTTGCTGGTAGGGGAATGAGTCGGACGACAGCAGTTCCATCGCTGTACGATTGGCGAGCACCAGGCGTCCCAGACGATCGCACAACACCACCCCCTCGACAATGCTGTTGATCACGGCAGCCAGTTTTCGGCGTTCGATATGGCTTTCCTGGTACAATCGCACGTTCGCGATCGCAAAACCGATCAGGTTGCCCATCATCATGAGCGTCTGCACGTCGATCCGCTCTGGCAGCGCCGGGTCGCCGTAGATCCCGACCACGCCCACAACCGTGCCACCTGCGAGAAGGGGTACATATGCACAACTCGACAACCCTGCTTCGATCAATAACTCCTCGCCAGACTCAGCGATCAACGGACGGCGGATCGGCTGGCCGTAGCGCACTGCTTCTTCACACATTGCGCCTGCAACGTGGATCTCGCGCTGCTGTTCCACGAATTGCTGCGGGACGTTGCGCCATGCGCCGAGTTGTAACACCGCACGACCAGGATCCAGGAGCATCAGGATACCAACCGATGCATCCACCACACCAAGCACGACCTCCAGCACATTGCGAACCAGTTCTTCCAGATCCGCAGCTGTGCTGATCACCGTGCCAATTGCGCCAAACGCTTCCAGACGACGCTGGTGCGCCTGCATCTGTGCGTGGAGTTGAGCGTTCTTGATCGCGCCTGCCGCCAGATTGCTGAATGTCTGCAATACCTGAAGATCGGTACGGCGTAGTTGCGGCCGAGCGCCGAGATTCATCAACTCCAGCACGCCGATCACTTCCATACCGATGCGCAGTGGCAGGATGACGGCCGTCAATTCACGCGGAAGACATTCAAGGAAGGCGCACACATCCGGCTCGCTGCGCGGACTGACTCGCCGCGCCAGATCGCGGTACGATGAGCGGGTCTCAATCAGGAGCGGTTCACCGCGCCGCAACGCTTCACCCGCCAACCCTTCGCCAGGACGCAGCTGTAGACGACAGATAGCTTCGTTCGCCGGACCGAAGTCCAGACCATAAAACGACTCCAGGTGTAGCGTTGTCTGGCGACGATCGTAGATCCAGAGCAGGCCGGCCTGCACTGCGGGTACCACCTCAACAACACGCCGAACAAGCCCGGCAAACAATTCGTTAGGGTTCAGCATCGACACGAGGTACGTCGAAACATCCAGCAGATTCGCCAGCACCTCGCTGCGCTGTTCCGCCTCATTGACCGGTTGTTCGGGGATTTCGCCGACGAGCGGCGGCTGCGTAATCGCCATCTCACGCCTCCGACGCAGCGTGTTCCAGATGTTGGATTATAGCATGACAGATGAGTCGTGGATTAATACCGTGATTGCTCGTTGACGTCCATTAGTCTGCGTCTGCGCAAACGCCGACTTCGCGCTAAAGGTGATCGCCACGCTCATTGCACTGGACGACTGAGGCAAGGCTTCAGCAGTCCATAGAACACTCGCTCATTCGGCTCTATCAGAGGTCTCCCGGCGCTGCGGACACTGGTGCAGCAACCGCCTGACGCTGCATGGCGCTATCGAAGGTATAGATCGCCAGCGCCGTCCAGATCAACACAAACCCGATCAGGCGCGGCAACGTCAATGGTTCATCATACAGACCAACGCCGATTAGGAACTGTAACGTGGGCGCGATATACTGCAACACCCCCAGCGTCACCAGCGAGACGCGCCGCGCACCGGCGGCGAAGAGCAGCAGAGGAATCGCTGTGATCGGTCCGGCGGCGACCAGAAGGAACCAGGTCAGTGGATCGCCGTGGATAAACGTTGTGTGCGTGGTCAGTTCGCGGTATGCCAGAAATGCGATCATCGGCGGCGCCAGAAGCGCCGTTTCGAGTGCAAAGCCATCGAGCGAGTCGAGCGACGCAGTTTTGCGCAGCAGACCGTACAGCGCGAAGGTGCCCGCCAGGATGAGTGCGATCCAGGGAAATGATCCGTACTGAAACGTCAGATACAGGACGCCGATCAGGGCCACGCTCATTGCCACTCCCTGCCCGACGCGCAGACGTTCTTTCAGCACCAGGGCGCCAAGCAGCACATTGACCAGCGGGTTGATGAAATAGCCCAGGCTGGTTTCGACAATATGATTGGTATTCACTCCCCAGATGTAGACGAACCAGTTGGCGGTGAGCAGGACGCCTGTGATCAGAAAGGTCGCCAGCACGCGCCAGTTGCGCCACGCAACACCGATCCGCGACCAGCGCCGCCCGATCGTCAGCAGAATAACGGCAAACGCCAGCGCCCAGATGATCCGATGCGCAACGATTTCGAGCGCATCGATATGCTGCAGCAATTTCCAGAACACTGGAAGCAGTCCCCAGCAGGCATAGGCGCTCGCCGCGTACAGCACGCCTCTATTCATCGATCCACGTCCTGCACTCACAACAGCGAGTAAAAACGACAACTTCGCTATCGTACCACACTCTGTCATTGATGCTGAATGCGAGAAAAGTCACAGACAAAGCGCTCGTATCGGGATACGCTACAGGTTAGGAGTGGTGCACGCTTACCAGGAGATGCATAAACGATGAACTGGGCGCTTCCTGTTATCGATCTCGACCGCTGCACCGGTTGCGGTCAGTGTGTGCAGCACTGTCCGACGCGCGCAGTTGAACTAGTCGATCGAAAAGCCGTTATCGTCCGCCCATCCAGTTGCACCTATTGCGATGCCTGTGAGCGCGCATGTCCCACCGGCGCAATTGGACGTCCGTTCATTATCGTGTTCGAGACCGGCCAGCAATGGAGGAGTGCATGACATGATCCGGCGAACTGTTTTTCATCGCCATCACCGTTTGCCTGTCACGCCTGTACAGGCTGCGGGAGTTATCCTCATTATTCTGGCGGCATTTCTCAGTTATGGCGGATTACGCAACTCGATCCGTCCCTACACAACGCATATCGATGAGGCAGTCGACAGCGGGCGCAGCGTTCAGCTGGTCGGCTTTCTCGGCAGCACAGGAATGTATGATGCACAGGGACGATTTACCTTCGTCCTCGAGGACGAAACGGGGCGGCGCGTTACAGTCGTCAGTCGTGAGCCGAAGCCTTCACATTTTGAGTTGGCGACGAGTATTGTCGTCATCGGACGATACGACGATGAGCAGAACCTATTTGTCGCCGACCAGGTTTTGGTGAAATGCCCTTCAAAATATCACGAGCAGGAAGCGGCTCGTTGAATCTGGCTAGGCGCGATCGGCTTCGTGTTCCAGTCCCGCACGGTCAATGATGATAATGACGCCACGCTCGATGCGGATCAATCTCATCGCCTCGAATGTCTTCAGTGAACGCCCAACCATTTCACGCACAGTACCGAGGCGCGCAGCCATTTCGCTTTGGGTAAGCGGCTGAACGAAGCTCTGCTCACCTGCTTCCGCCTGTGTCAGCAACAAACGCGCCAGGCGACCCTGCACGCTGGTGAGCGCTAGATCGTCCACCAGATCGACCAATCGTCGCAGATAACTGCAGCTATCCGCCAGAAGACGCAGCGCTACTGTCGGGTGGTCCATAATTAGGGATCGCAACTGCTCACCTGGAAATAACAGCGCGACGACATCGGTCTGCGCAGACGCATTGACAGGGCACGGGCCGCCATCGAACACTGGCACTGAGTTGAAATGGTGACCTGGCACGACCACGTGAATAACCTGCTCACGACCACCTGGCGAAAGACGTGACAGACGCACCTGACCACTGAGGAGCACATACAGGCCAGGCGATGGATCACCTGCAAGAAAGAGCGTTTCACCAGTAGCATACTGCATACGCACGGCAATTGACGCCAGCGCAGCGCAGTCTGGCTCGGACAGATCGGCAAATAGCCCGGCGCGACGGATCTCAGTGCTGTTGACAGGCATATGTGGCCTCTCTTCCCAGTACAGCATGCCGGGAGCGGTGCAGTCTTTCAGCGACCATGCGCCGCACGCTAGCAG
>JBEPYG010000269.1:0-6656 GCA_041641515.1 Roseiflexus sp.
CAATCCAATTTTGCGTTTCTCTAAAGAAAACAGCCGTCCTTATCTCTTCAGATGGAGCAGCGGCAACAGAGGCGGCGCTTGCAGCGAACAGCAAGACCATCAGAATTACGTGAATAAGATGTCGCACAGACAACCTTCTATCTTGTAGTTCCAACCTCCCGTCGCTTCTGGTCACGCTGGCGCTCGTTGAGGGTGAGCAGCCGCTTGCGCAGACGAATGCTCTTTGGCGTGACCTCGACCAGTTCGTCGTCACTGATGTACTCGATCGAGTCGTCGAGACTCAAGATGCGCGGCGTTTCGAGCCGGATGCCCTCCTCAGCAGTGGAGGAGCGAATGTTCGTCAGATGCTTGCGGCGACAGACATTCACCTCCAGGTCGCGCTCGCGAATGTGCTGTCCGACGATCATCCCTTCGTAGACTTCTGTGCCGGGCGTGATGAAGAGCGTCCCACGCTCCTGAACCTGGTTGAGGGCATAGGCAGTAGCGACACCGCTCTCGGATGCAATCAGCGAACCGTTGGCGCGGGTGACGATCTCGCCTGCCAGAGGTTCATACCCGATGAACAACGAATTCATCACCCCCTCGCCGCGCGTTGCAGTCAGGAACGTCTGGCGGAAGCCGAGCAGACCGCGGGTTGGCACATGGAAGATCATATGCACCAGTCCACCGTCACGGATGCTCATATCGCGCATCTGTCCCCGTCGTTGCCCCATCAACTCGATGACCGCGCCCTGGTACTGTTCGCCGACTTCCAGTTCGACCTGCTCGATCGGCTCGTATTTGACGCCATCGATCTCTTTGAAAATAACCTCGGGTCGTGAGACCTGGAACTCATACCCCTCGCGGCGCATCGTCTCGATGAGAATCGTAAGGTGGAGTTCGCCGCGTCCACTGACAACGAAGGCGTCGGGCGAGTCGGTATCGGCGACGCGCAATGCCACATCGCGCTCGAGTTCCTGGTAGAGCCGCTCACGCAGTTTGCGCGAGGTGACGTGCGTTCCTTCGCGTCCGGCGAACGGACTGGTGTTGACACTAAAGGTCATGCGGACGGTCGGCTCTTCGACAGCGATCGGCGGGAGCGCTTCTGGCGACTGGGCATCCGCAATGGTGTCACCAATTCCTGCATCACCAATCCCTGCAATTGCGATAATATCGCCGGCTGTGACCTCTTCGACCTCGTTGCGCTCCAGACCACTGAACACAAAAAGCTGGCTGACCTTTGCCGGCGTTACGCTGCCGTCGCGCGCAATGTGCGCCACTGCCTGACCCTTGCGCAGCGTTCCGCGGCGCAGTCGTCCAATCAATATCTTGCCTTTGTAGTCGTCATAGACCGTGTTGGTCACCAACATCTGCGCAGGACCCTCTGGATCGACCTCTGGTCCGGGGATCTGATCGAGGATGGCATCGAACAGCGGTTCGAGCGAGTCGTGGATTTTGAGCGGCGAGCGACCGGCGACTCCTCTGAGCGCATTGGTGTAGATCGTCGCGAACTCAGCCTGCTCGTCGGTTGCGCCGAGTTCGATGAACAGGTCAAAGGTTTCGTTGACGACGTGGTTGGGGCGCGCATTTGGACGGTCGATCTTGTTGACGACAACGATGGCGCGATGGCCAGCCTGCAGCGCTTTGCGCAGGACAAACCGTGTTTGCGGCATTGGTCCATCGACTGCATCGACCAGCAGCAGCACGCCATCGACCATGTTCATGACCCGCTCGACCTCACCGCCAAAGTCGGCGTGCCCCGGCGTATCGACAATGTTGATCTTGACGCCGCGATAGGTCACAGCGGTATTCTTCGCCATAATCGTAATGCCGCGCTCGCGCTCAAGATCGTTCGAGTCCAGCACACGCTCGGCGACCTGCTGATTGTCGCGGAAAATGCGTCCCTGACGCAGCAACCCGTCGACCAGCGTTGTTTTGCCGTGGTCCACATGGGCAATGATTGCAATGTTACGAATATCGTTCCGTCGAATCATCATCGTTCATCCACAAAATGCCCCAGCCAGCGCGGCCAGGGCGTGAGTATCGTCATCAGGAACCGACTATCAATAAAGCAGTGTCAGTGTACCACAGAACAGGGGTGATGTCCACGAAGATGAGCGCGGAGTATACCGTTCACAATCGGGGGTTCGGGGGACATCCACGAGATTGAATTGGCGGCAGGATAGCTTTTGCAAGCGCTGCCAGCACGTCTGTAACCCGTCCCTCCCACAGCGTATATCCGGTTGCTGCCGCACCCACAGCGTACGCAGCGCATTGGTCTCGCCAAAGATGGTCGCTGCCGCGCGCCAGACATACTGACCGGCGTGAGACCAGTCCAGAATTTGGGGAAGTGTTCGGCGACCGGACTCCAATCCATGACGCGCCATCACCCAGTGCGGCCATATCACTCTGCTGCTGGTCCTGAATCACCGGCGTCTCCGGTCGCCACCTGGGCATGTGGCTGCGGGTGGTGTAGATGCATCCGGTCTTGATTTCCTTCTAACCATCGTCGTGGGTATGCGCGAACACGCCCATCTCTACCTCCCCTTATACTAAAGAACGCACCGTGAGCGTTCGCGGGCAGGCAACGCGGTTTTGTCTGCCGCGCCTCTCGCGCGCTTTGTGCTGCTGGGTGTTGCCTGACGCAGGCCGGTAAACAGGTACAGCCTTCCAAAATCCACGGACTTCGGAAGGCTGTTTTCAACGAACAGTGCGATGAGAGCACGACTGCTCCGCCGTTCAGCAATCGTCGTCAGAGAGCGGGGCAAAACACTCATCTCTTCTTCGAGGGAATGGTACACTACCCATGTCTCGACCGTGAACCGGTCCATGCGAATGAATGACGGGCGTGGTATACTCATGATGCAATGCATTATGACGCCGAAGGTATGAATATGGAGGGGGCGCTCAGGGTTGAACTGTTCGGCACGCTGACCGTCCAGATCGATGGGCGACCATTGCCAGACTCCGCCTGGCGTTCCCGGCAGGAGCGTCGTCTGCTTGCCATCCTTGCCGCAGCGCGAGGGCGGGTTGTCGCTGCTGACCGGTTGTGCGAATGGTTATGGCCTGGTTCCGACAGTGCGAGTGCTGCGGTGAATCTGCGCAGCGCCATCAGTAATCTGCGCCGAACGCTTGAACCGGATGCTGATCGCGCCTCTCGCCGCTACATCCTGACCCGCCCTGGCGGTTATATGTGGAATACTGAGAGCAACGCCTGGGTCGATGTCGATGAATTTCTCGCACTGACCGAACCGGTCAAGGGCGCCGGCGCTTCTGTGACAGCGCAACCTGCTGTAGAACGCCTCGAGCGCGCCATTGCACTTTATCGCGGCGATTTCCTCGAAGAAGAGCAGGAACTTGCCTGGGTCGTTACAGAACGTGAGCAGTTGCGCTCACGCTATCTCGAGGCGCTGCGGCAGCTGGCGGAAATCTATCTTGATCGCGGTGATCCGATGGCGGCGGCAGCGCTGGTTGGGCGTGGCATTGCTGTTGCGCCGCTCTCCGAACCGCTCTGGCGCCTGTTGATGCTGGCGCAGGCGCGCGCTGGCGATACGGCAGGCGCGCTTCAGAGTTATGAACGGTACCGTCATCTGCTCGACCACGAGTTGGGCGCCTCACCGTCACCTCAGACGCAGGCGCTGCACATGGCAATTCTGCGCGGCGATCTCGATGGAGGACGTGGTGTTGCCGACTCGTCGGCGCACGAGAACCAGACCGGTCGACGGCGCCCAACCGGAGTGCACAGCACTATGGCATCTCACCAGGCGGCACGCTCGACACGATCACTGGTTACGCCAATCGTCGGGCGCCAGGAGGAACTGGCATTGCTCCGGCGCTGGCTCGCTGACCTCGATCAGCGCGCCGGCGGCATTGTGACCATTGTTGGTGAGGCGGGCATTGGGAAGACGCGCCTGCTGACGGAAACATTGCGTATCGCTGCCGACCGTGGCGTTCTGACACTCGAACTGCGCGCGACCCCGCTGGATCGGGGGTTGCCTTTCGCGGCAATCAGTGAGATGCTGCGTCCGTTAGTACGGAGTGTACCGGAACAACGCCTGCGCCATCTGCCGCAGTTCGCGCTGGCGCAGATCGCCGATCTTTTTCCGGCGCTGCGTGAACGGTTGCCAGACCTGCCAGCGTTGCCGGATGTTCCGCCGGATGAGCGTCGCAATCGTCAGATTGACGGTTTATGTGAACTGGCATATGCGCTGGCGCGCACGCTGCCATTGGTCATCGGGATCGATGATGCGCAGTGGGCGGATGAAGCGACTCTGGCGACGATTGGACGCCTTGCTCGCCAGGCATCACGGCGGGCAATACTGATCATTCTGGCGTACCGCGCCGACGAACTCAGTGATAATCCAGCGCTCCATAGTCTGCTCCGCTCGCTTGGACGCGACATGCTGCTGCGTCCGCTGGTGCTCAGTCGTCTCGACGACTCAGCAGTCGCAGAACTCCTTGCCACACTCGCCGGCGTCGAAACCGGACGAGTCGCGCGGCTGGCGCCGCAACTTGCAACCAGAACGGGCGGCAATCCGCTGGCGCTAATGGTCGCGATCCAGTCATTGCTGGAGAGTCGGGGTGTTGTGTCAATTGCCGCATTACTCCCCGATCTTGAAGCGGGATTACCGTTCCCTGACCCGACCGAAGCGCCACAGATGCGCGAACTGGTGCAGACGCGTCTCGAACGTCTGCCGCCGGCGGCGCGTGACCTGGCGGAGTATCTCGCGCTCATCAGTCGTCCGGCATCGCTCGATCTGATCGAGCGCATTGGCGGCGCTTCCGCGCTTGAAGCTGCGCAAGTTCTGCTCGAGCGCCAGATACTTGTCGAAGACGACGATGCCCACCTTGCTTTCAATCACGACCTTGTTCGCTCAATCACGGCTGCGACGATATCATCGCCGCGGCGACGTCTGCTCCATCATCGCATAGGAGTCGCGATGGCGGCGCTGGAAGGGCATCTACCCGAACGTGCAGCTGAGATTGCCGGCCACTTTCGTCAGGCAGGTCGGGTTGCCGACCAGGAGACGTTGCGGTATGCAACCGAAGCTGGCGACCATGCGCGCCGGGCGTTCGGCTATCGTGATGCGCTGCGACACTATGACGCGGCCATTGAGGCAGGCGAGCGTCTTGGCGATGAGGCGCCGGTCGAGGCGATGCAACGCGCCTTTGCCGGTCGATTGCTGACGTGTGAAACGCTGTTGGACTGGCATGGGCTGGAGGAAACATCGGTGCGCTATGAACGCTGGGCGGCGCAGTGCCGTGTGATGCCGCCGACCCTGGTTGCGCCACGCCGGCTGGTATTACTCCGCGCATTGATGGGCGATCTGGCGGGTGCTGCGGCGATCAGCGCTGCGTCTGCAGTGCGCGCGCAAAAGGAAGGTCATGTCGAACTGCTGCCTGCCATCACCGACATGCTCGAACGCACGGCATTAATCCTGCAGCCTGACGCGCTTCCTGTCACTTTGGAACACTCGCGCCGCGGCGGGATTGGTGACTCGTCTTCGGTACACGCGAATACTGTTTCACGTGAAACACTCGAACCCGCCGGCCAGTCTACCGATTCGCTTTCCCTCGATGATGCTGATGCAGCCTGGCGAACGTTTCCGTCATTCGCACCCGCCAGTCCTGTTCCAGGCAACCCGGCGGAGGAGTTGCCGGATCTGCTGGGCGCGGACGAGGCAGCGGCAGCGTTGTTCCAGATCGGATGGGCAGCGCTGATGCAGGGTGTACTGCACAGCGCGCGCCCCTGCCTGCTGCAATCGTATGCACTGGCGGTCGAGACCGGTCAGGCGCCGGCTGCCGTCGTCTCTGCGCTGCAGCTGGCGCATCTGAATGCCCTTACAGGCAAACCTGACGAAACTGCGATCTGGCTGGAACGCAGCCTGGAGACCGCAACGCGCGCGTCCGAAGCAGCCTGGGCATCGATCTGGCCCCGTATTCACCAGGGTTTCCTCTGGTTGCTCGATGATCGCCTGGCGCAGGCGGAACAGCGTTTTATCGAGATGGCAGCGCGCCTCGCAGGCGCACCGGCGTTTCAGTCACACCGCGCCAGTATTGCGGTCGGCATGGGAATGATAGCGCTGGCGCGCGGCGACCTGGCCGGTGCAGACTCCCATTTTCACGAGGCGTTGCGCATACCGCACCAGCTCTACGGTTTTATCTATGTGAGCGCGCACCATGGTGTGGCGCGCCTTGCGGCACTGCGCAACAATCCGGCGCGCGCACGCGCAGTGTTGCTCCACGCATTGCGCTACACTGCGCAACGGTCGCTTCTGCCCGAGTATGTTCGCACCGTGATCGAAATTGCCCGTATCGAACGCGATTTCGGCAACCCTGCCCCGGTTCTTTCCCGTTTACGCAGTGCTGCGCACCTTGCGCGCGATGCCGGGCTCACGCCGCTTGCTGCAGCTGCTTCTGCTCTGTATAACCGTCTCGAGGAGAGTTACCGTGTCTCTTGAATCGATCACTCGTCATGATGCGCCTGGCGGCATACGTATCTACCGTCTGCCATTGCGCGTTTTTCCTGGACTGACAGCAAATGCGTATGTCGTCATTGCGGGCGACTATACAGCGCTTATCGATACCGGCAGCGGACTCGGAGAGAGTGACGCCGATCTGCGCGCTGCTTTCGCCACACTGCGATCCGATTGGAACGAACGTCTGACCTGGACCGA
>JBEPYG010000270.1:0-6656 GCA_041641515.1 Roseiflexus sp.
GCGGCAGACTGGAACTTCGCTTCAAGTTCAGTGTTCATCATCATACTCCTGTCACAACTTCTCCATCTGCGGTACGATACGCATACGCCATGCGCGGCGTATTGAAGGCAAACCCGACCCGTCCGCGCGGATCGAGCAGAATGACCCCGCCTAGACCGCTGACACGTTGTTCGAGCCGTTCGATCGCGGCACGCGCCGCATCTGCCGGTGCGTACCCCGCACTCAACAGGTCGATGGCAGTCTTCGCCAGCAGCACCTTGATGATCGACTCTCCCCAACCGGTCGATGAGCATCCGCCCACCAGCGTATCGGCATACAAACCTGCACCGATCAGCGGTGAGTCGCCGACTCTGCCGGGGAGTTTGAAGGGGGTGCCGCCGGTCGAGGTGGCAGCCGCCAGATGACCGTAGCGATCACACGCAACTGCACCAACCGTATCGCCTGGAAGAGAACGGCGACCAGCAGCACGCAGAGACGCAGTACTTCGCGTTTCACAGTCGCTGCCGCCCCACACGATGCCACGTTGCCCGGCGACCTCTCCCGGCGGACGCTGGAAGGCGTCGGGGGTGCGAAACAGCGCCTGAAGGCGCAGTTCTTCCCAGCGCGCGCGTTCACGCGGAACGATCAACTCTTCGTCGGTGCAACGTTCGATACCAGCTTCATCAGCGAAGCGTTCGGCGCCACGCCCAACCAGCAGCACAACCTCGCTGTCGAGCACCCGACGCGCCAGCGCAATTGGGTTGCGAATGCCGCGCACCGCTGCAACAGCGCCCGACCGCAGCGTGGTTCCATCCATGATTGCAGCATCGAGTTCGACCAGTCCATCCCGGTTGAGCACCGAACCGACTCCGGCGTCGAATGCGGGATCATCCTCCATAACGCGCACCGCCGCCTCGACGGCGTCGAGTGCCGTTGCGCCGCTGCTCAACGCCTCCCAGCCGACCGCCAGCGCGCGGCGGCATCCGGCAAGATGCGGTTCGACTTCGCTATCGGGAATGTCCCACGCACCACCGTGAACGACTATGGCGGGCAGCATCATTGTTCTCCTGGAAACGCCGAGAGGGGTTCGCTTCAATCTTTACGCGCTGACCCTGGTGGAAGCGTTGTGTCCGACGACGCTTCGCTGGTTGCCTGGATTAACTGGCGCAGATACACGAACACCGAGAGTGCGAATGGCGCCATAGCGGCGTAGAGCGCCGGACGTCCGCTCCGCGGTCCATCGGCAAGATAGAGTAACATTGCCAGCGTGAGCGCGAGGGTCGTTGCTTTGCCGGACGGATGCGCTGTTGCAATAACACGCCGGCGCCGATAGATCAACAACCCGCCCAGAAGGATCGCCAGATCGCGTCCGACGATGAGCGCCGTCGCCCACCACGGAAAACTGCGCACCCGTGAGAGGGTCACAGCCGTTGCATCGATCATCAACTTATCGGCTACCGGGTCGAGCAGTTTGCCCAGCGCCGACACCTCGTGTCTGCGGCGGGCAACCGTTCCATCAATGGCATCGGTGACCATTGCTGCGCCAAGAATACCCAGCGCCCGCCAGCGCTGCTCGGGGCGCTGCATTGCATGCAGTGCCGCCGGCAGCATCAGCAGGCGCGCAAGGGTCAACAGATTAGCTGGATAGAGCACTTCACGCAGCCTGAACGCATGGCGTAAGCGTGCAGACATATCAGTACGACGGCGGCGGTCCGTACCCCGGCGGCGGACCGTAGTAGCCCGGTGCAGCATAGACCGGCTGCTGCGGCGGGAAGATGCGCTGCATCGCCTGACCAATCGCATGGCCGATCATACACTGGGCGTAGAAAGCGGTAAACAACACGCCAATACCACACGCAATTGTGCCGAGACCGGCTATGATACCCGCAAGAATGCCCACCACCAGGAAGAGCAGGAACGTGCCGATATTGCTGCGCAGAATAGCGATCGTCTCACCAAATTTGAACGCCTCACCAAACGACCCGGTCGCCAGATAGCGCATCAGCGCGGCGATCGAAGCGAAACTGCATACAATCGCAGCAATCAAGATCAGGGGGACGATACACAAACTCGCCAGACCGAGCACCGCCGCACCCCCTTCTGATGACTCCGACACTCCTGCAGCTATAAACGTCAGCATTACAAATATGAAGTAGAGGATGATCACCGGTAGCAGGTAGACGATCGAGATCACCAAACCTATGAAACCCAGTTTCAGAAAGTCGCCAAACTCTCCCCAGGCAGGCAGAGGGCGCGGATTACCCCGCGCCACGTTCTGTGCCACGCGGTAGGCATACCCCTGAATAGCGAATGTCCCGACGACTGGTATCAGCGCTACCAGACCACCGATCAGCACCTTCGAAATCCACTGCTCATCCTCAGTCACGAAACTGAGGGTCTTTCCGATCTCCATGTCTCCTCCTTTGCTACATCAACTCGCTGACTCGCGATAGACCGCGTCGCTCGAGTTCGCGTTCCGCTGCAACGTATATCTGAACCACGAGGAGATGCGCATAGAGCAGTGCACTCAACGTCAGCCAGATCAGCAGCAATACGACTACCAGGACTCCAGGAAAGGTCAGGTTGGCGACCAGGAACGTCAAACCGCCAAGCGCGACCGCTGGCAGGTAAGCAGGAAGCGACGCCAGACGCGCCCGGAAGTAGATTGCACGCGCTCCAGGGCGCAATGCCTCGCGCAGAGAACGCATACTCATCGCATGCTCTGGCGCAGCGTCCTGCACGTAGATCAGGCGACCAACCATCGATACGCTGCTCATAAAGATGAAGAGCAGATATATCAGCATTACGCCGCCGATGACGCTCAGCGCCTGGTTAGCGAACGCCGGAGAATTTCCCAAAACTGCCGAGAATGCAACACAAAAGGCGATAACCCCCACGACCATGAACGGCATGACATAGAACAGGAAGTCGATAATCCAGGCAAACATCCCCATCAGCCAGCGCGTCGACCAGTCGAACCACGGCGGAAGCGGTGTGGGATGCCCTTTCCGCGAGTTGTCGATATATTCAATGACCCAGCCGCCGGCGAACGGCGCACCAATGATCGACATGAATAACGCACCGCCGATCAGGATTTTGCGCCACCAGAGCGGGTCGCTGTGCACAGTGCGAATAGCGGTTCGGAGATCCATGCAATCAAAGGGGGCTGAAGGGCGAAACGCTGCCACGCTATCATGCCGCAAGATGCAGACGCAGTGCGTCGAGGGCCATGGTACCGGCGAAATCCCAGACATCCTCGCTCTGCATATCAAAACGACGGCGCCACTCATGAACCCCGCCATCGTGTGCGATCGCCACACAGATTGTCGCAAAGCCATCCGGCGCGATGACACTCGATGGTTGCAATGCCAGCCCGATATCGGCGCGCCACTGATGACGCACCGCCGTGGCGCCGGTGCGCGCCAGGCTCTGCGCCGCATCATCGTCGGCCGGGATATCCGCCGGGTGGATGATCACACCGCGCAACGCAGCACGCGCGTCCTTCTGGAGGCTCAGAACATGGTACAGCGGAGCTGAAACGACGCCTTCGTGCAGTGCGATCGTTTTGCCGCGCTCACGCAGCAGACGAGCGACTGTCTGGTCGAGGCGCTCGTCGCCGAGCAGGTTCGCGCCAAGCCGCTCGCGAATCGTCGCCTCGACCGCTGCAATCATCGCCTCTGCTTCAGCACGGTTGTTTGCCCTTGCGCCGATGCGTAATTCGTACTGCGCCCGCTTGGCGGAAATCCCGAGCGTCGGGTTGGTCTGTGTCATCAGGTCGGATAGCATTTCGCCGATCACGCTTTCGCCAAGACCGACTGCGTGTAAGGTGCGCACCAGGATCACACTGGTTTCACCGCGCTCATCACGGAGATACGGCAGAATGGCGTGTTCCCACAGGTAGCGCATCTCGGAGGGAACACCCGGCAGCACGACCACTGTGCCGCGCTCGTCTTCGACGATGAACGCGGGCGCAGTACCCCGCGGGTTTTCCACGATCCGCGCACCTTCAGGAGTGTATGCCTGACGCCGGTTACTCTGGGGCATTGGGCGACCGAAGGCGCGAAAACGGGCCTCGATCTGTTCGAGAAGGTGCTGGTGAAAAACGAGAGGACGCTGGAGCGCACGCGCAACTGCTTCGCGCGTCACATCATCGGCAGTCGGACCCAGCCCGCCGGTGCAGATGACAAGATCGGCGCGATCGAGTGCTTCACTGATTGCTGCGGCAATGCGCTCTTCATTATCGCCGACAACCGACTTACGGAACAGGTTGATGCCGGTGGCGGCCAGTTGCTGCGCCAGGTAGGCGCTGTTCGTATCGATCGTCTCGCCGAGCAGCAACTCTGAGCCGATCGCCAGTATCTCAGCGTTCATACAGCATCCCTAGCGGATTGGACGGGTTGTGATCGGTGTGCGACATACCGGCGGCGCGACGGCGGCGTACATCAGCCCACATATCTTGCTCGTACGCTTCCATCGCCTGCCGTCCCGCAGCAATTGCGCCGCGAATACGAGCGGACAACGCCTCGACGCTGCCGAAACGCGCCGTTCCAATCGCCACCGCTGCTGCGCCAATCGCCGCACCGACAGCAAAGCCGACTATAAAGCGCTTCATTGATGCTCCCTGTTATGCCTTCGCGTCGATCTCAGCCTGAGCGCGTGCAATAAACGCTGAAATCGGCAGTGCACCGAGGTCTTCGCCTGACCGGGTGCGCACGGCGACGGCGCCAGCACTCTGCTCTCTGTCGCCGATTATAAGCATATATGGTATCTTCTGCAACTGCGCCTGACGTATTTTTGCCTGCATACGATCTCTGCTCAAATCGACTTCGACCCGTAGTCCGGCTGCGGTCAGTTGCCGCCCGACCTCGGCGGCATAGGCGCCGTGCCGTTCGTCAGAGATCGGAATGATCACCGCCTGGACCGGCGCCAGCCATAGCGGGAATGCTCCAGCGTAGTGTTCGATCAAGACGCCCAGGAAGCGCTCTGTGGTACCGGTTACGGCACGGTGCAGAACCACCGGAGTTCGCGGCTGACCATCCTCGGCGATGTATTCCAGCCCCAGACGGCGTGGCTGGATGAAGTCTACCTGGATAGTCGATAGCTGCCACTCCCGCCCCAGCACATCGCGCGCCAGAAAATCAGCTTTTGGTCCGTAAATCGCTGCTTCGCCAGGCGCTTCTTCGTACTCGACCTGGTAGTGATCGAGTGCGGTGCGCAGCGCACGTTCCGCCAGATCCCACGCCTCATCATCTGCGATGTACTTTCCGCCTTCGCCGCGCAACGAGAGACGCACCCGGTAATCGGTGAAACGGTACGTCTCGAGAACTTCACGGATAAGACGCAACGCCAGACCGAATTCTTCTTCGATCTGGTCGGGACGACAGAAAATATGGCAATCGTCCTGGGTCAGTGCGCGCACCCGCGTCAGACCGGTCAGTGTTCCACGCTCCTCATACCGGTACAGCGTCGCAAACTCAGCGAAGCGCAACGGCAGATCGCGGTATGAGTGAATGCCCATTTCCTTGTAGAGCGTCATATGGCTGGGGCAGTTCATCGGCTTCAGCCGGTAGATGTGCTCTTCGTCCTCGACCATGGGCGGGAACATATTCTCGCGATATGCCTCGTAGTGCCCGGACTTTTTGTACAGGGTCTCCTTGACGATATGCCCGGTCCAGACATGCTGGTACCCGTAGCGCGTCTGGACCTCGCGCACATACGACTCCATCAGATGCCGAAGCATCTCACCCTTCGGCGTGAAGAGCGGCAGACCAGGACCGATGTCTTCCGAAAAATAGAACAGCCCCAGTTCCTTCCCGATCCGGCGATGATCGCGGCGCTTTGCCTCCTCGAGACGGTGCAGATAGGCATCGAGTTCATCTTTGCTGTTCCACGCTGTGCCGTAGATGCGCTGGAGCATGGGACGTTTCGCGTCGCCGCGCCAGTAGGCGCCTGCTACACTCATCAACTTGAAGGCGTCTGGCGGTATCTGCCCGGTATGCTCGAGATGTGGACCGCGGCAGAGGTCCTCGAACGTGTCGTGTTTGTATGTCGAGATGACCGTACTCGAACCCCCCTGTTCACCATACTCATCCTGGCCATGGAGCAGACCGTCGATCAACTCCAGTTTGTACGGTTGATCGCGAAACAGCACTCGCGCCTCATCAGGGTCAACGACGCGATACACAAAGGGATGCCTGCCGGCAATGATCCGGCGCATGCGCTTTTCGATTTCCTCCAGATCATCGGGGCTCAACGGTCGCGGCAGATCGAAATCGTAGTAGAACCCATCCTCAATCGGTGGTCCAATCGCAATTTTTCCTTCTGGAAAAATCTCGAGCACGGCCTGCGCCATGACATGTGCAGCAGAGTGTCGCAAACGATAGTAAGGGTCTGTTTCTGGTTTGACTGGCATAGACAACCTCGCCGTTCTTATGTGTCGGTCACAGTGACGACCAGTTCACCGGGCGCGATGCGCAGATCGGTGATCCGACGTCCTTGCTCTTCCAAAAGGTCGTTCACCTGCTGTTCGATCGGCGCCACCAGTTCGTCAAGTACAATCAGACGACCAAGCGGACCGTCGAGGCGCGGATTAAGTGCAATCACACGTCCATTCTGGAGCGCCACACCCATGCGCGCGGTTCCGCTGAGACCAAAGGCGCGTATGTCAGCTTCCAGAC
>JBEPYG010000271.1:0-6644 GCA_041641515.1 Roseiflexus sp.
CCGAACAGCCGCGCCTTTTGGCTGATGAACTCTTGCAATCGTGCGAAGGTCCGATTGCGCTGCGTCGCCCCGCCAGAATCACGGGCAGTGCTCTGGTATCAGACACGTCCCCGCAACCATCGCCCATGACGCTCATCCGTTCCATTATACCACGGGGTTTCAGCGACCCGCCAACAAAAGCGCCGAGCCGAAGCAGTCACCCACAACTGCTTCGGCTCCAGAGGTAAACGGTCTGCTGATCGGTCTGGATCAACCAGAGACCCCGACGGTCTCCGTTTCCACGGTTTGCGTCTCCTCCACTTCACGCGCCGGACGCAGGCGGAGATACTGTTCGCCATTGTCGAGCGTCGCCACATCGACCAGCACCTGGTCGCCAGGGCGGAAACGACCCTCCAGCACACCTTCCGAGAGTGGATCTTCGATCAGGTTTGTGATGATGCGGCGCAACGGGCGCGCACCATACGCCGGATCATACCCGCGCTTCGCCAGCAGATCGCAAGCTTCGTCGGTGATCTCGAGCGTCAGATTGTGCTCTTTGAGTTGTTCCTGCACTCGCTTGAGCATCAACCGCGTGATCTGGCGGATCTCCTCGTTGGTCAGCGCGTGGAAGATAATGGTAGCATCGATACGGTTGAGGAACTCGGGGCGGAACAGCTGCTTGAGCGCATCGTCCACCTTCTTGCGAATATCCTCATTATCGAGTTCGCTGCCGGCGCTATAGCCGGAGAACCCGATGCGCGACGCCCGCCGGATATGCTCAGTGCCGACGTTCGAGGTCATGATGATGATGGTATTGCGGAAATCGACCCGTCGTCCTTTGCCGTCCGTCAGGTGACCGTCCTCCAGCACCTGGAGCAGCAGGTTGAACGCATCGGGGTGTGCCTTCTCGATCTCATCGAAGAGCACCACCGAGTAGGGCTTACGGCGCACCGCATCGGTCAACTGCCCGCCTTCGCCATATCCCACGTATCCTGGAGGCGAACCGACCAGGCGTGAGGTTGTATGGCGCTCCTGGAACTCGGACATATCGATCTTAATCAGATGTTCCTCAGAGCCGAACATAAACTCAGCAAGCGCCTTTGCCAGTTCAGTTTTCCCGACGCCGGTCGGACCGCAGAAGATGAACGAACCGATGGGACGTTTGGGATCCTTCAGCCCTGCACGCGCACGGCGCACCGCTTTGGCAATGGTCACGATCGCTTCGTGCTGCCCGACGATGCGACTGTGCAGATACTCTTCCATCTGAAGCAGGCGGGTCGTTTCATCACCTTTCAGGCGCTTGACCGGAATACCGGTCCACATCCCGACGACATCGGCGATGTCTTCTTCGGTGACGTATGGACGCTCCACGAGATGGGCATCGCTGCCGATGCCAAGTTCAGCTTCGATCTTCGCAATGCGCGCCAGCATGCGCTCTTCGCGCTCACGGAGGTCAGCCGCGAGTTCGAACTGCTCATCCTCGATTGCAGCCTCACGCTCCTTCCGGATCGCCTCCAGACCACGCAGCGCATCGCGGAGCGAGGGCGGGGTCGCCGAGCGTGTCATACGAACACGTGCAGCTGCCTCATCGATCAGGTCGATCGCCTTATCGGGCAGGAAACGGTCGGGCACATAGCGCGCCGAGAGATGTGCAGCTGCCTTGATCGCCTCATCGGAAATCTGCAACTGGTGGAAATCTTCGTATCGGCTCTTGATGCCGCGCAGAATCTCAATGGTTTCTTCCTCGGTCGGCTGTTCGACCATCACCGGCTGGAAGCGGCGCTCGAGCGCTGCATCGCGTTCAATGTACTTGCGATACTCATCGAGTGTCGTTGCGCCGATAGTCTGCAGCTCACCGCGCGACAGCGCCGGCTTCAGGATGTTGGCGGCGTCGAGCGTGCCTTCTGCACCGCCTGCACCGATAATGGTATGGAACTCATCGATGAACAGGATGCAGCGGGTTTCTTTGATTTCATCGACAACCCGCTTCAGCCGCTCCTCGAACTGACCGCGGTACTTGGTGCCTGCGACAAGCGCGCCCATATCGAGCGTCACCACTCGCTTGCCCTTGATGCTATCCGGCACTTCGCCGGCGACGATGCGCTGCGCCAATCCTTCGACAATCGCCGTTTTGCCGACCCCCGGTTCACCGATCAGCGCCGGGTTATTCTTCGTGCGGCGGCTGAGAATCTGGATCACGCGCTCAATTTCGTGCTGACGACCAATGACCGGATCGAGGCGCCCGGCTTCCGCCATCTCCGTCAGGTCGGTGCCGAGCGCATCGAGGTACGGCGTCTTGCTCTGGCGCTGCGACGACTGCGATGCACCCGAAGACGTAGCGCTGGGACGTTCGAGGCCGGCGCCGGCACCCTGGCGCAGCACACGCATCACATTCGTGCGCACCTGCTCGAGCGATACGCCAAGAATGTCGAGAACGCCGGTTGCGACGCCTTCCCCGTTGCGCACCAGACCGAGCAGCAGGTGCTCAGTGCCGATATAGTGATGATTCAGGCGCTTAGCTTCCTCAACCGCATAGGCTATGACCTTCTTGGCACGCGCAGTAAGATCCTGGTCCTGTCGCGGCGGGCCCTCTCCGTGACCGACAATGAACTCAACAGCGTGGCGCGCCTGGGCGAGTTTGACGCCCAGTTCATCAAGCACCCGCGCTGCAACGCCCTCACCCTCACGGATCAGACCGAGCAGAATGTGCTCGGTGCCGATGTAGGGGTGATTGAACGCACGCGCCTCTTCGGTAGCGATTTGCAGCACCTGCTTGGCGCGTTTTGTAAACTTATCGTATACCCGCTCGGACATAGCAGTTCTCCCTAGCGCTGTTACAACCAAGAGTCTGGACTGGCAACCTGGAGTCGTCCTCTACGCAGGACTCCGGACATCGACCACGCTCACTCGCCGGCATCGGGCGCCACATCATCGGATGGCTGATCGACGCTTTGTTCGTCGGATGACTGGCGCATGCTCAGACCGATACGTTTGCGCGCCGGATCGATCCGGATAATGCGCGCCTGAACCACGTCGCCTTCCTGCAGCACATCGCGCGGATGCTGGACACGCCCATCGCCCATTTCGGATACGTGGATCAACCCTTCGACCCCGTCCTCTATCCGCACAAATGCACCAAATGGCGCGAGTTGCGTCACCACACCTTCGACCATCTGGCCAATATGGTACCGTTCACCGACCGTGGCCCATGGCTCGTGCTGAGTGCGCTTCAGCGAGAGCGCAATCCGCTTGCGCTCATTGTCGATGCTGAGAACATACACCTGCACTTTTTCACCCGGCTTAAGGATCTCGCTCGGATGTTTGACCCGACTCCAGGAAAGTTCCGAAAGATGTACCAGGCCATCGGCGCCGCCTATATCGACAAACGCGCCGAAGTCGCAGACGGATGTAACGACACCTTCGCGAATGTCGCCTTCCTTCAGCGCCGATAGCAACTCACCTTTGCGCCCTTCACGCACATCCATCGCCGCCTGGCGCTCGGACAGGATCAACCGGTTGCGATTGCGGTTGATCTCGATCACCTTCAACGCCAGCGTCTGACCCACCATGCGCGCCATCTCCGATTGCTTCTGCGTCTCGGAGCCGCGACTGATGCCGCTGACCTGCGAGGAGGGCACGAACCCACGCACACCATCGAGATTGACGAGCAATCCACCCTTGTTGTAGTTGATCACCCGAGCTTCGATGACCTCGCCAGTTTCGTAGCACTGCTGCAAGCGACGCCAGCTCTTCTCCTGACGCGCCCGATCGATCGAGAGGGTTGCTCGACCTTCTTTGTCTTCGGACTGAACAACAAAGACCAGCAGCGGATCGCCAGCTTTCAGCGCCGCCCGATCCTCTTCGGAGAGCGATTGCATCTCCCTGGCGGGCACCACACCCTCAGCTTTGGCGCCGATATCGACCAGAATCTCATCGCGGCTGACGCGCATGATGATTCCATCGACCGTATCGCCGTACTGAAGATTGCGGTAGTCGTGAGCAGGGTTGGCGAGAAACTGCTCCATCAATTCCCGGTCGTCGCTCTGATCGGCCGACTGACCATTCGCAGCGTCGCCGTTGTCGAACGATTGAGTGGCGTTCGTATGTTGATGGTTTGTGGCAGCCTGTTCTTGCTGTTCCATGCCCTTTCCTTATCCCGGCGGCAAGAGGCGGTATGCGCCAGAGGGCGAGTGCATGCGCGGGACTTTGTGGTATTATACGGCGTTCACATGCAAAACGCAAGCGCAACGGTATGCAACTGTCCGCCGGAAACAGACCAGTTTCTGCGTCCGAGTCTGCATTGCCGGATTGCCATTTTTCTGCTATACTTGCGAGTTGGATTGGTATGCCTCCTGCAAGCCAGCTCAGGGCGCACACCCGGCAGGTCTGGAAAGCGAGCTTCGTCGCCGTGGAGCAGTTGACCACCATCGTGGGGCATCTCGCTCCGGATCTCGATTGCCTGACGGCTATCTGGATACTGGTGCGATTCGGCGGCGCGGGAAACGCCGCACTGCATTTTGTTCCCGCCGGTGAGACGCTTCATCATCGCCCGCCTGATGAAGACCCCCAGATCATTCACGTTGATACCGGTGGGGGACGGTTCGATCATCACCGGCCCGATGCACAGGATCTCTGTGCCGCTGAACTGGTGCGACGCAGCGTTGCTCCCGATGATGAGGCGCTTGCGCGTCTCGTCGAGCAGGTGAATCAGATCGATCATGCATCCGCTCCGCGTGGTTCGCAGGGGTTTTTCAACGTCAATGCTCTGGTATCCGGTTACAATCTCCTGTTTCCCAATCGTCCCCACCACGTGACATACGCGATGCTCCCGAATCTGGATGCATGGTATGAGCACGAGCAGCGCCAGATACGCCTCGAAAAGGCGTTTGCACGTCGCATCGAGTTCGAAACGCCATGGGGTTTGGGGATTGCGCTCGACAGTGATGACGGCGGTTCGAGCAAACTCGCGTATCGTCACGGTGCGGTGCTCTATGCCTATCGCAATGAACAAGGCTGGATGGGGGTCGCTGCGCGCTCACGATCCAATGTCGATCTGTCGCCGGTCTACCACGATCTGCAAATCGTCGACCGCGACGCCGACTGGTATCTCCATCCGGGGAAACGAATGTTGCTCTGCGGCACGCCCAAAGCGCCGCCACGGTCGCTCTCGCGCCTGACGCTCAACGAACTGGTGCGAGTGATCCAGGGGGAAGCGCTGTTTATGGAACATCCGCAGCCTGCCGCCAACCGGCGCAGGTAGCTGGTGCACGAAGGCTTTCCTGCACACCGAAACGTATGCAGGAAGAGGCAATTGGGTCATTCCTACACGCGATGACGGGTCTCCGCCGCGTCATCGCTCCTGGCGTCCATCAGCCTGTCTTATGCTGCCGATCGGAAGGCGCATCACGCATGGTACGCTTGGAGGATAGCAGTATGCCTGCGTCCCAGGCGTGTGGACGGTTCTGGAAAAACAACCGCACCATGCGCCTGCGGCGCATGTGAGGCATACATTGAAAGGGATGCAAACTGTATGACACACCACGATGACCATGTCCACAACTCCGCCGGCGCGTCGCCGGACGTGCTGAACGACTCCGGGCTTGATGCAGCGGCATTGATCGACTTCTACCGGCAGATGGTGCTCATCCGGCGCTTCGAGGAGAAATGCCAGGAAATGTACACTAAAGCTAGAATTGGCGGCTTTCTCCACCTGTATATCGGTGAAGAAGCAACCGCGGTTGGCGCCATTTCTGCACTGCGTCCGGAGGATCACATTTTTACGCACTATCGCGATCACGGGCACGCTATCGCCCGCGGTCTCGATATCAACGCGCTCATGGCGGAACTGTTCGGAAAGGTGACCGGTTGTTCCAAAGGATTGGGCGGCTCGATGCATTTTGCCGACGCCAGCAAGCATTTCTGGGGTGGGTATGCGATCGTCGGCAGCCATTTGCCGCTGGCGGTCGGTGTGGCGCTTGGTATGAAGATGCAGCGCAAGGACTCGGTCGTGATGGTTTTCTTTGGTGATGGCGCCACCAACGGCGGCGAGTTCTACGAGTCGCTCAATTTTGCTCAGCTCTGGAAACTGCCCGTCATCTTCGTCTGTGAAAATAACCTGTACGCAATGGGCACGCCACTGGAGGTTCATTCGTCTGTGACCGAAATCTACCGCAAGGCGTGCGCATTTGATATGAAAGCCGAACGGGTGGACGGGAACGATGTGCTGGTTATGCGCGAAGCGGCGTTGCGCGCCGTCGAGCATGCGCGATCAGGCAAAGGTCCGGTGCTGCTTGAAGCAATGACCTACCGTTTCCGCGGACATTCGGCGCAGGACACGCAAAAGTATCGCACCAAGGAAGATATCGAACGCCATCGGCGCAACGATCCGATCACCCGGTTTCGTGACCTGCTGGTGCACGAGGGGATTGCGACCGAACAACAACTGCGCGACATCGACCTTATGATCGATGATCAGGTCGAAGCTGCAGTGCGTTTTGCCGAAGACAGCCCGGAACCTGGACACGAATGGATTACGCAAGCCGGGGTATACGCTGCGCCTATCGCTGTTGATCCACCCATTCATGGAGAGTGAATTATGCCGGTTATCACCGTTCGCGAAGCGCTGCGCCAGGCGTTGCACGATGCAATGCAGGATGAGCGCGTCT
>JBEPYG010000272.1:0-6614 GCA_041641515.1 Roseiflexus sp.
GTTTGTGCGCGGCGACGATCAGTACGGTCAGACGGTCGCGCTGCTGTGGGAAGCGTATGTTCATGTGCAATCCGGCAACGAGTCCGAAGCCGATCAAAAACTGGCGCGCCTCTTCGAATTGGTTGGCACACAAGGGTTCGATGGCGTATTGACTACGCGCACGCTGTTCGGTCCCCACGATCCGGCGATCCTGGTTCCGCTGCTTCTGCGCGGTCGGGCATTGCGTGGCGCGGCGCAGCGTCAGGCAATGACGGCGCACCGCCTCTTGCGGCAAGGGTTTCCGTCGATCGCCGCTGATGATGCGGTCGATATCTACCATCCCGGCTATACGCTGCGGATCTATATGCTGGGGCGCTTCCGCATCTTCCGCGGTGCGCACGAAATCCAGGCGCGTGAGTGGCAGCGCGAGAAGGCGCGACAGTTGTTGCAACTGTTGCTGACGTATCGCGGCATGTGGTTGCAGCGCGAACAGATCTGCGCCTGGCTCTGGCCCGATAGCGAGCCGGCAGCTGCTGAGCGACAGTTCAAGGTGACGCTCAATGCGCTCAACAATGTGCTGGAACCGCGCCGACCGCCGCGTGTCGCGCCGTTCTTCATTCGGCGACAGGGCCTGGCGTACAGTTTTGCGCCATCCTACGGATGCTGGATCGATGTGGACGAATTCGAACTGCGCACGGCGGGTGCGCCAGGGCGCGACCCGGAAGTCGAAATCCGCAGCCGTCGCACGGCGTTCCATCTGTACCGCGGCGACTACCTCGCCGAGGCGCTGTACGATCCCTGGACGCTCGAAGAGCGTGAGCGCCTGCTGGCGCGCCATCTGGCGTCGACAGCGACCCTCGCCAGTTTGCTGGTCGATCGCGGTGAGTTCGATGAAGCTATCGATCTGTGCGAGCATATCATTCGCCGCGATCGGGGCTATGAGGAGGCGTACCAGACTCTCATGCGCGCTTATGCCCGCGCAGGGAGCCGTTCCCAGGCGCTGCGCGCCTATGCGCGCTGTGTCCAGGCGCTGGCGGACGAGATTGGCATGGAACCACTCCCGGAGACGACCGAACTCTGTGAGCGGATCAAGCGGAACGAGCCGGTGTAGTGCGCGTCACTGTGTGTTCCAGCAATTTGACAGCTGCGTAGATGGCGTCGATATGCGGCGTCGGCACCTCCACCAGTCTGCCGAGCTCGGCAACCGCTCCTACCAGCGCATCGACTTCTGTTGCCCTGCCAGCCTCAATATCCTGGAGCATCGAGGTCTTGTGGGCGCCGACCTGTTCGGCGCCAGCGATACGCTGATCGATGGTGATGCCGAACGTGATGCCCAGTCGCTCAGCGACTGCCTGCCCTTCCTCCATCATGGCGACGATCAATGCGCGCGCCTGTGGATGGCGGCAGATGTCGATCAGGGTGGCGCGCGTCAGCGCACTGACCGGGTTGAACGCCAGGTTGCCCCACAGTTTGATCCAGATGTCAGTGCGAATGCGTGGGCGCACCGGCGCTTTCAAGCCAGCGCGCGCCAGTACCTGGGATAGACGCTGCACCCGCTCGCTGCGCAATCCGTCGAGTTCGCCAAGTGTAAACCGGTCGCCTTCGATATGGCGGACGACCCCCGGCGCCTCCAGTTCGGTCGCCGGGTAGACCACGCACCCGATGATACGCTCCGTTTCGATATGCGCGGCAATGACGCCATCGGGATCGACCGACTCGATGCGCCGTCCTTCGAACGGCCCGCCATGCCGCTGGAAGTACCACCAGGGAATGCCATTCTGCGCCGGAACGACTATCGTTTCGTCGTGGAATAATGGGCGGAGCATGGGCGCAACTGCCGGCAACTGGTGTGCTTTGACGGCGACAATCACAACGTCGTGGGCGCCGGCGACCGATGGATCGTCGGTTGCAAGTGCGGGACGGGTCATCAGTGTCGTCCCATCAGTCTCGATGAGTGTCAGGCCATGGTCGCGGATGGCAGCCAGATTCGCACCGCGGGCGATCAACGTCACCTGTTCACCGGCGTGTGCCAGCCGCGCCCCCAGATATCCGCCGATCGAACCCGCGCCAAAGATGCAGATGTTCATTGCGCACTCCCCGATGAGTCGTCAGTCAGTCCCAGCAGTTTCGCCATTGCGATCCGCTGCAATTTCCCGGTTGCGCCGCGCGGGATCTCCGGCAGGATGTGAATCACGCGCGGCACCTTGAAATCAGCCAGAAACGCAGCGCAATGCTCGCGCAGTTCACGCTCAGTCGCCCCGGCGCGCAGCACGACGGCGGCGTGCACTTCTTCACCAAGCGTTCGATGCGGCGCAGCGAACGCGACCGCCTCTGCCACTGCCGGATGCCTGAGCAGCACATCATCGATTTCGAGCGGTGAGATCTTTTCGCCGCCACGATTGATTAACTCTTTGAGACGACCCGTCAACCATAGATACCCCTGTTCATCGATTCGCCCCTGATCGCCGGTACGAAACCAGCCGTTCGTAAACGCGGCGGCAGTGGCTTCCGGGTTGTTCTCATAGCCATCGAACACATTGGGACCCCGCACGGCGACCTCGCCCCGTTCACCGTGTGGTAGTTCAGCGCCGCGCTCGTCGAGAATCGTCACCTCCACTCCGAAGCCATACCCGACGGAACCGGCATAGTGCGGCAGCGGCGGCAGCGGATTGGTCGTCATCTGATGGCTCGCTTCGGTCATGCCGTAAGATTCGAGCACCGGCGCCTGAAACGCCGCTTCGAGCTGTTCGAGGATGACCGGCGGCAACGGCGCGCTGCTAGAGCGAATGAAGCGCAGCGGCGCCGCGCGAATCGCCGCGATCTGGCGATCGGCGCGCGCCAGCAGCATCTGGTGCATCGTCGGCACCGCCGAAAACCAGGTAGGGCGGAACGCCGTCAGCCAGCTCCAGAAGCGCATAGCATCGAAACCGGGAGGAAGCACAACCGACCCGCCGGAGGCAAGCGGCGCCAGCAGGGTGGCGACAATGCCGTGGATATGGAAAAGGGGCATCACACACAGCGCACGATCATCGGGAGTCAGTCGATATGCGCCGACGATGTTTTGCGCCGAGGCGACCAGATTGCGCTGGCGCAACGGCACACGCTTGGGGCGGCTGGTGGTGCCGCTGGTGTGCAGGATGAGCGCCACATCATCAGGATGTGGCGGCGCCAGCGTCTGTGGCGGGCGCGCGCCGCGTTCGAGCGCCAGGTCGAGTGTGCCATCGGCGCGGAGCGATGCGACCACCACCGCCATACCCGGCGATGCGGCGGCGCGCGCCGCTTCCATCCCTTCCGGCGGCACGATCAGAGTCGTTGCGCGGGTATCTTCGAAGTAAAACGCGAACTCATCCTGGCGGTACTTCGGGTTGAGCGGCGCAGCAGTTGCGCATGTCGCCGCCGCCAGGAAACTCAGCGCCATCGCAGGACCATTGCCGAGCGCAATCGCCACCCGCTCGCCACGCGCCACACCAAAGGCGGACAGGCGTTCCGCCAGTTCCACCACATGCGCGCGCAACCGGGCGAACGGCATTGTTGGCGCGCCTGGCGCCAGCAATGCCGGGGCATCGGGTTCACCGGTCGTCAGAATATCCAGGAGGGTCGGCACCAGTCTTCCTCACAGCATACAGAGCGCGACTTCTGCATTCAATTATACCGCGCCTGCGTGTCTTGCCGTCATGTGCCCTGCTGAACAGCGCTGCGCAAAAAAGATGCGCTCACTGAAAGGAGCGCATCACCTCAACGTGTGGAAGCCGCAAACGCGCAATAATTGTTTACATTCGGGGTTCGAGGGGGTCTCCCCAGATCAGGATGCGGCGGCAGAAACATTCCGTCAGCGCCAACGCATGTCCGCCCACGTGAACATACAGAGCGCTGAAGATTTGCTTCAGCGCTCCACAGAACAATCAAGGCATTTTGACGCCAGCAGAAGTTGCGGGTGACGTTCAGCCTGTTCCTACGACGCATCACCCGGCTGCAACCCGCGTGCAACCAGCAGAGCGCCGAGTTTCTGCAACCCCAACCGCACGCGCGTCTTAATCGTGCCAAGCGGACGGTTGAGTTTCGTCGCGATCTCCTGGTGGGACAGACCACCGAAGTATGCCAGTTCGACCGCCTGGCGCTGCGCCTCGGGCAGATGATCGAGAGCGTCGCGAATAACCCGCTGCTGCTCGAATGCCCAGGCCGTTTCCGGAACATCGGTCTGTGCGTCGGCAAGTTGCTGAATGACAGGGTGATCGACATCCTCGTAGATCTGCGTCGGGCGAGCGCGCATGCGGCGCAGTTCATCGATGCACAGGTTGTGCGCAATTCCGAACAACCATTGCGCCACGCGCCCGCGCTCGATGTCGAAACTGGCGCTACGCCGCCAGACACGCCAGAAGACTTCCTGGACAACCTCTTCCGCCAGTTCACGATTTTTCAACATCCGCAGCGCCATGCGATAGATCACAGACGAGTAGCGATCGTAAAGTACTTCGAGCGCATTGCTGTCGCCTTCTGCAATCGCTGCGATCAGCACATGATCGTTTGGAGTGTCGGTGCGCAGTGTCGATGGCACAGCGGTTGTCGGACGAATGTGCTCACTGGAGTGTCGGTTATCCATAGAAGACCTCTTTCTCTTCCCGCGAGATGGTCGCTTCCCCTTGGCTTGTCGGAATTATACACCTCGTGCACAGGATTGTCAATGTTTTGAAAAGGGTTTGAAAAGGTTTCTCATCATTCTTTCATCATGATCAGGAAACGAGACTTGAGGCATCAGAAAGGGATAAAAAGCGCACAGACAGGAAAATGTTAATTTCAGGTTGCACAGGTTTATCATCGTCGTGCACAGATTCTTGCAACGGGGCAGTGCAGGCCGTGCCGTGGTAGAATGACCGCCGTGCAATTGGCATGGGCACGATACGAGTGAACACTTCCGCACAGGGAGCGGGTGTCCGACCAGGACTGAATCTGGTACAATTTCTGGTGAACGCCGTGTTCTTGCTTAGGAATCGAGGTGGCGATGAACGTGATCCATGGATTCGAACTGATCCGCGAGCAGCAGATCCCTGAACTCAACTCGCTGGCGCGCCTGTACCGCCATGTCGCTACCGGCGCTGAGCTCCTCTCGCTGATTAACGATGATGAGAATAAGGTCTTTGGTATTGCCTTCCGCACGCCGCCTCCCGACTCGACTGGCGTGGCGCATATTCTTGAGCACAGTGTCCTGTGCGGTTCCGAAAAGTATCCGCTGAAAAAACCGTTCGTCGAATTGCTCAAGGGATCGCTCAAAACGTTCCTCAATGCGATGACCTATTCGGACAAAACGATCTACCCGGTTGCATCCACAAACACAAAAGACTTCTACAATCTGGTCGATGTGTACCTCGATGCCGCCTTCCACCCGCGCATTTCGCCGGAGGTGTTGCAACAGGAAGGGTGGCACTATGAAGTGAACGAGGATGGCTCGCTCAGCTACCGTGGCGTGGTGTTCAACGAAATGAAGGGCGCCAATGCTTCGCCCGATCGCGTGCTCTACCTGGCAGTGCAGCGTTCGCTCTTCCCCGGTCACGTGTACAGCGTCGACTCAGGCGGCGACCCGGCAGAAATCCCCAATCTGACCTATGAGCAGTTCAAGGCGTTCCACGAGCGCTATTATCATCCCTCGAATGCGCTGATCTTCTTCTATGGCGACGATGATCCGGATGAGCGCCTGCGCCTGCTTGAGCGCGTTCTGGCGCCATTCGAGCGCATCTCCGTCGACTCGGCGATACCGTTGCAGGCGCCGCTAAGTGAACCGCAGCGCGTCGAAACGCCCTACCCCGCCGGTCCAAACAGCGCCGGCAAGCATATGGTGACGGTCAACTGGCTGCTTCCTGATCCGCCTGACGTCGAAGAGGCGCTGGCGTTCGACATTCTGGAGCACGCGCTGGTCGGCACGCCGGCTTCACCGCTGCGTAAGGCGCTGATCGACTCTGGTCTGGGTGAGAACCTGACCGGCTCAGGGTTCGCTCACCTGCGCCAGACCTACTTTACCGTCGGGTTGAAGGGGGTGCGGGGGGAGCATATCAGTGCAGTTGAGGATCTGATCATCGGAACGCTGGGGCGCCTGGCGCGCGACGGAATCGACCCGCAAACGATTGAGGCAGCGGTCAACACCGTCGAGTTTCGGTTGCGCGAGAATAATACTGGCGCCTACCCACGCGGACTGGCGGTTCTGATCCGCGCGCTTGACACCTGGCTCTACGGCGGCGACCCACTGGCGCCGCTCATGTTCGAAGCGCCGCTGCGCGCGGTCAAACAACGGTTGCACAGTGGCGAACCCTTCTTCGAGCGCCTGATCGAGGAGAAGTTGCTCCACAATCCGCATCGCACGACGGTGGTGCTCGTTCCTGATCTGGAACTGACCAACCGCCAGAACGCTGCCGAACGCGAACGATTGGCAGCAATCCGCGCTACGCTCGATGATGCCCAGATTGAAGCAATCAATGCGACAGCTGCGCGGCTCAGGCAGATCCAGGAAACTCCCGATCCGCCGGAGGCGCTCGCGTCGCTGCCCAGCTTGACGATTGCCGATCTCGACCGGACGATTAAGACCATTCCTGCTGAAGAACTGGAGATCGGCGCAACACGCGTGCTGCTCCACGATCTGTTCACCA
>JBEPYG010000273.1:0-6607 GCA_041641515.1 Roseiflexus sp.
CTTGCCGAAGCGATCCCGCTTCAGATTGTGTATGAAGACGATGACGTCGTTGTGATCGACAAACCGGCCGGCATGGTTGTGCATCCTGCCCCCGGGCACGAGCGCGGCACGCTGGTGAATGCGCTGATTGCGCGCTATCCCGAGATGGCGATCAGCGGTGATCTGCGTCCCGGCATTGTGCACCGCCTGGATCGCGATACGTCGGGGTTGCTGGTGGCGGCGCGCAACGACCGCGCCCTGCGTTCGCTGCAGGCGCAACAGCAAGCTCGCCGCATGCTGAAAATCTATCTCGTGGTCGTCGAAGGACGGATGCACGAAGCCGAGGGGGTGATCGATGCGCCTATCGCGCGCCACCCGACCGACCGGGTGCGCATGGCGGTGGTTGCTGGCGGAAGACCGGCACGCACGCACTGGCGCGTCCTGGAAGAACTGGGGGAGTATACGCTGCTCGAGGCGCGCCTCGAGACAGGACGAACCCATCAGATCCGGGTGCATTGCGCATCGCGCAACCGGCCGGTGCTCGCCGATCCGATCTACGGTCCGAAACGTCCGCGGGCGACTTTCGGGTTGACACGCCAGTTTCTCCACGCGCATCGCCTGGGGTTCGCGCTGCCATCGAGCGGCGAGTGGGTTGAGTTCACTTCGCCGCTGCCGGCTGATCTGGAAGCGGCGCTCGCCCGATTGCGGCAGCGCGCCAGCAGTGCGCTCAGACGCACATGATAGCAGTCTGTTCCCGGTGGACAGGGTGCAACAATTGTTGAGGTCTGGCAACGGTACGCCTGCAATCGTCGTTCTGTCTGCACAGGACGTTCCACAACGGGTATGATCGCAGGCGGGCTCTCAACGGTCTGTTGTGAGAGAAGCGGTCACGATGCCGCTACGGTTTCGCAGAAGGTGTAACCTGTCGAAGAGGAGGAGCCATGAGACCGAAAATTACGATCATTGGGGCAGGGTTCGTTGGTTCGACGTCTGCTCACTGGATTGCGTCCAAGGAACTGGGTGACGTGGTGCTGGTCGATATCATCGAGGGCGTGCCACAGGGAAAGGGGCTCGATCTGTTGCAGGCCGGACCCATCGAGGGGTTCGATGTGAAGATCACCGGGGTGAACGACTACGCCGCAACTGCGAACTCTGACATTATTATCGTGACCTCGGGTGCGCCGCGCAAACCCGGCATGAGCCGCGAGGACCTGATCCGCGTCAATGCCGACATCACGCGCGATTGTATTTCCAAGGCGGCGCCGCTTTCGCCCGAGGCTGTGATTATTATGGTGAACAATCCGCTCGATACCATGACGTACCTGGCGAAGCAGGTGAGCGGCTTTCCCAAGAACCGCGTCGTGGGGCAGGCAGGGGTGCTCGACACGGCGCGCTACCGAACCTTCATCGCCATGGAAGCCGGGGTGTCCGTCGAAGATGTTCAGGCAATGTTGATGGGCGGGCACGGCGACGAGATGGTGCCGCTGCCACGGTTCACCACCATCAGCGGCATTCCGGTCACGGAGTTCATCAGTAAGGAACGGCTCGACGCCATTATTGAACGGACGCGCAAAGGCGGCGGCGAAATCGTCAATCTGCTGAAGACCGGCAGCGCCTACTATGCGCCGAGCGCCGCAACTGTGCAGATGGTCGAGGCGATCCTGCGCGACAAAAAGCGCGTCCTGCCCTGCGCCTGCTATCTCGAAGGGGAGTATGGACTGAACGACATCTACTTCGGCGTGCCGTGCATCCTTGGCGCCGGAGGCGTCGAACGAGTGCTGGAATTGCCATTGAACGACGAAGAGATGGCGCTGGTGAAGAAGAGCGCTGAAGCGGTCGGTTCGTCGATTGCTGCACTCAAGCAGATGTAATGTAGGATTGGTGACGATCAGGCAGGAGGCGGGTCACAGGGACGCCCTTGATCATCACTCCTCGTAGATTGCGGCGGAGCGCTCTGTCCGGCAACAAACGTCGTTCCGCCGCGCCTTCATCTGTGTGGATGTCTCCATCCTCAGCTGCACAGACGAACGGTTGGCCGCAGGTCGATCAGGGGCGCTTTCCATCGACATCATCTCGGGGCAACACAGTATGGACGCAGCAGAGCACATCCCGCTTTCATCGAAGCTTTCTCTGCAACGCCAGATGATTGGCGGCGATCGCTTCTACAACCTGGCGCGCTGGGGCGTCACGCTCTTGCTCATCGGGATCGTCCAGCTGATTGCCGGTGAGTCGCTCTGGCCCCTCGCGACTGCGCAGAGCCCGATGATCGTCGTGATGTGGGGGTATGTGATCTTCACGACCCTGGCGACGATTCTGGTGTTTATTCCGCAGGCTGTGGCGCTCTTGCGGTTCAGTTTTGCGGTCGATATTCTGACGTTGCTGTTGCTGACGCTCTTCAACCCCGATCCGCGCGAAATTCTGTATCCACTGTTCCTGCTGCCGCTGGTCAATGCGGCATTCCGCCTGAATTCGTCGGCAAGTCTGCTCGCCGGATTGATTACTGCGTGCGCCTATATTGGCGCTTACCTGGTGGCGCGCATCGGTCCGGGCAACGGGTCCATTCCCTCCGATCCACTCGGGTACGTTGGGCTGGCGCTGCGCGCACTGGCGCTCGTCTTCATTCCTTGGATCACGGGAGGATTGGCGGAACGCTGGAGCGCCAGCAATCGGTTGAGCGTGGCGCTTGCGGAAGAGAAGGCGGCGCAGGCGTTGCGTGAAGCGAACGCCTACCGCGATCAGACGCGCGCGCTGTATGAGGCGGCGTATACGCTGGCGACGACCCACGATTACCAGAATGTGCTCGAGGTGACGCTCACCGAAAGCCAGAAACTGGCGCCCTACACCTGTGGAATAGTGCTCCTCTCCACCGGACAACCCCATCGGCTGTTTGTTGCTGCGTCACGTGAACTGGAACCCGATGATCGGGAGCGCATCGTCACTATCGCAGATGGCGCAATTGGAAGAACAGTGCGCGGTTCGGATCCGGCGGTGCTGGACAATATTCAGGATGATCCTGAATTGATGACGTTCACGTCATTGCACCGATGCCGCACTGCCTGCCTTATCCCGCTGCGCTTCGGCTTGAACATTTATGGTGCGATGGTGTTTGCCAGCGAACACGAGCGCGCCTTTGGCGCCGAGGAGGTCGAGAAACTTGCGGCGCTCGCATCCTATGCGCTGGTGGCGCTGCAGAATGCGCAACTGATCTACGACCTGCAGCAGGAACGCACGAAACTCCTGTCGAAGGAGGAAGAGGTGCGCCATCAACTGGCGCGCGACCTGCACGACGGACCGGCGCAGGCATTGGCGGCGATCACGATGAATGTCGAGTTCATTAAACGGTTGCTCGATCGCGATCCGGCACGGGTGCTGCCCGAACTCGACAAACTGGGGCAACTCGCCAAGCGCACGACGCACGACGTGCGCACGATGCTTTTCGAACTGCGCCCGCTGGCGCTCGAAACGCAGGGGCTCGATGTGACGCTGCAACAGTACTTCGAGCGCTTCCGCGACAATCCAACCAAAATCATCCTCGAAGCCGACACGATCGACGCGCAGCTCGATACGAAAGTCGAAGGCGCCCTCTTCAACATTATTCAGGAAGCGGTCAACAACTCGTTGAAACACTCGAAAGCGCAGCATATCAGGGTGTGTCTGCGCCAGACGCCGACAACGATTGAGACGATCATCGAAGACGATGGGCGCGGGTTCGACGTCGAGAAGGTGCGCGCCAGCTACGATCAGCGCGGTTCCTTCGGTTTGCTGAATATCGAGGAACGTGCATCGCTCGTCGGTGGCGTTGCTGAAGTGACTTCCACGCCGGGCAAAGGCACGACGTGGAAGGTGATTGTGCCACTCCAATGACTATCAGCAACCCCTACCTCTCCCCCGCGCGCGTCCACGCTGCGCTCCGCGCCCTGGACCTGCGCCCCTCCCGCAGCATGGGGCAGAACTTCCTGATCGACGGCGCCGCACTGATGAAGATTATCAACGCAGCCGGATTGACCGCCGACGATACGGTGATTGAAGTCGGTCCCGGTTTAGGGGTGCTGACATGGGAACTGGTGCAGCGCGCCCGCGCGGTGATCGCTGTCGAACTCGACCGTCGCCTCGCGGAACGGTTGCGAGCCGAGTTCCGTGCGTTCCCGAACCTGGCGATCATCCAGGGTGACGTGCTGCGCCTGCCGCCAGAGTCGATCCTCGCCGAACGCGACCCCGACGCAGCTTCCGGCGCCCGACCATACAAGGTCGTTGCCAATCTCCCATATGCCATCACATCAGCGGCATTACGCCACTTCCTCAGCGACCCGCTGCGCCCAACGCTGATGGTCGTACTGGTGCAGCGTGAGGTTGCCGACCGCATCTGCGCGCGCCCAGGCGATCTGAGCGTCCTGGCGCATGCTGTGCAGATCTACGCCAAACCGGAGATCGTAGCGCGCATTCCAGCTTCCTGTTTCTTCCCTACCCCTGAAGTCGAGTCAACCATCCTGCGGCTGCAGATCCGCTCACAACCCGCTGTCGCGCCCGATCAACCAGAAGCGCTGCTGCGCCTGATCAAAGCCGGCTTCCTCCATCCCCGCAAACAGCTGGGGAATGCACTGCCAGGCGGAATGGCCGCCATGGGAATGAAAACCGACAAACAGAAAGTTCTGGAAGCGCTCGCCGCCGCCGGCATCGACCCCACCCGCCGCGCCGAAACCGTGACCCTCGACGAATGGGGGGCGGTGTATCGGGCGTTACACGCTGAACGTTGAACGTGCCAACGCTTACTCTCTGCACACCCACTCCACAAACGTCCGCAAATCAGGAACTTCAACCAGTGGTGCGGGACCATCTGGCGGCAATGCTTCGCGCTTGCGGTTAACCCACACAACGGGCAACCCCAGGCGTGCGGCAGGCACAACATCGTGGAAGTGGCTCTGCGCCACGTGCAGCCAGCGCAACCCGCCGATGCGCTCGCGGGCAGCAACGAAATGACCGGTATCCGGTTTGTACGAGCCAACCTGCTGCGCCGTGACGATCAGGTCGATTGGCGCGGTAAAATGCCTGATCGTTGCTGCAAGCAGATCGTCGTCCACATTCGACAGAATGCCCAGGCGGTATCCGGCGGCGTGCAGCCGCTCGAGCGCCGGGTTCGTATCGTCGAACGGCGTCCACTGCGGCAACGTTGCGGCAAAAAATTGCGCAGTGTCATCGTCCATGGGCCAGCCAAGCGTCGCTGCTGCACGCTGCGCCGTCTCTGCCAGCACCTGGCGGTAGAGCCGGTATTCGGATGCTTCAACCTGCGGCTCGATAGCGTGGTAGGCGGACAGCGCAGCGTCGAGGTCGATTGTGACGCCAGCGCGCCGCGCTGCCGCTGCAAAGCCGCTGCGAATGCCGCCGTCCCAGTCGATCAATGTGCCATAGCAGTCGAATGTAATGACATCGTACTCACGGGTCATGAGCATGCTCCTGCAGGAAAGTCACTTCACCTGATCCTGCCCCAGCACCACGATGATGTCAACCGTCGGGTTGACGCCATCGGGAGGACCGCGCCGGATCTCGGCGCCCAACAGCGCCGCCAGGCGCCGGGCAGTGGCGGGTTTGCCCGAGATATCATACACGATGGTACGAGGAACATCGCTGCGTGGCGCATCGGCGGCAGGCACGACGGTGAACCCCGCCGACTCGAGTTCGCCGCTGACACGCCGCGCCAGTCCGGCGACGCCGGCGCCATTCAGCACCTGAATACGCGCCGCTTCGGTTTCGACGCCGGGAGTCGCCAGGAAGTCGCGCACCACCTCACGCACCTCCGCTGGATCCCAGAGAATGTCGGAACCGATTTCGCGAAAGTTGGGCGCGGTGTCGGGCGCGATGCGGTATTGCCCGATCGCCGCCGGGTCGAGCCCGGTTGCAATCCATCCCATCCCCAGGACTATGTCGGGGCGCGACAGTGGCAGAGTGGTTGCACATGTACCATCGAGCGCCTGGAAGAGCGTCGGCATGAGCAATACCGCACCGATGGGACCACGGGCGCGCACCTCATCGATAACCGCGCGAATGACCTGCTGCTGGCGCTCAGCGCGCCCGAAATCACTGTCGGCGTGGCGGGTGCGGGCGTAGATCAGCGCGCGCGCGCCGTCCATTCGCTGCGGACCAGGATCGAACTCGACGCGCACCGTGCCGAAATCGGGGGTCGGGTATGCATCATCGACAATCCGGCGCGGCACATCAATGGTCACACCGCCAAGCGCATCGATCACGCCTGCAAAACCATCGAAATTGATCTGCGCCGTATAGTGAATCGGAAGATCGAGAAACTGCCCAACGGTCTCGGCAGCGAGCGCCATGCCGCCCTGGACAGGCGTCGTCGCTTCGCCGTAGAGTTCCCTGGCAGCCGCATAACCGCGCCCGTAGGCGACATTGATCTTGGTTGGGCCGATGTCGCGCAGATCGACGCGCGTATCACGCGGGATGGAGAGCAGACTGACTCGCCGACCGATCGTGTCGAGGCGCACGACAATGAGCGTGTCGCTGCGCACCCCTTCTTCCGGGTGATCGGGGCGCTCATCGACGCCAATGAGCAGGACATTGATCGCCGTGCCGGGCGGATTGAGCGGCGGGAACGGTCGCGCATCGGCGACGATCA
>JBEPYG010000274.1:0-6578 GCA_041641515.1 Roseiflexus sp.
CGATTTCTTCTATGCCATGGGGTTGCAGCAGGTGCTGTCGCCGCAACGTCTGAACGGCATCAGTTATCTGCTCGCATACCTCAAGCGACTCGCCACGCGCGAACTGGCAAAGCAAGGGAAAGCATCGTGAGATCCCTGATGCTCGAAGAACATATCGACCGTCGCAATACGCTGGTCGATCTGGTCGGAAACACGCCGCTCCTGCGTCTAGACCGCATCGACCCGGATCTGCCGCCCGATGTGGCGCTGTACGCTAAGGCGGAGTGGTACAACCCTGGTGGTTCGGTCAAGGATCGCCCGGCGCTGTGGATGATCCGCGACGGCGAACAGCAAGGTCTTCTGCGCCCTGGGATGCGCATTGCCGATGCCACCAGCGGCAACACCGGCATCGCCTACGCCACGCTTGGTGCGGCGCTCGGTTATGCAGTGACGCTGGCGCTGCCCGCCAATGCTAGCCCGGAGCGGCTGCGCATTCTCCGTTCCCTCGGCGCTGAACTTGTGCTCACCGATCCGCTCGAGGGTATGGACGCGGCGATCCGCCGGATTCGCGCATTGGTGCAGGAACATCCGGAACGCTATTTCTACCCCGATCAGTACAACAATCCTGCCAACCCGCGCGCCCACCAGGAGAGCACCGGTCCCGAAATCTGGGTGCAGACCGGCGGACAGGTGACACACTTCGTGGCAGCACTTGGAACCAGTGGCACATTTATGGGAACAGGGCGATTTCTGCGCGCGCAGAACCCGAACGTGCGCCTGATCGCTGTCCAGCCCGATGGACCGTATCATGCCCTCGAGGGGGTCAAGCATATTGCATCGACGGCGCTGGTTCCCGGCATCTACGATCCACGCCTCGCCGATGCGGTCATTGAAGTTCGTAGCGAAGACGCCTTTGCAATGGCGCGTCGCCTGGCACGTACCGAGGGGTTGATGGTCGGCGTTTCCGCCGCTGCGAATGTCGTCGCGGCGTTGCGCGTCGCACGCGAACTGCGTCGGGGCGTCGTGGTGACCATTCTGTGCGATGGCGCCGCCAAGTACCTCAGCGATCACTTCTGGGACGACACCGATGGACGGGATGGCGAGGGGATCTGAGCGTTGCGTGTTGTTGCAGGCAGCGGCGCTCCGCATGAGCGCCTGTAGGGGTGGTTCACTGAATGGCAATCATTCTCTCAGACCACATTCGTACTATTATCGCGCAGCATGCCGAGGAGACCTATCCTGACGAGTGTGTCGGGTTGATCCTCGGACGGATCGACGGAGCGCGCACTGAGGTGAAAGATGTCTTCCCGGCGCCGAACCGCTGGACGGCCGATGTAGGGTTGACGGCAGTCGACGCGAACCATTCTCTGCGCGACCGCTTCTACCTCGACCCGCGTGACTACCTGCGCGCCGAGCGCGAGGCGCGCTCCCGCAATCTCGACGTCGTTGGGTGCTATCATTCGCACCCTGACCATCCGGCAGTTCCATCACCGCGCGATGTGACCGGCGCACAGGGCATCGGCGGCGGCTCGCGGTTTGCGTTCCTCATCCAGAGTGTGCGTGAGGGGCGCGCCACTGAATTGACCGCCTGGACGCTGGACGATACCGGTGCACGGTTTGTTGCAGCCGAGATGGTCGTGGAATGTGGAACGTAGAACATGGAACAAGGAAGACAACACCATGGCAGTCACAGTAACCATTCCAACCGCACTGCGCCAGTACGCTGGCGGGAATGCGAGCGTCACACTGGCAGCCGGTTCCGTCGGGCAGATCCTGGCAGCGTTGACCGAACAGCACCCGCAACTCGGCAAACATCTCTACAACGAGCAGGGTGCGCTGCGCAGTTTCGTCAACATCTACGTCGGCGATGAGGACATTCGTCACCTCCAGGGGATCGAAACCCCTGTTCCCGACGGCGAAACCGTCAGCATCATTCCGGCAATCGCCGGGGGCGCCGGTAGCATTCATTCGTGGTGAGGAGCGCAGTGCAATGGTTCTATCTTCTCTGTCGAACGAAGAGATCCGCCGGTATTCGCGGCATCTGATTCTGCCCGAGTTTGGCATGGAAGGGCAGCGCAAACTCAAACAGGGCAGCGTGCTTCTGATCGGAACCGGCGGGCTTGGGTCGCCGCTGGCGCTGTACCTCGCCGCTGCAGGCGTGGGGCATATTGGTCTGGTTGATTTCGACATCGTCGACGAAAGCAACCTGCAGCGCCAGATTATTCACGGCACGTCCACCCTGGGTATTCGCAAGACCGAATCGGCAAAAATGCGTCTGCGCGATCTCAACCCGCACATCGACATCGCCACCTACGAGACGCATATCTCTTCCGAGAACGCCTTCGATCTGATGCGTCCTTACGATGTGATCGTCGATGGCACCGATAATTTCCCAACGCGCTACCTGACGAACGATGCCTGCGTGATGCTCGGCAAACCGAATGTGTATGGTTCGATCTTCCGCTTCGAGGGGCAGGCAACCGTCTTTTCGCCGAAGCATGGCGGTCCGTGCTACCGTTGTCTTTACCCTGAACCGCCTCCGCCAGGTCTGGTGCCGAGCTGCGCCGAGGGAGGCGTTCTCGGTGTCCTGCCTGGTGTGATCGGAACGATTCAGGCAACCGAAGCGATCAAACTCCTCACCGGCATCGGTGAGCCACTGATCGGTCGTCTGTTGCTCTATGATGCATTGGCGCTGCGCTTCCGCGAACTGAAATTGCGCCGTAACCCCGATTGTCCGGTATGCGGCGATCATCCAACCGTCACAGAACTGATCGATTACCAGCAGTTCTGCGGCATTTCACCCGAAGAGTCGTACCGCGACTCGACCATCGAGATCACACCGCGTGAAGCTGCAGAGTGGCTGCAGAGCGATCATCCGCCTTTCCTGCTCGATGTACGCGAGGCGAATGAGTGGGATATCTGCCATCTGCCGGGCGCAGTGCGCATTTCGGTCAATGAACTCGCCGAACGGATGAACGAACTCGACAGTGCTGTCGAAATGCTCGTCTACTGTCGCAGTGGCGTGCGCAGTGCACGCGCCGTTGACCTGCTGCGCCAGGCGGGCTTCCGCAAGGTAAAGAACCTAGCTGGCGGCATCCTCCGCTGGGCGGATGAGGTCGATCCAAGCGTTCCAAAGTATTAGCGCCCGTTCTGTGCAAGACATAGCTGCAGGATTGATGGTTGTCCAGCATCCCCGCCAGCTCGCGCAGGCGAGCTTTGCCTTGCGAGCCGAGCTTCAGCTCCACAGCTTCAGGGGTATACCGGATTCGTTTCTGAAAGACCGTTCAGCCCGACGGAGAACGACCCTCCAATACTATATCGGCTATGTTGCCATCAGTTTGGCATCCTGCCGCGCTGATGCTATAATGTCGCTCTGTGATCGGAGATAGAACCAACAGGAAGAAACCGTGGAAATCGCTCTCTACACCGCCCTTATCATCGTCAGCGCGGCATTGACCTTTCTCGTCGTTGTGCAGGGGCGCACTGCGGGCCTGCAACAGCGCGATACGATCTATCGCACGAAGCGCGGCATCGAAAAGACGATGCATCAGGCAACGATCGCCCTGGCAGTCGTGTTTTTGTTGCTGGCGCTGATTGCGAGCCTGCCGATCTGGTGATGTCGATGCTTTGGCACAGAGACAGATCCCTCGACAGAACGATTACGAGCGCCGGTGTACAGGCGCTCGTTTCTCACAGTTGCGGCTGCGACGGTTAATGCGCGGTCGCTCTCCTGGCTAATCTCATGGCACGCCGCATTCGCTGGCAGATCCTGATAGCATCGATCAGCGCCCTGACGGTCCTGCTCCTTATGAGCTACCTGGCGCTCACGCGCGCATCGGTTGCGCGCCCGCTGGCAGGCGGCGACTATATCGAAGGGGTCGTCGGCGCACCGCAGCATCTCAATCCGCTCCTTGTCGATCCCGCCAGTGACCCGTTCGCTGCCGATCTGCACCGCCTGATCTTCGAAGGACTGACGCGCCCCGGTCCCGATGGGCTGCCCATGCCGGCGCTCGCCGAGTCCTGGACGGTCGATGACAGCGAGACGGTCTACACCTTCACGCTGCGCAGCGGTGTCACCTGGCACGATGGCGCGCCGGTGACGGTCGATGATGTGTTGTTCACCTTCCGCGCAGTGCAGGGGCCAGCATTCGCCGGCGATCAGAATGTTGCCGCCTTCTGGCGCACAGTTCTGGTGGACCGTGCCGGAGAGCGCAGTGTCAGTTTTCGATTGGACGAACCGTTTGCGCCATTTTTGCGATTGACCGGTTTTCCGATCCTGCCAGCTCATCTGTTGCGCGATGTACCGCCGGAACAATGGGAGGCGATCGCTTTCAATCGCCTGCCGGTCGGCGCCGGTCCGTATCGGTTGATCGAACTCGATGATCAACGAGCGCTGTTGCGCGCCAACCCCTTCTACTTCGGTTCGCCGCCGTTCATCGAAACGATTGAACTGCGCTTCTTCCGTACCGAGCAGGAGGCGCTTGCGGCTCTGGTCCGCAATGAGATCCAGGGGCTTGCATTCCTCAGCACTGGTGCACTGGCGGACGTCAACCTGCCGCGCGGCGTGGTGCGGCGCCAGGCGCTGCTGGATGCCTGCACCGTTTTGACCTTCAACCTGCGCGATGGTGCGCTCAGCGAGATTGGCGTGCGTCGTGCACTGGCAATGGCGCTCGACAAGGATGTGTTGATCGCCAGAGTGCTGAACGGTCAGGCGATGCGGCTCGACACGCCGATTTTGCATGGATGGTGGGCGCGTTCGCCAGATGTGCAGTGGTACGAACCTGATCCCGCACGCGCAATCTCCATGCTCGAGACACTGGGATACGTCGCTGGCGCCGATGGCATTCGCGCACGCGATGGTCAACCGCTCGTCTTTACTCTCCTGACCGACAGTTCTCCGAAACGGCGCGCTGTGGCGGAAGAGATCGCCCGTCAGTGGGGCGCCATCGGCGTGCGCATTGTGATCGAACAGATCGAACCCGGCGATCTCCAGCGCAGGCTGGAAACCCATGACTTCATGATGGCGCTGCACGGCTGGCAGCGGCTTGGTTCTGATCCCGACGTTTTCGAGCTCTGGCACTCGAGCCAGGCAGAGCGTGGGCGAAACTATGCCGGGCTGGCAGACGCGGATATTGATGAACTGCTCTACAACGCGCGCACAATCTACGATATTGCCGACCGCGCCGCGCTCTACGAAGCATTTCAGCAACGCTGGGTCGATCTCGCGCCGGGGATCGTCCTCTATCAACCCTTCCTCATTCACGCCACCGTCGCCGATCTTGGCGATACCATCGCAATCGCGCCCGGCGAAGGAGATTCGCTGCGCCTGATTACCGGTCGTGAAGGGCGCTTCGCCAATGTCAATCGCTGGTATCTGCGCAGCGCACGTGAGATACGCGGCGATTTGAGGTGAACAGGGGTAGAATGTGGAACGTGGGAATGTGGAACGTGCCCGACCCGTGAGGTCTCGCGCCTCGCCGGCGGAACGACGCGCCGCGCGCACCTGAGAAGACGTATTCGTCCAATTGTAGAGGTTTAAGGCATGACCATCGAATCGCTTGTATCTCCTGCCTGGCTTGCGGAACGTCTGAACGACCCGAATATTCGCGTCGCCGATCTGCGCTGGCACCTGCTGGAGCAGGGGCGCGGGCGCGCAGAATATCTGGAGGCGCACATCCCGGGCGCCGTGTATCTCGACATCGATACCGATCTTGCTGCACCGCCGTTTCACGGACCCGGACGCCATCCCATTCCATCATCAGAGGCGTTCGCCGCAGTCGCATCACGCGCCGGCATTGGACCCACAACACACGTCGTTGCCTACGACAGCGTCGGTGGTGCATATGCAGCGCGTCTCTGGTGGCTGCTGCGCTTCTTCGGGCACGAGCGCGTGTCGCTCCTCGATGGCGGCTGGCCCGCGTGGATCACTGCCGGTCTTCCGGTCGAATCGGGTGAGGTGTGGCCGCCGCCAGCTGTGTTTACCCCACGCCCGAACCGGTCGATCGTCGTTGATGCAGACGCAGTGGAAACGCTTCGACGAGATCCGCGCGTGCTCATCCTCGATGTACGCGCAGCAGAGCGCTACCAGGGGATCGCCGAACCGCTCGACCCGCGCGCAGGCCATATTCCGGGAGCGATTTCCGCGCCATACGCCGACAATGTCGATACCGACGGGCGGATGCTTTCGGCGGAGGCGCTACGGGCGCGCTATGCCGCGCTTGGCGCCGATCGCGCCGAAACTATCGTTTGCTACTGCGGCTCCGGTGTGACTGCTGCACACACGATCCTCGCGCTCGAACGAGCCGGCTGGAAGAACACGCTCCTCTACGAAGGCTCCTGGAGCGACTGGTCGCGCGACCGGTCGCGCCCCGTTGCAACCGGTCCAGAACCCGCAGGCGGAGAACCGGGAACGTGAAACGGGGAACGCGCCCGACCCTTGAGGTTGCGCACCCGTGATGCGTCTCTGCCAGCACACGTGACCGGCGCCCGCCATCCTCACCACAGCGCCGATCACCCCCCGACCTCAAGGGTCTTGAACAGGGAACGGAGAAAACACCCGGCCCTTGAGGTCGCGCGCCGTGATGCGTCTCTGCCAGCAC
>JBEPYG010000275.1:0-6574 GCA_041641515.1 Roseiflexus sp.
CAACCCTCGATAGAAGTGGAAACCTCCGGATGTGAGGTCACGCATTGGTTTGGATCACGAGCGCTGTCTGTGTGCGGGAACAATGTCCGTGTACCCAGGAGAAGCGTGACCGTGGACATACAAAAAGCCGTGGGCGCCTGAGCTGCCCACGGACTGCGTTTGTACCAGTGCTATGTGCTCACTCTGGCGACACGCAGACCGCAGGCAACGCCATACGCATCCCCAAAACGCGCATGGCGTCGGGACGGCGGGCGGTATGCATGTCTCGCAGAGTACGCATATGTCTCGACAGGGTACGACCGGCAAATGTGCGTAATGGGAGTATACCATGCTCGACAGAGGCGAGTCAATCGATGGTCATCATGTCATCCTGCAGGGTATGGGCGATGTCGGAGGGGAATGTCGATGAATATACCTTTTACCTTTCTCAGGCAGGATTGAGAGGATGACCCGCTTCCGGTGGAGCAAACGCGCCGGTTTGCGGGGAGGCAAATAACGTCCATCTGCCGACGGATTGGCTGCCAGAATGCAGCGTAGCGCTGGCTCGTGTCGCAGCCTATGGATGACACGATGGCGTCTGTCTCCACTTTGCGCAAACCCCGTGATCTGACGGGTATGGTTGTGACCGACGTTGTGATGCGGTCCCAGCAGACATTTCCCGGCAGAGATGCTGCTATGGTGGCGCCGTGGAGAGACGTTGCAATGCAACGTCTCTCCTGGATCAGGCGACGTTACATACATCTATCCTGACAGTCCTTAACAATCTCTTGATGACAAATCAAATGCGACGTGGTACTGTTAAGTAAGAACGCATGTAGGTATCAGTTGCACCAGAGATGCAATGCATGTTGTAGGATACCTCGAACGACTTAAGACAACACTTCCAGATGGCGCGACCCTCTCTGTGTTCGGTCCAGAGGGTGTGGTCTATACCGTGACCAGGGATTCTGCCCGTCGTCTCGACCCAACCCGGCGCGCTGAAGACGTTGTTGAGATGCTCCGTTTCATTGACAGCGGGCAGTATACGAAGTACCTCATCGGCTCTGCCGCGACGTCGAATCATAACCCAGCAAATGCGACCTTCAAACTCGGGTTCGTGCGTCCGCATAGCGCGTTTACCCCGCATGCGCACGGCGCGGAGCACTTTGTGCTGAGCATGGGGTATGCCTCGTGCGGATTATACGACCACGAACGTGCAACAGTTGCGCATGTGCGCCTCATCCCCGGTTCAATGCTCTACATCCCTGCGCTCATGCCGCACTCGTTCAACAACCGCGCCGATAGTCCGTTACCGTTGGTCATTGCCAACACCGGCATGGGAATCGACCACGACGACTACGCGATCACGGCAGCCATGGCGGAAGAACGCGCCCGTCACGGCGACGAATCGGCAGCTCGTCTGGTGACCGCGCTCCGGCAGCTGGAAGCGGAGATGGCGACAGACCGTCTGCACGTAGAGGTGTCGCTACGCGAACGTCTGGCGATGCTGCTCCGTCGGCTGGCAGGCATTCTGGAAGGAGGCGCCTGAGTGAAGTGTCCTCATTGCCAGGAAGACATCAAGTACAGTGAGCGCAGAAATCGGCGATGCCCAAAATGTCAGCAGCAGTTTGCCCTGGAGCCACGAGAAAACGATCTGCAACTCAGCGATCTGCGATTGCTCGGTCTCGCCAGGCGTTTGAGTCAGGAGGAAACATACCGCTACACATCGTTGCAACTGGCGCACGCGGCAATCCTGCAAAAACGTAAACCCGATCTCGCTAAGACGTATCCCTGGCCCGTTTCGCGCCGGCCGTTCCGGTCTGCACTCAAACTGTTCTTGATAGTAACCGGATTGCTGGCGATTATGGGAATATTTTCGTATTTTGCTTTCTTTCCTTCCCTTCTTAGTCCTCTCTGGGCTTCGGTTATTGTTCTGGTCGTTGCGTCGCTCATCGGGTTACTTGCTGCATTTGCGTATCGATATCCAATTATTCCCTATCATGCTGAGATTGAGAGCTTTGAGCAGAAATACATCGCTCCATGGGAGACTATTCACGGTCCCATGCCGGGGAGGCTGACAGAACGAGATATCAAACTGTCACGCCAGTTCCAGATCCCGCCTGCACAGGTGCGAGCAGTCGTTGTGTCACCGGTTGATAACGCACTCGCTTGCCTCTACGCCAATGGTCTGCCGGAACGCCTGGGTCTCGCGCTGATCAATCCAGACCGACCGTTCACGAAAGAGACAGAGCGCCTGATTGCATGGGTGCGGCATAACCCGCAGATACCGATCTTGCTGGTTCACGATGCTAGCGTCCAGGGATGTTTGCTGTCGTACCTCCTGCCGGCGAAATGGGAGCTAACATCGCGCCATCGGATCATTGACCTGGGGCTGCGACCACGCCATGTGGAGCGCCTGCGGCTGCCGTGGACATTTGCTGAGGAGACGCCGAAGGAACTGGTCAGCCTTCTGGAGCGTGCGGCTGACAAGCCGGGCGGAGTTGTGCTGGATGATGAGGAACTCATATGGTTGCGCGAAGGTCCTGTTACGTCGGTGCTGTTTATCCCGCCAGCTCAGTTGATCGAGGTGATCACCAGCGCATTGGAACGGCACGCGCCTGCACGGATGGTCGATCCGGAGATGGAAGCGCAGGCACAGGCGCGTGCGATCGGGTTTATGACCTGGCCGTAGCGAGCGGTGTGATGAATATGAAGCGCTTATCCCGCTTCGGATTGCAGGTCGTTGCGATAGTGTTGTGTGCCCGTTGTTCATATGCGGCTCGTTCAATGCCGGCAGGGATAGGATGATGCATGGTGTACCCGCACTGCCCAATCTGTTTGCGCGCCGTCTCGATCCGCTGACGGCTCTGGCTCAGTGTGTGGCGCGTTTGAGCGATCAAGGAGTGTCCTATACCCGTCGCCAGCTCTACTATGAAGTCTGCCGGACTCTGGTCCAGCCCACACAGATGTACCGCGCAGCAAGCGAGATTACGGCAGTAGTCGGAGCATCGCTGGCGCTTGCCGTGCGACGTTCTCGTCCTCTTTGGGCCGGTATTGTGGGCGCAGCCGCGCTTGGAACCGTTGCATCGCTGGTGCGACGTTTGCCATTCACGCTCACGCCGCCGCTCTCTGAAGGCACTTTCGCTGAAGTGCTGGCGACCTACCGCATGCGGCACGGCGAACCGGCCGGGTTGCTCGCCGATGATCCGCTACCGCCGCCGATCTTCAATCATCGCGAGCCAGACCTGTACGACTACGGCATACCTTATGCACTCGTCTGCCAGGACGATGCGATTGCACGCATGCTGCGCGCCAATGCGATGCATATGGAGATGGGATGCGTCATCCTGGCTCTGGCAGAGGCATCACCGCTACCTGACCGGGTGCTGAGCATGCTGATGCTCACTCCTGCACCGCGTGTGCTGCTGCTTCACGATGCAAGTCCGGAGGGGTTGAGGTTTGCCAGCAGTGCGCATCGATTGCTCGATCTGCCGCAGAATATTCAGGTGCAGGCATTAGGGTTACGCCCAAGACATGCGCTGCGACAGCATCTGTTTGCCATTCGTCGCGCCAGTCTGACAGATGAGACATCGGTCACTCTGGGATTTGTCGAACGGAGATGGTTACGTGCCGGTCATATCACCGAAGTTGCTGCGCTGAACCCGGTAACGCTGCTACGTGCGCTTCGGCGCACTATCCACACAGAGCGTCGCCATCCATCCTGGTTCTCAAGGCTGCGCCGGTGGCATTCAATCGGGTACATGACCTGGCCTGAGTGAGGAGGAAATGCATCCGTGCAACAGCAACCGAATATCATAACGTACCAGGATGAACTGCTTGCAGATCGCAGTGTTCGCCGCATCTTCAGCGATGGACGGCAAGAGTGGCGTCGTCGCCTGCCAGATGGTCGCGTCGAGTGGCGAGACAATCAAGGGTACGCCGGTATCGATGAACTGCTCGGCGATGGAATCATTAAGCGCACCTTCAACCAGGGACAGGTTGTGTATGCGCGCGAGCAGGGGTACGGTCGCACCCTCTGGCAAGGCGGCAGGGTGCTGACCGTCAATCAAACCTCTTTCGGCGGACGGATCGGCACGATTTTGATGGGTATGGGGGCGGGTTTTCTGCTTGGTTCACTGGTTCTGCCGCCGGAGTTTTTGAGCCCCGAAGAGGAAGTGATGCTGCGTCAAAAGGCGATGCAGCAACAGCAGGCGGCCGACGGCAGCGGAAGCGGCGGGAGTGGTGATGGAGGTTCCGCTTGGGATTGGGATCGTGACAATCGCTCCGAGCAGCCTGAACTAGTCGGCGATGACCAACCCTTTGACAGCGTTGATGATTTCGGTGATCTGGGAGACTTCGGATGAGCGATTGGACACACGCAGTTCTGACAACCTGTCGCGAAACAGACGATCCGGCGGCAATGGATGCCGCGCCGGTTGTGTCTGGCAATCCTCCGGTGTTTGAAGTCATTCCCGATGAGCGCCAGAGTCACGTTTTCTCTGTTGGTCATCTGGTTGGGACCGGATCCGTGACCCTGTTCAATCGCACCGAGCTTCTGGCTACGCTCAGGCGCGATGGGGTCGTCCTGACCGATAGCTGCACCGACGGCGCACTCCTGCTCCATCTGTACGCCAGGTATGGTTCCCGCGGCTTCACTGATGCCGATGGCATGTTTGCGCTTGCCATCCGCGACAATAACGATCTGGTACTGGTGCGCGACCACGTCGGAACGCGCACGCTCTTCTATGCCCGCGCCGGCGATCAATGGGCGGCATCGACATCGTTGCGCGCGCTGCGGCGTTGGCGCCACCTGAACGCGCGTCTCAATCTCGATGCGGTGCGCGCCTTTCTGACGTTCGCCTACCTGCCGGGCAAAGAGACTCTGATAGAGGATGTTTACGAGGTATTGCCGGGGTGCTGTCTCCGTCTGAGCAGCAATGGTGCGTGCTATGAAGAAGTGTTCTGGGAACCGCGTGAAGCGATCCAGGAACGAACACTTCCTGCTGAGATGTATGCGCAACGTCTACGCAGGTTCCTCGAACAGGCGGTCAGGGTTCGTCTCCCCGCCGACCAGGATGTCGGCGTCTTCCTGTCCGGCGGGATCGACAGTAGCTTGGTGACGGCGCTGGCAGCGCGGATGCATCATCGGACTGTGCGCACGTATGCGATCAATTTTGGCAGTGATCTCCCCAACGAACTGGCGTATTCCGAACTGGTCGCAGCGCACTGCGGCACAGAGCATACGGTGCTGACATTCGATGGAAAGACCATCGCCGATCATCTGGCAGAAACGGTGGCGCTGCTCGACTGTCCTGTGGGGGATCCGCTTACGACGCCAAACCTGCTGCTGTCACGCGCCGCAGCGCGCGATGGTCTGACGGTCATTTTGAATGGGGAAGGCGGCGACCCGGTGTTCGGCGGACCCAAGAACCTGCCGATGCTGGTGTTTGAATTCCATCGCGATGATCCAGCGCCGGAAGCGCGCGCCCGCGCCTATTTGCGTTCGTACCAGAAGTGCTACGACCATCTTGAACGCTTGCTATCCGTCGAGGTTCTCGATGCGCTGTGCACCGCGCCGCCGCTGGAACGCCACGTGCAACCGTTTCTCGAATCGCCGCGTATGTCGTCATTCCTGAACCGCCTTCTCTACACCAATATTCGCACAAAAGGGGCGCACCACATTCTGCCGAAGGTCGAGCGTCTGACCACGGCGTGCAGTATCGAGGGACGTTCGCCGCTCTTTGCACCTGCGCTGATCGATGCGGCATTTGCGATTCCGCCGCAGTTGAAACTGCGCGGATTACAGGAGAAATGGATTCTCAAGCAGGCAGTGCACGACCTGCTGCCGTCCACCATCCTGAACCGACCCAAGAGCGGCATGATGGTTCCGGTGCAGCACTGGTTGCGCGGTCCGCTGCGTGACATGGCGAATGATCTGCTGTTCGGGTACCGGACACGCGCGCGTGGTCTCTTCCGTGAGGCAGTAGTGCGTGACTGGCTCCAGGGCAAAGGTCTGTTCTGGAAACGTCACGGACAATTCATCTGGTTGCTGGTCACCCTCGAATTATGGCTGCGCGCCTATGATCTCTAGCGCTCTGTCGATTGTGCGGCATCCGGACAAGGTCGCCGGCGAGCTGGTCGCAACCCTGAATGCCAGCGGTCTGCTCTATGGCGCTGGAGAGTCGTATCCCTCGTTGATCACACCATCATCGTGTCTCCTTGATCATGCTACGACTGCCGCTATCGCGGAAGACCTTGTCTCTCTGCAACAGTTCTACCGTATCTGGAATGATCTGTACCGCGCTTCATTGGCGGGTGACGAACCGCGTTGGATTGCCGATCTGTGCGAGTATGGTCTGCGTCCCGAGGAGATTCAGGCGCAGCGTCTCACCCTTGCCGCCGAGCTGGAGCCGCGCTTCTGTCGGGTGGACTACATTTCATTCAACCCGTGTCGCGTGATTGCGGAAGTACAGTGGAAATCGGGCGGGTTGGGACTCTTCTTCGGCATTCACAACGTCTGCGCTGCGGTTGAACCTGTTGTTGGGGCGTGTCCCGGTGATCCGGTTCAGGGGTTTCGTTCACTCATCAAAGCGTT
>JBEPYG010000276.1:0-6545 GCA_041641515.1 Roseiflexus sp.
TACGAGCGTTGCGCCCTCGTTATCACCAACTGCCAGCAGACGTCCATCGCGGCTGATGGTCATTGCCGTATTGATACCGCCCGGTCCTGCAAGTTCGCGTGCAGTCAGGGTTGTTCCAGAAAGGTTCCACAGACGAATACTGGCCGGATCCGCGCCGGCAGTCGCCAGGCGCGTCCCGTCACGCGAGAGCGCCAGGAGTGTCGCGGCGCCGGGAGCGCTGGCAACCCGTGGCGACGCATTCAGATCGGTCAGGTTCCAGACCTGAAGAACACCACTGGTGGTCAGGAGGGCAGCAACCGTGCCATCATCACTAGCTGCACTGGCAACAACCGGCTCGCCCACATTCAGCCCGACGCCGCCAATACGCGCCAGCGAACCACGCAGCACGTCATCAGCGACGGGAAGCGGCGCTTCACCCTTGTGCAACGTCACCTGCACCGCTTCGATTGCCAGCAGCAGACTGAGGATCGGACGGTTTTCCGCCTCCGCCTGCGCCAGCGCAGCAAGCCGCCCCGCACGCGCCTGGCGCGCCTGTTGCTCCAGCGCCACGACCAGCGCCTCAGCCGTCTGACGCGCCTGCGCTTCCTGCGCTGCTGCCAGCGCAGCCGCCGTACCACGGAGCAGCGCCAGGCTCTCAGCTGCCTGCGACGTCGCAGCAGCATCCTGTGCCCGACGTGCAGCTGCCTGCGCATCCTGAACAGCTGCTCCGGCTGTTGCAAGCGCCATATTGGAAATACTGACTTGTGTGGCCAGTTCAGACGCGGTCGTTCTGAGTTGCGATCGCTGGAACAGAAGCATCACACCAGAGAAGACCGCGCCAATCAGAGCAACAGCCATAGTGAGCACAATCAGGCGAAGCCGTCGCGCCGAGCGCGCTTCGGCTTCGGCGCGTTTTCCTTGCTCGATCGCCAGTTTTTCATTCTGTTCCGCCTGAATGCGGCGCGCTTCGGCGAGCGCCTGCGCCTGTTCGAGTTCACGCCGGCGCTGCTCCTCCTCTGCACGCCGCGCCTGCTCGATCGCCGCGCGGCTGGCAGCGACCAGATCGTGCAATGCTTCGTTGTATCCCAGGTATGCAGCTTCAGCACTGTTCAGCCAGCGTTCGGCTTCCGCCAGCTGCACCTCATCGAGCAACCCGGCGCTGCCGCCGCCGAGGCGTATCCATTCCGCAGCTTTTGCCTCCAGACGACGGCGGGTAGCTATAGCTGCACGCTCATCTTCGAGCCAGCCGACGAGTGTGGGCCAGTTCCGCACAAGCGCTTCGTGCGCAATCTCCACCTGCGCGCCACCGGGAGCATCATCGGGGGTAAGGCGCAACAGACGGGCGGCAATCAGGCGTTCGAGCACCCGATCAACCCGATCGCGCGCTTCACCGGTACGGTAGAGTTGATCGCGCCGGATGCGATGGCTGGTAATCTCCAGCCCCTCACCGGGTCGCACCATACGCATCAGAATACGACGCGCCGTGACCTGATCTTCAGGAATAAGGCTGTTGTAGAGCGCATCGGCGCTGCGTGCCAGCGCCTGACGCCCACCGCCAATCTGCTGGTACGCCTGCCAGGTGACACGGTTGCGATCACGCGCCTCCCATAATTTCAACAACGAAAATTGCAGCAGCGGCAGTGCTGCCGGTTCGCCAAGGGTATCGTGCAGCAAGGCATCGACCACCCCTTGCTCGAACTTGAGTCCGACCAGTTCCGCCGGACGCTCAATAGCTTCGCGCATCTCACTGGCGCTTAGCGGCAGCAATTGCACCCGCGCCTGTTCTATCAACCGCTGGAGTGACGACTCGAGCGCAATGAAACTCTCGAAATCGCTCCGCATTGTCGTGAGAACGGTATGCCGGGGGGATGGATGTCCCGCAAGGGCGGCGATTGCCTCAATGAATGCGTGACGTTCGGTTTCATCATCGGTGAGGGTGAACATCTCCTCCAGCTGATCGATCACCAGCACCACCGGTTCGCTCCCGTCGGCTGCGGCAACGACCTGGTGCGGGTCGCGAAAACGTTCCGCCAGTTCCTCATCGCTCGTCGAAACATCAGGTTGATCCTGCAGGCGGCGAAGCGCCCGCGCCAGGTGGAGCAGCGGTCGTTCACCCGGCGTCACCACCGGTGCGTACCTCCACGCACTACTGCCGGGAAGAGCATCCTGTTTCAGCGCAGGAATAAGACCGGCTCGCACCACTGATGACTTGCCGGCGCCGGAAGGACCGACCAGCACCAGCACACGCTGGGTGCGCAACCGGTTGACCAGAAACTCGACCAGCCGCCGCCTGCCGAAGAAGCGCGCGGCATCTTCCTCGCGAAACGGATCGAGACCGACATAGGGGAAACTGGCGTCGTCCAGTTCTGGCGCCAGGGACGGATCGAATTCGTCGAGAGTGGCGTCAGGAGGTTCATACCCTTTCCGGATCAGGATAGTCGCCCAATAGTCGAGCAACCCCTGTGCTGCATTACGTTCGTCTTCATCATCGAGAATAGCGCCGGTAGCGCTGCCACGTGCAATGAGTTCAGCAGCCTGACCGAGCAAGGAGGGGGTCAACCCTTCTTCGTGCTGGCGACGTAATATCTCGGTATGCGCCATGCGCAACGCAGCAAATGAAGGGTACGCCAGCACATGGTGGTCATCTTTCGGTTCTTGCGGTACATGAGCCGGTTCTTGCGGTACGTGATCGGTCATGGTGTCAGCACTTTCAGAACAGAAGCTAGCGGCTCACCAACCTTCCGCAACTCATCACAAACACGCTTGAGTTCGATATCGACACGAAAGAACCGCTCACCCACCTGACGGCGAAAACGCCGAAAGAACTGCCGCGACCGCGTCGAGTCGGCCGACTTAAGTGCACCGGTTACTTTGTCGGCATCCTGCTTCAACGCAACACTCCAGGCTTCGGTCGGCTCCGCACAGAACGGCGCCAGTCGTTCACACACATCGGGCCACGAGAGTTCCAGTTCGGTCATATCATAATCGAGAAACTGTTCGATCCGGCGAAGATCGAGATCGATGATCTGCCAGCGATCGTGCTCATCGACCAGGCTGGCAAGACTGGCGCTGAGCGTGGTCAGCGCCGTAACGCCGAGTTCGATCTGACTGATCCTGGCGGCATCGTACCCCGCACCGCCAAGCCCATCACGTACAGCCACCATCCCCTGAATGAGCGAGTTTAGACGCAACGACCGTGCGGCTGTGATGAGACGGGCATTGATCAGGGTCGGCTGAATCGTCAGCACCCGGTTGAGCAGACGCATCGCCTGTTTGATGCGATTCAGATTGTTCTCCTCAATCGCCCGCGCGATATCCGCCTGTGCAGTACGCACATCCACCAGCCACGATAATTCACTCGCCGGTAGACGGTTCCGTCTGTTCACCTCCTCCAGATCACGCAGAATACCCTCCAGCGTCACATCATAATTGGCAATGCTCTCCCATGCCACGGGGTCATCCGGCAGACGACGCATATCGATCATGATCGGGTTGTAGCAGTGGAACTGGAGTGAGTGAAGATGATCATGGACATCTTTGTAATCCGCCAGGATGTCGATCTGACCGGCAACAGCATGAAAATCGGTGTGGAACGCAATAACCGACTCGCGAACCTCGTCGCCAACCTGAATGAGGTGTTCCAGCGCCTGAATGCCTGCTCCGGCGGAGCGCACCGTCACCTCTGCCACTGTCGAGGGAGTGTGCGCAGCAGGTGGTTCAAACAATCGTCCATCCTCGGTGCGCGTGTAGATCACGGGAATGCCCCAGTCCGCACGACCAAGACCCGCGATGTTCATGACGGCGCGCCGACCTTCGGTAACGCAGAAATCGATTGGGAAGGCATCCGCCAGGGCGCGATAGAATGCCCCGGCAAACGCGCGGGTAGATTCCTCCGGCGCCTGAAACTGCATCGCAATGACTGCCGGGATTTGAGCGCGAATCAGGGCAGGCGCAATGCTGCGCATCGGGTCGAGCAACAATTGCCCGGTCGCGCAGGCATCCAAAACCACCAGACGCAGATTGCTCCGGTCGAGCATGATCCCAAGTTGCAGTGCACTGATCGGTTCCGGATCGCCCATATCATCTTCGAACAAGAGTTGAGCAGTGGCGCCATCGCTGGCAAAACCGCCGTGACCAACAAAATGCCAGATGTGATACCCTTCCCGCAACCGGTTCTGCAAAATGGCCGCCGTCAGGTGCGGTTCGACGGTAGTGTGAACCTGGTTGTTGAAATGTTCGAGTGCTGCCTGAACCGCTGCCAGTTCACGTTCGACAGCGGTTGGCGGCGGTGTTTGCGCAGCAGTGAGCAAGATGCGCAACGGCAACGGCGCGGTGAGCGGTGGAATGCGATCCGGTTGTGGCAGGTGGCGAACAATCGGTGCATCGAGCAGCGTCAAGGGACCACGATCCGGATCATAGAGAAATTCCCACGGAAGCATCGCTACCGGTGCTGCTGATGGAGGAATATTGAGACGCAGACGCAACCCCTCACCACTACCGAGTGCTCCGCGACAACGGACATACACATCCCGTATTGCACTGGTGAAGATTGCATCGAACAGGAGCCGTCCAAGCGTGACGAGCGTGGGCTCATCAACATCTAGCATGCGTAAACGCGCAAGCAATGCCTGAACCTGCGGGTCGGAGTCGGGCAGGCGCAACTCACCATCGCCCTCCTCACCGCGCGGACCGCGCGCCTTGAGGAGGAAACGACCACTCTCTGACGGTGTTACCGTGATTTCGAAGTCGGCATACGATTTCATGGTGTGATTATTGTAGTATAGCACACACCTTTTTTGCTGACGAGGAGTAAATTATGGTACACTCCCGCAACGTATGCAGCGCCTGGATGTAACATCGAGCCGGAAACCGACCAGACGAGCGTTGACCGCCACTTCGATGGCGATCAACGTGATTACTGCATCACTGGCAGGCATGCTGCTGATGATAGTCCTCTCTCAATTCCCGGTCGTACATCACGTCAATGTGGGGCGGTACGATGCCGGGTATGTGCGCGGCTTTCATGATCCGGAGCGCCTCGATCTGCCGCAGGCACGCGACTACCTCGTTGGTTCCGACGGCAGTGCGCGCTGGACGCGCGCTGAGTCCTATCTGTTGTTTCCCCAAGCTGGCATTCCCGCGAGTGTCGTGGTACGGCTGCGTGGATGGCGTGCCGATGGATCGCCCCCTCGTCTTTCGATCCTGGTCGATGGGCGCGAGGTGTACACCGGAGTGACAACCGGCGAGTGGCAGGAGATCAAGGTTGTGCTGGAGCACGCGTCGCTGAAACCTGAAGATGTCCTCATCACGTTGCGTGCTGATGTAGCGCCGGTGAGTGCCGGTGACCCGCGACCGGCAGGCGTCCTCGTCGATACAGTGACGTATCGCACTGCAGGTCCGCCGCTGCAACCATACCCGGCGCAATTGGCATGGGGTGCGCTCGCAGGAGCACTGCTGGCGCTGACACTGGCAGATACGCGATGGGGCGAACGGAAACCCTGGCTGCGCTTCTTCACGCCGCTACGCGCCTGGATTGCCGGGATGCTGCTGATCGATCTTGCGTATCTCCTGCTCTATCGCGTTCAACCGGTGTATCCCTACCCATTGCGTGGTTTGTTGCCCGGAGTCTGCAGTGTCTTGGGCGCAATCGTAGCAATGCGTTACGGTCCGAAGGTCACGGTACGGCTGCCTGTCCTGCCGGATGCGCTGGCGCTGGCGGGTATCGGAGTCTGGACCGCTGCCATTCTTGCGGCAGCGCAGGATCATGTAACCCTGTCGGTTCCGGGGGTTGAGAAAGATTTTCGGGTGTTTGCGACACGCGCCGTCGATCTGGCGCTGGTCCTCCGTGCTGATGGGTTCTACCATCTTGGATACCCGTTCTTGCTCTGGTGCATAACACCGCTCACTGCCGGGAATCCATTTCTGGCTGCACGTCTGATCGCTGCCTGTGCAGGTGCGTTGTTCCTCGTCAGTTCCTGGTGGCTGGCACGCCGTGTGTTGGGACGCGGTCCGGCGCTGGCGGCGCTTGTGATGCTGGCGCTGAACCCGTTCGTGGTGCAGTATGCGCTGTACATCGGCAGCGATATGCCGTTTGCCGCCCTCTGCACGCTAACCCTGGCGCTGCTGGCGCAGTGGAGAGACCGGAGAAGCGTCTGGCTCCTCGCGCTGACCGGCGTGGTTGCGGGGTGGGCGTTTCTGGTGCGGCACCCCGGCATCCTGCTGCTTCCCCTCGGCATCGTCGTTGCGTTGAACGTTCAACGTTCAACACTCGCACATTTGCACACTCAACGTTCAATGTTTGCACATTTGCACATTCGACATTCAGCGTTCCCCGTCCTCGTATTCACCGGCGCCTTTCTCATTGCGATTGCACCTCAGGTGATCGTCAATGTACGCGATACGGGCAACCCGCTCTACAATCAGCAGGCAAAGAATGTCTGGCTGGCCGTGTATGGCGACAGCGACTGGGGGCGCTGGAATGAGGTCAGCAACGATATCCCGCTAACCGAGGTCATCCTGGCGGACCCGGCGCGTTTTGCAGGCGCGTGGTGGTCGAATCTGCGCAC
>JBEPYG010000277.1:0-6543 GCA_041641515.1 Roseiflexus sp.
CGTTCAACTCCAGTCTCTTCGGCCATGCCGATATGCACCTGGCGGTCGCCAGTGTACCGGTATCGAATGTGCAATCTGAACCTGTTCCGGCGTTACAGCCGGCGAACCATGAACAACCCGCGTCGCAGGACGAACCTCCACCTCAGCGGGGATTGCCGGCGGGCGATCCACAGGGACCGGTGGCTGGTCTGACGGTCTGGGCGCTGCCAGAGATCCGCCGGCGGGTTGCGGCGTTGCGTGTCGAGGTCGATGACCGCCGGCAGGCGGCGGAAAACAACTTGGCAGGTGCAGGCGTCAACCGCAGTCAGCTCCAGGCGCTCGACGTGATGATGGATGCGCTGCTGGAACGTCAGGATCGTTTGCTCCAGCAGTGTGAGTCTGCCGCCTCCGCCACTGAATGCGCTGCGCGCTATGCCGAACTGCAGCGTGAGATTGTCGGCGCGCAGGGATTGTGGCGGTTGTTCCGCTTTATTTTCGACCAGCGCCGTGACGAACCAGGACGCACACTGCTGCGCGCTGCCGATGTGATTGCCGCCGATTGCTACAATTCGATGATGACGACGGCGAGACACTGGCAGTTGCTACGCGATGAAGTGCGCCCGCCGCCGCTGACCTTCTTCGATGCTGAGTTCTCGGCCCTGACTGCCAGCCGCGGTGTGGAGGCGCGCGCCTTCGGCCTGGCGCTGGGCATGTATCGCAGCTTTCGCCTGCCGTTGCCGGTTATTCTGTTGCCGTCGGACCAGGCTGACAGTCTGTGGTTGTACACCACACTGCACCATGAGGTCGGCCATAATCTCGACCAGGATCTGCACCCGCCAGGTGGGCGCATGATCAGCATGGAGCTGCTCTTCCAGCTTGCTGCCAGTGTGCCGGACGCGAACCGCAGGCGCGATTGGGAACGATGGATGCCCGAGATCGTTGCCGACACCTTCGGCATGCTACTCGGTGGAGCTGGCTTTAGCTATACCATGGCCGCGTTGCTGCTCACTGCGCCTGTCAATGAACGGCCAGATCCCGGCGAACATCCGAATGCGCCGCTACGGTTGCGTCTCCTGGCGGAGCTGCTGCGGCGTTGCGCCGTGCCGCAGTTCGATGCCGCCGCCAGCTGGATTGACCAGGCGCTCGCGACTGTTCTGACACCAGATGCGCTGCACCCATATCTCGATGACGTGGCAGCGGTCGCTGCCATGACGCGCGACACGCCGTTGATGGCGCTTGGGCAGCGCCCGTTGCATCAGCTGGCGCCCGATCTTGCCGGAGAGGCGACTCTGGTAGAACATCTGGCGCGTCACCTGCTCGACCCGCAAGTCCAGCCTCCTGACGCACAGGGCTACCCATGGCGTCTGGTTCCGGCAGCAGCACAGTATGCCGTTGCTCGACTGACGTCGCCGGACACTGAGTCGTTGCATACGATTCACACGCGCGCGCTCGCGTTCCTCAACAGCGCTGTGCCCCAATCATTGATGCTGGAGAGTGGCGCTGCGGGTCCGTTGAGGGCGGAGCGGAAGGATTTCTGGAAACAACTGGCAGCTGCATTAACATTCTGAAGGTTGGACAGCACGACCACTATTGACCATCGGTTCGGGCGCGGGTTCGACATGACAACAGCACATAGAGCAATAGATGGTCGTCGATCGTGCAGCAGTCATATGGAAGGGGCGTATCATGGAGAAAAAACGTGTGGCGCTGGTGCTGAGCGGCGGTGTGTCGCTCGGCTCATATATCGCCGGCGCGCTCGATGAACTGCTGCGCGCCCTAACGCTCAGCGGCGCATATGAGATCGATGTCATTACCGGTGCATCGGCGGGTGCAACCACTGCTGCTCTGATTGCTCATGGACTGCTCTACCGTGGCGGCGAGACCGCCTTGCACGATGTGTGGGTCAGGCAGATCGACATGCACGACCTGCTCGATCCCCATGGCCTGCCCGATGAGCCATTCTCGTTGTTGAGCAACCGGCGGCTCACCGATGTCGCGCACCAGGTGTTGTCCTGGTCGGTGGAATGGGGCGAACCGCGGCGTTCGCCGCTCTGCGCCGATCGTCTGGTCGTCGCGCTGACGATCGCCAATATCGAAGGGGTCTCGTACCGGTCGCGGGTGCGGATGCCGACCGGTGGCAGGGAAGAGTCGTTCTTGCAGGTGCGCCATGCCGAGCAGGAAGTCTTCTATTTGAGCGACCAGATCCGACCGGATGATGCGATCTGGCAGCGAATCGGTGATGTTGCGCTGGCATCGGCGGCGCTACCCGGTGTGTTCCCGCCGATGCCGCTGCGTCGGTGCGCGACCAATCCTGACCATTATATTCAGCAGCCGGAGTTCGTCGGCGAGGCTGAGTTTCTCTATTGTGACGGCGGCACATTCAACAACCTGCCGATCGACCTGGCGTGGCACTACGCGCGCCAGTTGCCTGAAGCGCGCGGTGCTGAGCGCGTGATTATCATCGTGGACCCGTCGCGCGCTTCGGTACGGGCGCTGAATCCGCTGCCGCCGCGCCAGCGCGCACTGTATCGCAACCCGCTGGTCTATTTCAGCAGTCTGATCGGCGCGGTGCATGCCGAAAGCAGCGCCATTCAGTTTGACCGCGAGGTGGTGCTGCCGGCGGTTGCTGGTCGTGACGGCGATCTCCAGGGTGCATTGCCGGGGGTGGATCGGGTAGATGTTGATCTGCTGAGCAATGTCGCCCTGGTCTTACCGCTCGAAAACGCACCGCGGCTGTATGGTTCGTATCTGGGATATGCGCTGGCGGCGTTCCTCGATGAGCGGCTACGCGAACATGATTTTCGTCGGGGCGCGGCCGATGCGCGCCGTATGGGACGTGACTTGCTGAAATTGCCCGCAGTCCCTGACCGTTCTGAAGGATTCTACGACCCCGATACTGATCCCAGCTTGGTGGTTGATATGAGCAGCTATGCCGGTCTGGATATCATTGTTTCGACGGGTGATCCACGGCGCACCGTGAGGCAGCGCTTCGAGTCAGATCTGCGCGCGCGGGTGCAGGCGCTCATCAACCGCGCGCCGTTGCCCTGGCCACGCTGGGTTTGGCTCTATGGCTGGCTGGCGCGTCCGTTGGCGCGCTGGCTCATCTGGCGCAGGGTGCGCGAGGCACTGCCGGAGCTGTGGTAGCTCAGATTGTTATGGTGAAGCGCTTGCAACCGCCAGCAACGATTGCAGTGCCATTACACCACGAGATCCGCCCCGGAACGCTGTGAAGCATTATCGATACAGTAGCCTCCACATCACGCGCGCTGTTCGAGGGCGTAGGCAATCCCCTGCTGCAGTGTTGGTTTGGCGACCATCTCACGCATTTCGGCGCCGATGTGCACAAGCGTCTGAGCAATCTCCGGGCTGATGCCGGTCAGCACCACCTGCGCGCCGAGCATACGCGCCGCCTGAGCCGCGCGGAGCAGCGCCCCGGCGACCTGGGTATCCACCACTTTCACGCCGGTAATGTCGAGGATAGCAATATCGGCGCTGTGCTCGGCGATGCCCTGAAGCAGCGTTTCCATGATCTGCTGTGCCCGCATCGAGTCAATCGTTCCGATGATCGGCATCGCAACCACACCATCGGCAATCGGCATAAGCGGCGTGCTCAGTTCGCGCAGCGCCGCCTGCTGCGCCTGGATGATCTGCTCCTGCATCGCCTGTCGCTCGCGTTCAGCGCGTCGCTGTTTGGTAACATCACGCGAAAGGACGAGGATATCGTTATTGCTCATCACCATGCGCGCTTCGAAGTCGCGTGGCTCGTCGTTGAGCATAATCTGGTACTCATAGGTCTGTATTTCATGGGTGCGCTTGATTGCGTCGAGATGTGTCATGACCTGTTCAGCCAGCGGAGGCGGCAGTACATCGACAGCTTTCCTGCCAAGGAAGAATTCTGGCGGAATTAAGAGATCGCCGCTGGCATCGGTTTTGTAATCCAGGAAGACTCCATCGGCATCGAGCAGAAACATGAGGTCTGGGATGGCGCTGAGGATCGCGCGGTTGCGCTGCTCGCTGACGCGCAGATGTTCTTCGGTCTGCAATTGTTCGGTGATATCGCGGTTGATCGAAGCGTAGCCGATCAGATTCCCATGCCGGTCGTGTAATGCCAGCGCTGCAGCTTGAACCGTCACAGCGGAACCATCGCTGCGCAGATAGCGGATCGTTTCACGCGGCGTGTCCCCCTGCGACACGCGCTCAGCAACGCTCTTCAGGAGGTCAAGGTCATCAGGATGGGTGATGTCAGGAACGGACATGCCGATCAAGCTCGGATGCCCGAGCATCGCGGTAAACGCCGGGTTGGCGTATGTCAGAACAAGGCTGGTATCTGCAATACCAATGCCATCAGGTGCATTCTCGACGAGCAGCCTGAAGGTGCGCAATTCTTCCGCCTGTCGCCGCGCTTCGGTGATATCCTCGCACATTCCCAGCACACCGATAATTTCACCGTTGCGCAGAAGCGGGATTTTATCCGTGCGCAGCCAGATCGTCGAACCGTCGCCGCGAGTCAGCGGTTCCTCGATATTGCGCTTCGGACCGTGCGCCATGACCTCACGATCATCCGCCTGATAGGCTGCAGCCTGATCCTTCCAGGGCATATCGAAGTCGGTCTTGCCGATGATTTCCTCCACTGACGCGAGACCGGCATCGACGAGAAATTGCTGATTGCCTCCTAAAAAGCGCGACTCGCGATCCTTCCAAAAGATCGCCTGCGGAAGGTTATCGATCACGAGTTGCAGCATGGTGCGACTTTCCTGCAACTCACTGCGCAGATCGTAGAGCGCACTGATGTCGTGTGCAATACATGTCGCGCAGGTCGCCGCCCCTGCGTCATCGTAGTGCAGCGTAATTCGCCATAGTTTATGGAACATTTTCCCATCACGATGCACAACCCGACTCTCGAACGTTACGCGATGCTCGTGTTGATGAAGCCACTCCAGAAACATCTCCTTGAAGCGCGTTCGATCATCGGGATGGATGAAGTCGGACAATGAGCGGTTGACACACATTTCAGGAGGATATCCAAAGACCCGATGTGCGGCGGTATTAACATAGGTGATTGCACCATCTCTGTCTAGTTGTACGATCAGGGCATCGGTTTCCTCTATTATCCGGCGATAATGCGCCAGATCACGCTCCAATCGCTCTATCTGCTGGCGCAGACGATCATGTTCTGGCAGCAGGGTCGGCAGATCAGCAGATTGGTTGGCATCCATCGTTGGCACTCCGTGTGACTAAAGAGATTGTTGATGTGTCTGACTTCAGCTCTTCCTGCAGCTGCGTTGCACACCGCTATCATAATGACAGATCTGAGGATGCGGACGAGACGCCAGCGCACTCGGCGAGTATGTTTGCGTCAATACACAATAGCACCACGACACATAGACACAGCACCGTGGCTTACTTATGAGAAACGAGAGCGACATTGCCTGAGACGCGGCAAACAATGCCAGCCGTGCGCAGTATAGCAGAGATTGTGTACACCTGAAACAGCACAGAGCTGCTCTACCGTCGCCGCGCGGCAAGCCACCAGAGTACGCTTCCCCCGGCAACCAATACGACGAGCCCTCCCACTGCGCCAAGCGCCAGATAGAGGAAGATCGATGCCTGCTCTCCCTGGAGAGGCGCTGCCGTAGCCGGATTGGGCTGTCCGCTCAGGCGCTCGTCGAGCAGGTAGCTCCATGTGCCGAAACTCTGCGCGCCGGTCAGCACATCGCCACGTTCCGGTCCACCGGGCCAGCGTAGAATGTAGGCAGGTGTTCCGCGCAACCCGCGATTGCGCGCTTCTTCGATGTCTGCCGCAATAGCTTGATCGGTGGCCGGATCCCGGACGCATGCCTGGAGTGCGTCAGGGTCCAGTCCAAGTTCATCGCCGTACTGACGAAACATGCGCTCCGATGCAGACGGATTGCCGCCCCATTCGCCATCGATGTATCCCTGGAATAAACGCTGGTGCATGGGCCAGAATTGCCCCTGCTGTGCAGCGCAATGCGCATAGGCGGATGCAACTCGTCCCGCCGGATGCTGCGGCAACGGATTGTCGCGGTAGATGTAGTAGACTTTGCCGGTCTCGATGTATTCAGCAATCAGTTGAGGTTTGGTATCACGAACAAATGAAGCGCATGCCGGGCATTCATAATCGCTGTACTCGATGATGACCAGCGGTGCGTCGGGGTTGCCAAGAGCACGTGGGTCGGCGGTGCTCTGCGCCTGCACGCGCCCTGTGATCAGCACGGGAGTCGCCAGTAAACCGATAAGGAGCGCAGCGACGGCACGCCAGTGGTGTGTGGTCATACCTGCCTCATTATTGCTGTTGATGTATCTAGAGAAGATGTATGGAATGCGCCTGATTTCCGATCAATGAATACGATACCATGGTTTGGGGAGGGATGCCAGAGTTAGCGTGCAGGTACTGTTACAAAGATCTGCTATTACCAGGCATACCCTGGTTAGTGAGTGATGGTCTTGCATCATCTGTTCTCGCCTGCGCAGGCGGGCGTTGCCCGGTTGGAGCACGCCGTCGTGCCCGGACGGAGTGACGGGTGCGTCTGATTCGCTCAATAG
>JBEPYG010000278.1:0-6539 GCA_041641515.1 Roseiflexus sp.
CTTGCAGCGTACTGTCTGTTGATCGAGGAGACGACCGGCGTCGCCCCGCCCTACGGTTTGCTGCGCTATGCCGACCGAACGTTTCGGCTGTCGTACACGCCACGGGTGCGCGAAGCAACGCTGGCACTGATCGCAGAGATGCGCGCGGCGCTTGACAACGAGTGCGATCGGAGTCACGATGATCCTGCACGATGCTATGGGTGCGGTTTTTTCGCAATGTGCGATCAGGCATTGCGCGATCCGTGACGCCGGCGGGGTCGGTTCGTTGCAATGGCTCAGCCACAAGATTCATGACGATCATTACACGCCATGCGGTAGCGGAGCAGATTGACGCACGGTTGTCCGGCGCAATGACTGACCAGGCGCTGGCTGCATGGGCATTCGACCAGTTCTATGCTGTTGAACTTGGTCAGGCGCATTTCGAGGCAGGTGCGGAGGAACGTCTCGCCGATGCGCTCGATGCGCTCATGTTCAGCGACCACGAAGCGTTTCGTCTCGATGAAGAGGAACTGCGCAGGCTAGCTGCGCTGCTGAGGATGCCATGAAAATTCGAACCCATCCGCGAATAGGCGCTATTTGTGTCGGCGACGAAGTATATTCGTATCGCTATCACCTGTTTGCGCGCGTCGAAGCGGTCTTTCCAGCGGCGGTATGCGTCAGGATCGCGGCGATTGACGGTGTTCATCCGCTGGAACTGACGCTCATTCCGCAACTCTGGCGCGCCGACGATATCGAAAATCTGAGCGTGTGCCGCTACTGCGGCGGGCGCGACGATCTCCACCTCGAGCGCGAGACCGGCATTCCATTCCGCGTATGCACGCACTGCCGCATCGTTCCGCCGCAGGAACATCAGTACGTTCAGTGGCGCTGGTGGTAGATCATCACTCCGGGTTGATCAGCGGCTTTGGATAGACCCTGCCATACGGCTCGCCCCACCATTCTGCAAGTGAGCGACCTTCGACGAAGATCTGCACCCCTGTCACACGCGGCAGAGTGGTTAGCGATTCGACCAGCGTGCGCACCGCAGCGTTCCGATCCGTCGCCTCGGCGAATTGAGCGCTGAAATCGACCCGCACGACCCCCTGGTTGATACTGATCGCGCGGAGATCGGTTCCTGGCGGAATGGTGCGCTGCACTGCATATTCGTAGATTCCTGGTCCCTCGATAAGCGCGCGAACGGTCCCCTCCGCCACCTGGCGCGTCTTCGGAACCATCCGAATGATGCGGATCGTGTGGTAGCCATCATTTGCCAGGTAGTACGTCGGCAGAAACTCGGTGATCGCATAATCGACCGGCAGATTGTCCGGGTTCAACGGGTTGACGACCGGTCGCCCAACCGGTCCGCCCCCATCGATGCCGATGTTTGTGCCATTGACCTGAAACTGTACCCGGCTGATCGTCTCGAAGTGGGTCAACGTCAGAACAATTGAATACAATCCGCGCGGATCACCATTCAGGTGCGGCGGTCGGTCGAAGTTGACCGTTGCAAGACCATTGTTGATCGTCATGTTCAACAGGCGCGTCTGCGGATCGATCAGACGCTCGAGTCCGTTGCGCGGACCCTCGATCAGGGCGTTGACGGCAGCGGTCGCAACTTTGCGATCTTCAACAGGAACGAGGCGCTGGACAGGCACAAACAGGGTACCGGTCGCATCACCGAAATAGAGCCACAACCGCTGCTGCTGAACCGCAGGCGCCGCCGTGGCTGCCGGCGGTCGCGGCGTCACGGGAGGTGCGGCGGTTGGCTGGGGGGGCGTGGTTGGCGGCACGACTGGCGCTGCAGTCGCCGTGGGGGTCGGCGATAGCTGGATCGGTTGACCGGTCGAGGATGACGTTGCTGTCGCGTCGGTGGTTGGTGAAGACGCAACGGTTGCGGTGTCGGTTGGTTGCGGCGGCAGCGCTGTTGGCACGATGATCAGGGGTTCCTGCGTTGGCGATGGGGACGGTTGTGGCGATGGCGTGCTGGTTGGCAGCGCCGTGGGAGTGGGAGGAAGCGGCATCACCGTTGGCGAGGGGGGCGGTTGTGGCGAGGGCGTCGCAGTCGCCGTCTCCAGTGGTGCCACAGTTATCGGCGAAGGCGCTCCAATGACTGTCCCACTGCCGGTCAAAGCCTGCCATCCGGCAATGGCGTACACCAGCACAATGATTGCCAGCATGCCCAGCATCAACGCATAGATCGCGCGGTCGCGCGGCGACAGCGTGCGTAGCCAGCCGCGCAACCCTGCAGGCGCTGCAGTTGCAGCGCCCGCAGAGCTAGCTGTTGCCGGGATTGAGGGAAGTGTTAAACCCATGTATAATGGGCATTGAACATGATTACGAGAAAGGCAAAATGTGCTCTGATCGACCGGTATCTCGACCGGCTCGCCGCCGACATAACAACGATGCTCCGGCGTCGGCGACGAAAACCGGATAGCGCGATTCTGCTTCAGACCGAGATACGGGCAATACCCCTGACCGGTTGGTGTTGGCTCGCTCATAGCGCGCCGGGTCTCCTTGAACGCTGAGCGCTACGACATTCAGGCGTATTATAGGAGTGGGCAGGAATGGATGCAAAGCCCTGGCATTACCGAAACCTTACAGCCAGATTGCGGCTTGCTTCGACTCAGAGCTGTACCAGAGCGTCTGACGTGATATCATGTTCGGTATATGTGCTGCAGCCTGCCCGAATGGTTGTGAGGACGTACCGGGACTTATGCGCATCCTGATTCTTTCGGATATTCACTCGAATATCGTGGCGCTCGAAACAGTGTTGTCTGCCGCCCAGCCCTATGATACCGTCTGGAATCTTGGAGATACCATCGGATACGGTCCGCGTCCTAACGAATGCGTGGCAACGATCCACACCCTCGCGAGCGTCATGCTCGCAGGCAACCACGATCTTGCCTGCCTTGGATTGCTGGACCTGAGTGATTTCAACCCCGACGCGCGCGCTGCCAACGTCTGGAATGGCGATCAGCTGACGGACGACCATCGGATGCTGCTAGAAGAACTCGAACCCTTCCAGTTGATCAACGAGCGCGTTTTCGCGGCTCATGGCAGCCCACGCGAACCGATATGGGAATATCTGCTCACACGCTATCAGGCGCTCGACAATTTTCGCCGCTTCGAGCAACAGGTCTGTTTGATTGGTCATTCGCATGTGCCACTGGTCTTCCGCCTGACACCCGAAGGGCGCTGCGAGGGACCGTCGTCACCGGACGATGGCACGACACTGACATTTGAAACCGGGTTCCGCTATATCGTCAATCCGGGCAGCGTCGGACAGCCGCGGAATCAGGACCCACGCGCTGCTTTCGCCATCTTCGATACAACCACCGATACCATCACATTCCGTCGCGTTCGTTACGACATCGGGCTGACGCAGCGACAGATGCGTGACGTTCATCTGCCCGAAGCGCTCATTACCCGGCTGGAGTATGGCATTTGATGACCATCATCGAGACGTACATTCAGCGGCATCCGCGATCACAGGCGTTGTTCCGCCAGGCGCAGACGCTGTTCCCCAGCGGCGTTACCCACGATGGGCGCTACATTGCACCATTTCCGCTGTACGTCGAACGTTGCACCGGAACGCACAAATGGGATGCTGATGGAAACGAACTGATCGACTACTGGATGGGGCATGGCGCGTTACTGCTCGGTCATGGGCACCCGGCGATCGTTACAGCGGTGCAACGCCAGATGGAGCGAGGCACCCATTACGGCGCCGAACACGAACTCAGCCTGCAATGGGCGCACCTGGTGAAGCGCCTGGTTCCCGGCATCGAACTGCTGCGCTTCACCGCCTCGGGCACCGAAGCAACGATGATGGCGCTGCGCCTGGCACGCGCTTTCACCGGCAAACCGGTTGTCATCCGTTTTGCCGGGCACTACCACGGCTGGCACGACATGCTGGCGCACGATACGAACGATGCCAGCGCCCCTGCCGGGCTGTACGATGGTGTCCTCGGCTCGATGATCGTTGCGCCGACCGATCTCGATTATGTCGAGCATACCCTGCGCAGTCGCACCGATGTGGCCGCCGTGATCCTCGAACCGACCGGCGCATCGTATGGCGCGGTCCCGCTGCCATCTGGATTTCTGCGCGATCTGCGGCAGTTAACCTGGCAGTACGGCGTGCTGTTGATCTGCGATGAGATTGTCACCGGCTTCCGGGTGGCGCCAGGCGGCGCACAGCAGCGCGCAGGGGTCGTCGCCGACCTGACGACTCTGGCGAAGATTCTAGCCGGCGGGTTGCCCGGTGGCGCAGTCGGCGGGCGCGCCGATATTCTGAAGCATCTGGCGTTCGGTGATACGGCGTGGAACCAGGCGCACAAAATCCGGCATTTTGGCACGTTCAACGCCGCGCCCCTCTCCGCAGCTGCGGGCGTGGCGATGCTCGACATCGTTGCCAACGACGCGCCAGGGGTGCGTGCCGCTGCGCTCGGCGAGCGCCTTATCGCCGGCATGAACGCTGAACTGCGCAAACGAGACCTTGCCGGCTGGGCCGCCTATGGCGACGGCTCAATCTTTCACATCATCGCCGGGTGTTCGGTCGGTTTCCCGCCGGGTGAAATCGCACCGGCAGCGCCGCCGGACGAACTGAAGCGCGGCGGCGATCCGCACCTGGTTCACCTGGTGCGCCTGGCGATGATCAACCAGGGAATCGATCTCATGCGCGGCCGGAGCGGCTTTGTCTCGGCAGTCCATACGCCGGACGATATCGATGCAACGATTACAGCATTCGCTGCCGCTCTCGATGCGATTGCGGCTGAAAGGTAAGGACCATGCGCGTTATTACCGGAACAGCCAAAGGTCATCGCTTGAAAGCGCCAGAGGGACTCGGCACGCGCCCGATGCTCGATCGGGTTAAGGAGGCGCTCTTTTCAGTCATTGAGGGATACGGACCCATTCGCGGGCGCGTGCTCGACCTGTATGCCGGCACCGGATCGCTGGGGATTGAATGCCTGTCCCGCGGTGCATCATGGGCCGATTTTGTTGAGCACAAAGCGCACGTGTGCCGGATCATCCGCGAGAACCTGGAACACACCCATCTCGCGGATCGGGCGCGCATCTTCCATATGCCGGTCGAGCGCTTCCTGCGCATTCACGGTCACCACGAGAAGTATGATATAATCATTATGGACCCGCCCTATGCTGATCCTGCGATTGAGGCGACGATTTGCGCCGTGGACGACGCAAACCTGCTGGCTGACGCTGGCATCCTGATCGTCGGTCACTCGCCACGCGTCGAACTCAGTGATCGCTACCAGCGTTTCCGCCGCCGTAAATTCCGCCGTCTGGGAGACTCATGCTTTTCGATTTACGAACTGGCGCCGGACGATACCGCCTCCGATTCCGATGAGATGCATCAGTCCACTGCGCCGCCAGCCGATCGCTGATGGCACGGCGCAGCGTTCTACAGATCCGCGTTGCACCAGTGAAGGAGAGAAGGGGTGACGATTGCCGTCTATCCAGGAAGCTTCGATCCAGTCACGAATGGACATCTGGACATTGCTGCGCGTGCGTCGCGCATCTTCGATACGGTTATCATGGCCGTCTTTGATCGACCTAACAAACAGTTGCTCTTCAGCACCGAGGAACGGGTCGCACTGTTACGCGAGTCAACCAGACACCTGCCGCGTGTCAGGGTAGACACATATTCAACGCTGACGGTCGATTATGTGCGAAGTGTTGGCGGGTCAGTGATTGTGCGCGGAATGCGAGCGGTCGGCGACTTCGAAGCAGAGTTTCAACTGGCGCAGATCAATCAGACCCTCGCACCCGACATCGATATCGTTCTGTTTATGGCGAGTCACCGCTATACCTTTTTCAGTTCAAGCACCGTGCGTGAAATTGCATCGCTTGGCGGCGATGTCTCCTGGCTGGTTCCCGGTCCGGTAGTGGAAGCGCTGAAGCGTGTCTATGGCAGGAGGTGATGAGCCATCGAACTGGATCAGTTGATCGATGAACTGGAAGACGTCATCGCCGAGGGGAAACGGGTGCCGTTCAGCGGTCGGCTGTTGATCGACGAAGATCGTGTGCTCGACATTATTGACCGCATGCGTGTGGCGGTCCCGGAGGAATTGCGCCAGGCGCGTCGGATCATCAGCGAGCAGGAACGGTTACTCAGCGAGGCGCAGGAACGGGTGCAGCAGGTGCTGCAGGAACAGGGTCTGCTGGCGGAGATCGAGGCGGAACGTGCGCGGTTGCTGGAACAGGCAGAGCGTGAGGCACGCTCTGTGCGCGCCGGCGCCGACGAGTATGCGCGCCAGGTGCTCGAAGAACTCGAACAACGCCTGCTGAAGGTCATCACCAGCGTGCAAAACGGTCTGCAGGAGCTTGGCGCAGCTCGCGAACCGCGCCGATGAGCAACTGTTCACAATTGGGGGTTCGGGGAAAGCTTCCGAGATCGCGAATCGGCGGCGGGAAGGGTGTCACTCTGTTCCTGTGCAGTCGGGCTGCTGGTTTTTTAGCAATTCATCCCGTATGCGCCTGCCTGTCGTGGAGCTAAAGCTCTCGGCTATCCGGGCGAAGCCTGCCGTGGGGCGCACGCTCTC
>JBEPYG010000279.1:0-6508 GCA_041641515.1 Roseiflexus sp.
GTCACGTTGAAGAATTGCTGGATTCGGTTAGCACCGTCAATTTCAGCAGCTTCGTAGAGGGCGGTAGGAACCCCTTGGAGCGCCGAAAGGTAGATCAGCATGGTGCCGCCAAACCCCCAGAGTGACATCAGCGTAAACGAAGGAATAACCCAGTTCGGGTCTTGCAGCCAGCGTGGTCCGGTGATGCCAAGCGGAATGAGTCCATCTGGACCGACCAGATTGCGGATGATGAGATTGATAGCACCAAACTGCGGGTTGAGCAACCACGAAAAGAGAAGCGCAACAGCAACGCTGCCGCCGAGTAGCGAAGGAAGGTAGTAGAGCGTACGAAAGATGCCAAGCGCCGGCACGCGCTGATTGAGAAGCACTGCCAGCATAAGACCAAAGGCGATGCCCAGTGGCACGCTGAGCAAGGTGTAGTAGCCGGTGACCTGGAGCGATTTCCAGTACACCCGATCATTGAACAGATTAATGTAGTTATCGAAGCCGACCCAGACCGGCGGACTCGCCACGTTGAAAACCGTCATGCTGTAATAGGCCGACATAACAATCGGGTAAAGGGTAAATGCCAAAAACCCGATGACCCATGGCGAGATGAAAATCCAAAACCAGAGCGCTTCGCGCCGTTCGATTTTTCCTGCCGGTATCAGACCGAACAATGCTGGCTTGCGCTTCGTTTTCGACGGAATCTGTGCGGTTTGTACTGCCATCCTGCACCCCCTGCGTTCCTTATGCACTGTTGCAATACGATGTCGCTGCTGGCTGTTACATTCAACCCAGCAATTCGATCACCTTGCCATCGGTTGTGCGTACATAGATCGCGCGCCCGGCAATGATCGGAGCTGTTGTTGCCAGTCGTGGCACGGTCTGTGACCACACTCTCTCGCCGGTTGCCATATCGAGCGCCGCTACAGACGCATTCGCCCCCATTCCATTGATGACAAATGCATACTCTTGCGTCAGCGCCGGCAGAGAAACATAATTCACATCGCGGAACGACCACAGCGTATGTCCGTCCGCGCGGTTGAGGGCAAACAATTCGTTGGTTGTTTTGACGAATACCATGTCGCCACGCGCGCCGGCGGGAATGAGCGACTCGCCAGGAACGCTCTTTTCCCAGCGTCTGGCGCCATCGTGTATGGCGAGTGCGATCAGGTTCTGCCCGCTACTGATCAGCACGATGTCACCGGTAATCACCGACGAGAAGTAGATGGCTGAGTGCGCCGGATATGACCAGATCAGCGTTCCGGTTTGCAGATCGATGGCATAGAAATAAGAGAAATCAGAAACAAAGACACGTCCATCGGCAACCGCCGCTGACGATGTGATAAAATCCTGTGCGCTAAATTCCCAGCGGACTTTGCCATTGATAGCATCCAGGGCATACAGTTCTTTCCCGGCGCCCATGTAGACCGTTCCGTCAACAATAACCGGCGATGTCAGGTGCCCGCCAAAGTAATTGTTGGCTGCAGTGCTCAACCGTTTGGGAGTAAACGTCCAGCGCTGCCGACCGCTGTTCAGCTCCAGCGCTATCAGTTGCCCCTGATTCGCCCGCTCAGAGCGAAAGTACACGGTATCGCCCGCGACGGCAGGTGAAAGATATGCGCCGTTCTGGCGATATGCCCAGCGCTGTCGCCCGGTGCGCAGATCAATGGCGCTCAGTGTATCTTTTGTCTCCAGCAGCATCAGACCGCGGGCAATAACCGGCGGCGAAACCCCTTCTTCAAAAGAAGCGGCAACAATGATTCGCTGGCGGTCGAGCGGTGGCGCGACAGGAGTGGCAACGGCGCGTGTACGCGCAGGATTCAACCCTTCCATCGCCCAATCGCTGTCCGTCTCACTGTTGCCAGGCACAGGCGCAGATTGCGTGAAAGGGTTGACAGAAGAAGTGCCCGGTGCAGCGATGTCCGCACGCTCTGTCACAGGAGGCGATGGCGGTAGGAGGGCAGTGGAAGAGCCGGGGACAACAAGCGCTACATCCTCTGCTGAAGAGGACGGCGAGGGTGGACGCAGAGCAATATAACCAATCGCGCCGAGTAAGGCGACGACGGCAATCATCCACAAGCCACGTTGCCCGCCAGTATTCATTCTGTGTTCTCCTGATGAGCAGAGCAGCGATCATCTGGAGTGCGGAGAGTTTTTGGGAGACCCCACGCAGAGATGATGTACTGCACTGTACGTTACTCTCATGCGCCGGTTCCTGCGATTATAGAACCGGTGATCTGAACCTGTCAATCAATCTGCTGACGGCCGCCCTGTTGAAGATCGAACGATCAGTTCCGTCTCGATAATGAAACGCTTCTGGTCTACTGTCTCATCATCGAGGAGGCGGCAGATCAGGTCGGCCGCCATCTCACCCATCGTTCGCAGCGGCTGTCGCATCGTCGTCAGCGGCGGGCACGCCAGTGCCGCTTCTGGTGTATCGTCAAACCCGATGATCGACAGATCATCGGGGATGCGCAACCCCTGACGTGTTGCAACGTGGAATACCCCGATTGCCATGAGATCGTTGGAAGCAAAAATCGCCGTCGGACGCGGATCGAGAGCAAGCAGGCGCTCAGCGCCTTCCATGCCGCTGGCAAAGCGAAAATCGCCTGGCACGACAAGGTTCGGATCGAACGATATACCATAATCGCGCAACGCAGATCTGTAGCCATCGAGCCGCAGTTGCCCGACAGGAATGTCGCGTCTCCCGGCGATCATCCCAATCCGGCGATGCCCCAGTTCGAGCAGGTGCCTGGTTGCCGCGTAAGCGCCCTTGTAGTTGTCGACCGTGATGCCATACACGTCCATATCGTACTGCAGGTCGATATACACGGTGGGTACGCGACCTGGCGTCAGGCGACACAGACTCAGGCTGTTCGCCAGCGGGAGCACGATCACCAGTCCATCGATCCGCCGGCTGCGCTGCAGGGTGTCGATGACATCGAATTGTGAGGCGTCCTCGACCGTCGCCAGCAGCATGAATCGACCGCGCCGCCGAAGCGCCTGTGCAACGCCATCGATGGTTTGGGCAAAGAAGGTGGATGTGACGGTGTCAACGATAATGCCAACGATGTCGGTGCGGTTACGAGAGAGGCTGACCGCCTGCGCATTGGGGTGGTAGTCAAGCTCAGCTATGACCCGCAACACGTGTTCGCGCGTTGCTTCAGCTACATCAGGGCTGTTGTTAATGACCCGCGAGACGGTTTGATAGGAGACGCCTGCGCGCGACGCCACTTCGCGAATAGTGCTGCGGCGCATCAGTCCACTCCATGCACGCGACGCTGCCTGGTCAGTGTTGTGATCGGTCACACTATACCATAATGACCAGCATTGTCAAGATGGAATTCCATCCCACAGGTACGTTTTCAAATCGACATAGCCGCGCTCGTCGAAGACGACGCCTTCGGCTTCTAGGAGCGCGCGCTGGAGTTCGGCATGGTATTCGTTGCTGATGCGTCCTGCTGCATTGATCACGCGCCACCAGGGCACATCGCGCGCCTGCGCCGGACCAAGCGCGTGCAACGCCCATCCGACCCCGCGCGCACCACGCGGGACCGAAATCATTGCTGCAATACGTCCGTAGGTCGAGACGCGACCCGGTGGAATGCGGCAGACGATCTCGTAGACATCGTCATAGTAACCGGACACGCTCCGCTTTCCCTTCAGTCCCTCACGCAGCTGCGCCGCACACTGCTCGATGAATCCAGCGACAAGCTATATTCACGTCAGGGCTCAAATGTATCATCATATCGCTCAAACGTTCCATCGGCGTACAGCACGTAGATCGTTTTCCCGCGTCCCAGCCCTTCACGACTGTAGATCATGACCCCGCCGGTAAATGGCTGATATGCACCTTCGATCTGCTCGCTCTGCGGTCGCAGCGCAAAGCCGAGATCCTGGCGCACCCCTGAATTTGTCGCCCAGATGATGCCGAACGTGTTGACCGGCGTCTGCAAACCAGATGGCGGCGTCGGAGTGGCAGGCGTATCCGGCGGCAGTGACGCAGGATAGGGGAAACGTTGCCATTCGCCGCGCGCGAAACCAACCAGGACGTAAATATCGCCGATCGGCAGGAATGACGTCATACTGCCGCCCTCGAAGCGCTGCTCGACAAGGGTACGGTCGCCGCCACGTTCGATATCGGTCGGACATCCGAGACGTCGCGCCACCGTTGCGTTCTTGTTCCAGACGTCGCCAAAGCCACGGATGGGTTCGATCGGGCATGGCGTCGGTGTCGGCGTTGCACTCGGTGTAGCCGTCGCCGTTTCGGTGGGCGTCACCGATGGCGTCGGCGTCACCGATGGCGTCTCAGTCGGCGTTGGTGTTGGCGTTGCGGTCGGGGTGGCGGTTGGGCGCGGGGTTGGTGTCGGCGGAACCGGCGTTTCCGTTGGTGTGGAGGTGGCGGTTGACGTTTCGGTTGGCGTAGCCGACGGCTCGGGTGTTGCGGTTGAGGTGGGAGTTTCGGTCGGCGTTAATGTGGATGTCTGGGTGGGAGTAGCTGTGTCAATGACCGGCGGCGGGATCGGCGTTGGCGACTGCGCAATCAGCATCCTGCCGGCCAGCACGGCGCCGCCACCGCCAAGGAGCAGGGCGCCCAGCGCCAGCAACGCCAGCAATGCTGGATGCAAGGAACGACGTGGCGGTGGCGCTGCGCCGGTTGCCACTAGTGCCGGCGGTGGTGCATCGCGCTTTTCAGCTGGCGGACGTACATCACCGATGCCGGTCGGCGCGTCGGACGCAACGCGCACCATGTTCGGCGATGGTCGTGGCGCGCCCGCACCTGGTGCGAAGGGCAGCACTTCCATGCGCACTGCTGATCGTAGCGCACGGGCAAATTCTCCAGCGGTACGGTAGCGGTCGTCGGGTCGGCGTGCCAGCGCCAGGCGAATCGCAGCGCCAACCGGCGGCGCAATCTCTGGGACGAGCACTGATGGGTCAACGATCGCACCCTCAAGGTGACCTAGTAACACCTCCTGGGTTGTGCCTTCGAACGGACTACGCCCGGTGAGGCAGCGAAACGCCAGCACACCTAGCGCATACACATCGGCGCGCCCATCAATGCGCGTATCGCCACGAATCTGTTCCGGCGCCATGTACTCTGGCGTACCGACCAGAAAACCGGTTGTGGTGGTTCCCGGTGTATCGAGCGCCTTTGCGATCCCAAAGTCGGTCAGAATAGCGCGCATACCCGGGTCTGTCAGACGCGCCCGTTCCAGCGTGGAAGGGTCGCGCCCGTTCCATGGAACGCCCAATCCCTCCAGAATGATATTCGCCGGCTTGATGTCGCGGTGAACGACGCCGCGTGCGTGCGCATAATCAAGAGCAGCAGCTAGTTGATCGATCAGCGCAACGATCTCATCGACCGTCAGACGCTGGCGCACCCGCAGCACATCGGCGAGCGAGGGACCTTCGAGCAGGCGCATGGCGATGAATGCCAGCCCATCGAACTCGCCAACATCGTAGATCGGAACGATACCGGGATGATCGAGACGAGCCGCGAGCACCGCGTCGCGCCGAAACCGTTCGACGAGCGAGGCATCGCTGAGGAATTGCGGGTAGAGCACCTTCAGCGCCACATCGCGTTGCAGCGCCGTATCGTGTGCGCGGTAGACCGCCGCCATGCCGCCGCGCCCCAGCAGCGCTATCACGTCATACCGATCAACACGGCGACCAACCAGATCTTCGAGACGCATGGCATTCCTGTCAACCAACGAAGAAACCGTTGACAAACAATGCGACCATCAACGCCAGCAGCATCAGCGCCACAGGCATCGTCAGCAGCAGCACAGGGCGACGCTCGATCAGCACTGCCGCAGCGACGAACGCGGGCAGCGCCAGCAGCACATAACGCGGCAGCGAATGCGACACATTCGTCAGATACGCAGGCGTAAGCATCGCGATGGTCGTCAGCCCATAGATCAACGGCAGGCGACGCAGCACGACTGCTGTCAATCCGGCGAACACCAGCCAGACGAGCAGCTGGAAAACGCGCGTGGGCCAGCGACCGCTCCAGTGATCGGCGCGGGCAACGATCGTTTCGATCATCATCGAAAGTTGCACCCACGGCGGACTCACCTGTTGATCCCAGATATCGCGTTGGGTCTGCATAAAAATCAGTGGTGATCCGAAGCGCCACCACTGGTATGCCATAAACAACGCGAGACCTGCAACCGGCAACAGCGGCGCCAGGTACGCGCGCGTCAGCACCGGTCCTCGCCAGCCAGTGTGTTCCAGCAGCGCAAGCAGGACAACCGGCGCCATCAGCACGCCTGGAAGACGGGTCAGGCTCAGGAACAATCCGGCAACGCCTGCAAGCATCCAGCGCCGGCGGCGTAATCCCCATAGCGCCAGCGCCAGCAGCGCCAGCGCTACCGACTCTGCGTACACTGCTCCCAAAAAGAAAGACGCAGGAAAGCACAACAACGTTGCAATCGACCGATAGGCAATCTGCGCGCCGAAGTCGCGCCTGATGGCATCGGCGGCGATCAACGCCGCAGCGAACAGCGCGCCGTGGGTCACAATC